>JAQGHV010000354.1 GCA_028288785.1 Rhodospirillales bacterium | reverse complement strand
CGGCTGCCCATATGATGGGGTCAAGCGCTGCGGAAATGAACCGTGCGCAGGGAGGGACGGCCATGCTGAGCGATGATCCGCACCATGCCGCGACCACGTGGCTCGCAGACTTCAACAGGGTGCTCGGCGTCGGCGATGCCACCGCCGCGGCCGCCCTGTTCCTGCCTGATGGGCACTGGCGTGACCTCCTCGCCTTCGGCATGGATTTCACCACCGTCACCGGCGCGGCGGCCATCGAGCGACGCCTTGGGGAAACACTGCCCCGCACCCGACCGCGCGACGTGCGCCTCGACCCCGAGCGAACCCCGCCCCGCCATGTGATGCGCGCCGGGGAAAACGTCGTGGAAGCGATCATCGCCTTCGAGACGGCAACCGGCCCCGCCAACGGTGTGCTGCGCCTGGTGCAGACCGCGGAGGGTCCGCGCGCCTGGACGTTGATGACGGCGCTCGATGGCCTTCACGGCCAGTCCGAAGGCGCCCCCGACAACGTCCACGGCACGCGGCAGTTCAGCGGCGACAACTGGCTCGACCGGCGCGAAAAGGCACGCGCCTATGCCGATCACGACCCGGCCGTCATCGTCGTGGGCGCGGGCCAGGCGGGACTGGCCATCGCCGCCCGCCTCGGCGCGCTTGGCGTGGACACACTGGTGATCGACCGTCACGCCCGCGTCGGCGACAATTGGCGCAAGCGCTACCACGCGCTGACGCTGCACAACGAGGTGCACGTCAACCACTTCCCCTACATGCCGTTTCCGCCGACCTGGCCCGTCTATATCCCCAAGGACAAGCTCGCCAACTGGTTCGAAGCCTATGCCGAGAGCATGGAGCTCAATGTCTGGACCGACACGGAACTCGCCGGCGGCAGTTATGACGAGGGCACCGGAAGCTGGCAGGTGACGCTGCGGCGCGCCGACGGCACCACGCGCGAGATGCACCCGCGCCACCTGGTCTTCGCGACCGGCGTCAGCAGCATTCCCATTCTGCCGAAGCTACCCGGCCTCGACGGCTTCGCCGGCACGGTGATGCATTCCGGCGCCTTCCTCAGCGGCGCCGAATGGCGCGGCAAGCGCGCGCTCGTGCTCGGCACCGGGACCAGCGGCCATGACGTCGCCCAGGACCTCCAGGCGAATGGCGCCGAGGTCTCCATCATCCAGCGCAGCCCGACCTATGTCGTGAGCCTGAAGGAAGCGCAGGCGGTCTATGCCCTATATGGCGAGGGCATCCCCATCGATGAGTGCGACTTGCTCGCGACCGCCTCCCCCTACCCTGTCCTCGTCCGTGCCTACCAGCTTTCCACCGCCCGCTCCGCCGAGCTCGACCGTCCCATGCTGGAGGCCCTCGCGGCGCGCGGATTCCAGCAGACCCTCGGCGAGGACGCGACGGGCTTCCAGATGATGTATCTGCGGCGAGGCGGCGGCTACTACTTCAACGTGGGCTGCTCGGAGCTCATTGCCGAGGGCAAGGTCGGTCTGCTCCAATACGCTGATATTGAGACCTTCGTCCCTAAAGGCGCGCGGCTGCGCGATGGACGCACCATTCCGGCCGATCTCATCGTGCTGGCCACCGGCTACAAGAGCCAGCAGGACGTCGTCCGCGTAACGCTCGGCGACGCCATCGCGGAGAAGATCGGTCCGGTCTGGGGCTTCGATGCCGGCGGCGAGTTGCGCAACATGTGGCGCCCGACGCGGCAGCCCGGCCTGTGGTTTACAGCCGGAAGCCTTGCGCAGAGCCGCATCTATTCGAAATACCTCGCTCTTCAGATCAAGGGACAGGAAGCCGCTCTCGCGAGCGGGAGCACACAGCAACGTGCGGGCTCCGTCACCCATGCGCCATGATCGTGTAAGCGGGTTGACAGGTCTCTGTGCCAATAATTGGCCACGTTCCACGAAAGCTCCGGCTCACCGGAGTTCAAGAAAGCAAACGTTGCCCATCCATGGCACACATCGAGAATGCCCGCAGCGAGATCATCAAGCCTGCGCCGAAACGCGCCGTTCAGCGCAGGACGCTGGCACTGGTCGAGCCGTCAGAGGTGCCCCTGACCTACGGCTCTTGGATGGAACTGGGCCTCGCGGCGAGACAGACGCTTGCAGCGGCGGATCAGCTGGATACCTTCGCCATGACGGCCAAGCGTCGCGGCTGAGGCCAAGCGGCCCAGCCAGTTCTGGCTTACGCCGAGACTGGCGACCGATGGCCCGGTACCTCAGCCGCAAGCCACGTCAGGCGGCTGGGTACCTCATGGTGATAAGATTGCCGGATCAGCGTTGGATCAGCTCCATCTTGTAGCCGTCGGGGTCTTCGACGAAGGCGATGATGGTGCTGCCGAACTTCACCGGCCCAGCCTCCCGCGTCACCTTGCCGCCGCCGTTCCGCACGGCTTCGCAAGCCGCCGCCACGTCGGGCACGCCGACTGCGAGGTGGCCAAACGCATTGCCCATCTCGTAGCTGTGGACACCGTAATTATAGGTGAGCTCGATCACCGCCTGCTCACTCTCGTCGGCATAGCCGACGAAAACGAGGGTGTACTTACCGTCCGGCACGTCGCGGCGGCGCAGCTCCTTCATGCCAAGCAGGTTGGTGTAGAACGCGACGCTCCGGTCGAGATCGCCAACGCGGATCATGGTGTGCAACATGCGTCCCTGCATGGGGATCACTCCTGGTTCGGGTTTGCCGGGTCGAAAGCGAGCAGGAACAGGCCACCCGCCTCCGCCGCCGCGACCGTCGCGGCACGTTCCATCAGAATAGTGCCGTCCGCCTCAAAGGCTACCCCGCGCAGGCCGGCAGCGCGCGCCTCCGCTATGGTGCGCGGCCCGATGGTGGGAAGGTCCACCAGCCGAGACTGGCCAGGCTTCACCCGCTTCACCAGCACGCCGCCAGGGCCCTCGCGCCGCAGCTCGCCACAGCGCGCGATGAGTGCATCCGTGCCTTCGATCCCCTCGACGCCGAGCACGAGGCCCTGCTGCACGACGACGGACTGCCCGACATCGACGGCGCCGAGTGCCGTCGCGACCGCGATGCCGCGCTCGATATCGTCGCGCGCGATGTCGTCGGGCACGCTGCCGGCCAGGAGACCGGCCTTCGGCAGCAGGCCCGCGAGAACATCCTGCGCGCCGATGACCTCCATGCCTTCCTCGCGCAGCACCTTGATCACCGCCTGGAGGATGGAATCATCACCGCGGAATGCCGCGCGTCCGATCCGCGCGAGGATACCGATGCCGCCGGCATCCGGCATGAGCGACAGCAGCGACGGCCGGCGCATGGTGCCCGCCATCACGATCTCCCGCACGTCACCTTCGCGCAGCCATTCGAGGGCGCGTCCCGCCTGGCCGAAGCGCAACTCGATGGCGCGGTGGGGCGCGAAGTCGGCAGCATGAGCGAACCCAGCGATGGCCACGACATGCACGGATCGCCCGGTGGCGGCGGCAGCTTCGGCGATGCGATGCGGAAGCGCACCGCCGCCGGCGAACATGCCGAGCGGCGCGCCGGAGCTCATCCCGCGACCGCCTCGTCTTCTTCCTCGGTGATCAGATCGCGGCCGGCCTTGCAGAGGCCCCGCTTCGACGGCGCGGCGACGAAGGACAGTATCTCGGCCACCTGCGCGTCGCCAGCGAAGCGTTCGGCGGCGATCACGAGGCGATCCGCGAAGATGCCGGTTTCGCGGAACAGCAGCCGGAACATCGCCCGCAGCGCGTGAATCTGCGGTCGCGAGTATCCGCGCCGCCGCAGCCCGACCAGGTTCAGCCCAATCAGCCGGGCGCGGTTGCCCATCGCCGAGCCATAGGGGATGACGTCGGCCTCGACGCCGCTCATGCCGCCGATGACAGCGTGGCGCCCGATGCGGACGAACTGATGGATCGCGGTGCCGCCGCCCACGAACACGGTATCCTCGATGTGCACGTGCCCCCCGAGGATCACGTCGTTGGCGAGGATCACGTTGCGCTCGAGGGTGCAGTCGTGCCCGACATGCGAGGTCGCCATGATCATGCAGTCCGGCCCGACCGTGGTGATGCCGACGCCGCCCACGCTGCCGCGATGGATCGTGGCCCCTTCCCGCACCAGGGTCCGCGCGCCGAGCACGCAGCGTGTCGGCTCGCCCTTGTACTTCAAATCCTGCGGCGCCATCCCGATCGTGGCGAAGGGGAACACCCGCACGCCCTCGCCGATCTCGGTGTGCCCGTCGACCACGACATGGGAGACGAGTTCGACCCCGGCGGCGAGGCTGACATTCGGGCCGACCGTGCAGAACGGACCGATGGTCACACCATCGGCGATGCGCGCGCCGGGCGCGATGTTGGCATTCGGATGTATGGGCATTCTCTACCGATCCAGGATCATCGCGCCGAAATGCGCCTCGGCGACCAGCACGCCGTCGACGCGCGCCTCGCCGTTGAACTTCCACACATTGCCGCGCTTGCGCTCACGAACCACCCGCACGCGCAACTGGTCGCCGGGCTTCACGGGCTTGCGGAACTTCGCATTCTCGATGGTCATGAAATAGACCAGCTTGCCCTGGGCGTGCGGCCCCAGGCTTTCCACTACCAGGACCGCGGCGGTCTGCGCCATGCACTCGATGATGAGCACGCCGGGCATCACCGGCTCCTGGGGGAAATGCCCCTGGAAAAAGGGCTCGTTCATGGTGACGTTCTTGATGCCAACGGCGCTCTGCTCAAGCCGCACCTCGACGATCCGGTCCACCAGCAGGAAGGGGTAGCGGTGCGGGATCGCGCGCATGATGTGCGCGATGTCGAAGGTCAGAAGCGGCGCGTCATCGTCGCTGTGCTGATCATGGGAGCCCTCGCCCGCGCCACCGCGCGGTGGCTGGGCAGCAGCTTCCTGCCGATGCGGTGGCGCCGCGTCATCCTGCGGGCGCGGGTCTGGTCCGTCACCCCGGGGGCTCGCCTTCGGGTCGGCATCGTTCACACGCGCCTTTGCGCGATTTTCGGTTCCGCTCTCCATGCGCCGCTAACCCTGTTCCCTTGACCCGTCGTTCCGTTCGAAATCGTGACGGACTGGACCGGCCGCCTTTTGCAGCGCCGCCTCACGTTCGGCCTCGATCGAGGCAGTCGCGAGGCGCCGGAGCGCCGCGATCTGCCGCCATTTCTCCCGCGAAGGCTGCGCCGGGCTGCCGAGCATATCCATCCCGGCTTCGACATCATTCATCACGCCAGACTGCGCGCCGATCCGGGCACGGTCGCCCACCGAGACGTGGCCGGCGATGCCACCTTGCGCCGCAACCACGACATAGTCACCAAGCGTGACCGAGCCGGCGATCCCGGCCAAGGCGACGATGACGCAGCCTTTGCCGAGGCGCACGTTGTGGCCAACCTGAACCAGATTGTCGAGGCGACACCCCGCGCCGAGCACGGTGTCCCCGCCTGACCCACGATCGACGGTCGCATTCGCGCCGATTTCGCAGCCATCGCCCAGGATCACGCGGCCAACTTGCGGAACGGTCACGTGACGGCCGGTCTTGGGGTCCGTTGCGAAGCCGAAACCCTCGCCGCCGACACGCGCGCCGGCGTTCAGCACCACATCATCGCCGGCGATGGCGTAGCTGATCGAGGAATGGCTGTGCAGGCGGCACCGCGCGCCGAGCACCACGCCGGGCCCGACGACGGCGTGGGGTTCCAGGATGCAACCGGCCCCCAAGATCGCGCCCGCGCCGACGACGGCATAGGCACCGATTTCGCACCCCTCACCGATCTCGGCGCCGACCCCGATGGCAGCGCTCGGGTGGATACCAGGCCGCGGCACCGGTGCAGGGTGGAACAGCGCCGCGACGCGCGCGAAGCCCAAATAGGGCTGCGCCGTCACCAGGGGGATGCAGCCCTCCGGAACCTTGCCGGCCATTGCCTGCGCGAGCACCACTGCACCGGCGCGCGAAGCTGCCAAGGCCGCGGCGTAGCGCCGGTTGTCGAGGAAGCTCACATCATCGGGGCCTGCGGTCTGCAGCGGGGCGACGCCGGTGAACAGCCGTCCGCCGTCGCCGACGATGCCGGCACCCACCGCCGCGGCGATCACGGCCAGGCTATGCGGACCCGCCGTCGCGTGGAACCGCGGATCCGCCGCCATGGGTCAGTTCCGGCGCGGAGCGGCCGGCGGCGCCGGCGGAGTCGGCGTGCGCGGTGCTGCAGGCGGGGTGGAGGCCGCGGCGGGCTCGCCTTCCTCGGGGGCCATCGCAACGCGCGTCAGCCCGGCGTTCAGGCGCTGGGCGACTTCCTCGGTGAGGTCGAAGCCGGCATCGTTGAAGATCACCACACCGCGCGGCAGCATCATGTTGATGTTGCGGCTGGCCGCCACCTGGCGGATCACGACGCCAAGCGCCTGCTCAATCTGACTGAGCGCCTGCTGCGCCGCCTGCTCGATGCCGCGCTGGCGGTCGCGGAACACGCGCTGCGCATCGGTGATGCGGTCCTGCAACTCGCGCTCGCGGTTGCGAAGCTGCTCCGCGTTCAGCGTCGCGCGTTCGGCGGCAAGGCGCTGCTGCTCCTCGCGCCAACGGCCCTGCTCACGCTGAAGGTCGTCGTTTAGGCGGGTGCGGCGGCGTTCGATTTCCTCGCGAACCTGGGTGAAGGCGTTGGATACGCGCTGCACTTCAGGTACGTCGACGATGCCTATGATCGCGGTCGGCGGCTGCTGCCCCGGTGGCAGCGGCGGCGGTGCATCCGTGCGAACCGGCGCCCCCTGCGGCGGGCGCGCCGGGGTCTGCGGCGGACGCTGGCCGGCAGGCTGCGTGCCCTGCGGCGGCCGCTGGCCGGACGGCGGCGTGCCACCCTGCGGGGGACGCTGACCACCACCGGGTACGAACCACTCGGGCTGCTGGGCAAAGGCGGCGGGGGAAGCGGCGATCAGGCCTGCAACAACCAGGGCAATACGACGAACCATTGGAGTGTCTTTCTCGTCTCTCAGAACCGCGTGCCGAAGCCGAAGCGGAACACCTGCGTGCGGTCGTAGCTTTCCTTCACCACGGCCTGCGCCAGGTCGATGTTGATAAGCCCGATCGGGCTGCGCCAGGAGATGCCCACGCCGGCGCCGACGCGCGGCAAGGAGCTATCCCTGACTTCCGGCCCGCTGACGCTGGACGGCAGGCCGTAATTGATGCCGACATCGGCGAACACGCGCCCCGTCAGGCCAAGATCAGCCGACACGGGCAACGGAAAGCGCAGCTCGGTTGTCTGCGTGAACAGGATGCGGCCGCCAAGGCTGTCGCGCGTCGAGATGTCACGCGGTCCGGCGCCACCGACCTCGAAGCCGCGCAGATTGTCGCCACCGAGGAAGAAGCGGTCCACGATGCGATCCTCGCGATCGCCGAAGGAATCGAGGCGGCCGGCACTGCCGGACACCGCCAGCACATAGTCGCGGTCACCAAAGTAGCGCTCCAGCGGAACATAGAACGACCCATCGACGCGCGTGCGGACATAGCTGACGTCGCCGCCGAGGCCCGCAAAGTCGGTACCAAGGCGCACGATATAACCGGAGCGCGGATCGATGCGGTCATCGCGCCGATCATAGGTGAGCGTCTGGCTCACCTGGCTGAGCAGCGTGCTGCCTTGCTGTTCCCGGATGAAGCGCGAGGCGTCCACCGCGACGTCGAACACGCGGCGCTGGATAAGCGAATAGCTCACTGACTGGCGGAGGTACTCGTTGAATTCATAGCCGAGCCGGACGGTGCCGCCGATGCGCTCCTCGCGGTAGCTCGCGATGGAAAGCAGGTTCCGCTGCACCGCGAACAGGTCGATGCCGGCGGCGAGGTTGCGGTCCAGGAATTGCGGATCGGTGACGGAGAAGTCGAGCTGGCGGCGCCGCTGGCCGATCAGCGCATTGATGCGCGCGTCGATACCCGTGCCGAGCAGGTTGCGCTCACGCAGGCCGATATCGGCAAGCGCGCCTGCATCGGTGGAGAAGCCGCCGCCGAGCGAAACCTCACCCGTCGCACGCTCCTGGACCTGGGTGTTGAGGATCACCCGGTCCGGCGTGCTGCCGGGGCTCGCGTTGATCTGGACGTCGGCGAAGTAGCCCAGCGCGCGGATCCGCTCACGCGAGCGACGCACCAGCGTCGGGTTGACGGGATCACCCTCAGCCACACGGAACTCGCGGCGGATAACCCGGTCCTGCGTACGCGAATTGCCGGCAATCTCGATGCGCTCGATGAAGTTGCGCGGTCCCTCGGTGATCTCGAAAGCGATCGCGATGCGACGTGCCTCGGCATCGCGCGTGATACGCGGATTGACCTCAGCGAAGGGGAAGCCTCGCGTCGCCAGCGAGTCGGTCAGCGCCGCCGTCGCACGCTCCACCGCCTCGCCATCGTACTGATCGCCCTCGGTGATCTGGATGTCCGGCCGGACTGCGGTGCTTTCGAGGTTGGGCACGCGGCTGTCGACGGTGATGGCGCCGAAGCGGTAACGCTCGCCTTCGCTGATCGTGTAGGTGAGGAAGAAGCCGGTACGGTCGGGCGACAGCTCGGCGGTGGCGCCGGTGACCTGCGCATCGGCGTAGCCGCGGCGCTGGTAGAAGCGGCGCAGCAGCTCACGATCAAGGGCGAGGCGCTCAGGCTCATAGATATCGGACGACGAAAGGATGCGGTACCAGGCGCTTTCGCGGGTGGAGACAACTTCGCCAAGGGTACCGTCGGAGAACGCCGAATTACCCACGAAATTGATGCGCGAGACAAGCGCGATCTCGCCCTCCACGATCTCGTAGACGACGTCGACGCGGTTCTGGTCGAGCTCGATGATCTTCGGCTCGACGCGCGCGCCGAAGCGGCCGCGCCGGGCATACAGGTCCAGGATGCGCTGGCGGTCGCCCTGAGCGGCGGCGGGCGTATAGACGGCGCGCGGACGCAGCAGCGCCTCACCGCGCAGCAGGTCCTCGGAAACCCGGCGATTGCCCTCGAAGGCGACCCGGTTGACGATCGGGTTCTCCACCACGGTCACCTGGATGCGGTTGCCCTGCGGAGTGATCTCGACATCGCGGAACAGGCCGGTGGCGAACAGCGCGCGCAGGCTCCGGTCGAGCCGGTCGGCGTCGGCCACATCGCCCACCTGGACGAGCATGTAGCTGCGGATCGTGTCGGCTTCAATTCGCTGGGCGCCACGCACGTCAATGCCGGCGATGCGCCCGCCGACCGGGCCCGCCGCCGGTGCGGCCACGGCTGGCCGTCGTGCGGGCGGGGCCGGCAATTGCGCCGCCACGATCGCGGGCATGAAAATCAAGGTGGCGAGCAGGATGGCGCGTGCTGGGGACAATCGACTCGTGCCTGTAACGGAGTGCCGGACATTAACCGGAAGGATGCTCAGCGACTACCCTGCGGGCGCCCAGGCGACAACCCCCAGACGCAACCCGGGCCCAGACCGCGACCCGGGAGGCCGCTGCCTGCGTTCACTCAGCCCACCAGCCGCGCCACCCACCGGAACAGGCCAAGTTGCGTCAGGTCGTTCCAGGTCGAAAAGACGAACAGCGCCACCAGCAGCGCGAATCCGGCGCGAAAGCCCATTTCCTGCGCCCGCGGCGGCACCGGACGGCCACGGATGGCCTCGGCCGCGTAGAACATCAGGTGCCCGCCATCCAGCACCGGGATCGGGAACAGGTTGATCAGCGCCAGGTTGACCGAGAGGATCGCGATGAAGGAGATCAGCGGCACCAGCCCCATCTCCGCGACCTGCCCGGAAAGCTGGGCGATGCGCAGCGGCCCCCCGAGTTCCTCCGTCCCACGCGCGCCCGAAATCATCTGCCACAGGCCACCCAGCGTCTGCGCCGAGATGTCGCCCGTATAGGTCACGCCGGCGAGCAGCGCGCTCGCAGGGTCCAGCCGCTCGAAGACCGCGGGGCCGCCCGAGATGCCAAGGACGCCGAGGCCGTCGGCAGGACGCACCGTGGGCGTCACCGCGACGCTCCGCGCGACGCCATCACGCTCGATCCGGACCTGGACGGGCTGGCCCGCGCGCGGCTGCACATGCCGCTGGATCTGCTCGAATCGGGTGACCGTGACATCGTCGAGCGCCACCACGCGGTCGCCCGGAAGCAAGCCGGCCGCCGCCGCCGCCGAGCCTTCGCTCACCTGTCCGATCATCGCCAGGCCCTGGTTGACCGGCCGGCCGTGCACCATGAACAGGCCAGCGAACAGCACCGCGGCGAGCAGGAAATTCGCGATCGGGCCGGCCGCGACGACAATGGCGCGGTCGAGAACCGGCTTGTCGTGGAAGGTGCGGCCCGGCAACCAGGCGGCGCGGGTCTCCTCCGTCGCGTCGCCCGGCTGTTCCTGGCCGTGCAGCTTCACGTAGCCACCGAGCGGAAGCCAGCCGATCCGCCACTCGGTGCCGCGCTTGTCGGTCCAGGAGGTGATCGCGCGCCCGAAGCCCACCGAGAAACGCTCGACATGCACGCCACGCCAGCGCGCCGCCAGGTAATGGCCAAGCTCATGGATGAAGATCAGCACCCCAAGCACGACGATGAAGGCGAGCGGAGTGCGGAGGCCGTCGGGGATCAGGTCCAAGGGGATATCCATCCAAAAAAAGGTCGGGCCAAAAAAGAGTCAGGCCGGGAGGTCAGCCGCCAAGGCACGCGCTTCGCCGTCCAACGCGATCACCGCGTCCAGGCCATCGATCTCGCGCGCGCCGAGCCGCGACAGCGTCTCCTCGACCACCGCCGCGATACGGAGGAAGCCGAGTTCGCCCGCGAGGAAGCGGCCCACCGCGACCTCGTTCGCGGCGTTCAATATGGTGGGAGCCCCGCCTCCCGCGCGCAAGGCGTCCCTCGCAAGGCGCAGAGCCGGGAAGCGCAGGGGATCAGGCGCGTAAAAATCCAGGCGCCCAAGCGCCACCAGGTCGAGCCGCGCGACATCCACGCCCATGCGCTCCGGCCAGGCGAGGGCATGCGCGATCGGCGTGCGCATATCCGGCGTCCCAAGCTGGGCGAGCAGCGAGCCGTCGACATACTGCACCAGCCCATGCACCGCGGATTGCGGGTGCACGAGAACCTCGATCCGCGCCTCGTCCAGCCCGAACAGCCGCGCCGCCTCGATGACCTCGAGGCCCTTGTTCATCATCGTGGCGCTGTCGACGCTGATCTTTGCGCCCATCGACCAGACCGGGTGCTTCACGGCCATCGCCGGCGTGACCTGCTCCATGTCAGCCATCGACATCTCGCGGAAGGGGCCGCCCGAGGCGGTGAGGAAGATGCGCTCGACCCGCGCCATCGCCTGGCCGCACAGGGCCTGGAAGATCGCGTTGTGCTCGCTGTCCACCGGCAGAATGGTGGCCCCCGAACGCGCCGCCGCCGCCAGGACGATCTCCCCGGCGCAGACCATGCTCTCCTTGTTGGCGAGGGCCAGGATGCCCCCGCGCGCCAGGGCCGCGAGGGTGGGCTTCAGGCCGGCGGCGCCGACGATGGCCGCCATGGTCCAGTCCACCGGGCGCGCCGCGGCCTCGATCACCGCGGCCTCGCCCGCCGCGCATGCAATGCCGGTGCCGGCGAGCGCCTCGCGCAGGTCGGGCAGCCGGGATTCGTCGGCCAGCACCGCGATGCGCGGACGCAGCGCGCGGGCCTGCGCGGCCAAGGCTTCGACGTCGCGGCCCGCGACCAGCGCCTCGACCGCGAAGCCGTCCAGCAGCGCGGCCGTCGAACGCCCAACCGACCCGGTCGAGCCCAGCAGGGTGACGCTGCGGGTCACGCTGAAACCGAGGCGCTGAAATCCATCATCGCCAGATCGGGCTGCCCTGGCCCGACGCGATCGCCAGCAGCAGTGCCACGGGTGCGGCCGCCAGGACGCCATCGAGACGGTCGAGCAGACCGCCATGGCCCGGGATCAGCGAGGAGGTATCCTTGACCGCGAAGTGCCGCTTGATGGCACTTTCCAGCAGGTCGCCGGCCTGTGCCATGATGCCGATCAGGACCGCCACCGGCGCCGCCCACATTACCGGCCCCGGTGCGAGGATGCGCGCGGCGATCAGGCCAACAACCACTGCCAGCAGAAGGCCGCCCATGGCGCCCGACCAGGTCTTGTTCGGCGACACGCTCGGCATCAGGCGAGGCCCGCCGAAGGCTCGCCCGGCGAGGTAGGCGCCGATGTCCGACGCCCAGACCACCAGCAACAGGAACAGGACGTTGTCGCGGCCGGCTTCATTGTCGTGGCGCAGCTCGATCAGCGCGATGCAGGCGACGCCAATGTATAGCACGCCGAGCGCGAGGCGGATCGGCGGCAGCGCGAGCCGCCCGGCACGCGGCAGCCCGCGCGAGGCCACCCAGGTCAGCAGGAAACCGAGGCCGAGCAAGCCCACAGCCCAGACGGGCTGCTCCAACACGGCCATCGCGCCGGCGCCAAAAATCGCCAGGGGAACCGCGGCACCTGGCAGGGCTCTGGTCCGCAAGCCGCACAGATGCACCCATTCCCAGGCGAGGATCGCCGCGCCGATGGCCATCAGCACCGTCCAGGGTGTGGCACCGAGCCAGACGCAAGCCAGGGCGCTCGGCCCGAGCACCAAGGCGGAGAGCACGCGCTTGCGCAGGTCCCGCCAGCGCTTGCCCTCTGGTGTCGCGCCCGGGCCGCTCATCCGGCGGCGCGCTGGCCGAATCGGCGGTCGCGCCGCGCGAATTCCGCCAGCGCCTCCGCAAGCGGTTCAGCCCCGTAATCGGGCCACAGGACATCCTGGAACACGAACTCCGCATAGGCGGATTGCCAAAGCAGGAAGTTCGACAGCCGCTGCTCGCCGGAGGTGCGGATGATCAGGTCCGCGTCGGGCTGCCCGCTGGTCTGGAGGTGGCTGGCGACGGCCTCTTCATCGATCGCCGCAGGGTCAAGCGTGCCGGCCTGCACCTCCTCCGCCAAGGCGCGCGCGGCGGCGGCGATCTCGGCGCGGCCACCATAGCTGAGTGCCACCGTGAGGTTGAGCCGGGTGCCGTCCCGCGTCGCGGCCTCGGCGGCGAGGACCGCGCGCGACAGTTCCGGTCCAAAGCGGGTGTGGTCGCCGATGACGCGGAGGCGCACCCCTTCGCGCACCAGCGCGGCGACCTCCGAACGGAGATAGAGGCGCAGCAGGCCGGTCAGCGCCTTCACCTCATCCTGGGGCCGCCGCCAATTCTCGGAGCTGAAGGCGAACAGTGTCAGCCAGGTGATGCCTGCCTTGCCCGCGGCCTCGACCGTGCGGCGAGCCGCTTCTGCGCCGGCGCGGTGGCCAAGCGCCGCCGGTAGGCCGCGCGCCTGCGCCCAGCGCCGGTTGCCATCCATGATGATACCGACATGGCGCGGCACCGCAGCCACGCCGCCGGCCGGAACCACTGTCTGGGGGGCGGCGCTCACCGGCGCGTCCTCGGGATCAAACGGACCTGATGTCCTTTTCCTTCTCCGCCAGGAGCGATTCGATCTGCTTGATGTACTGGTCGGTCAGTTTCTGGACCTCGGCCTGGGCCTGCTTGCCCTCATCCTCGCTGATCGGTGCCTTCTTGTCCGCCGTCATCGCCTTGATCTGCTCCATGCCGTCGCGCCGCACGGCGCGCACCGACACGCGGCAGGACTCGGCATACTTGTGCGCCGTCTTGACCAGGTCGTTGCGACGCTCCTGCGTCAGCGGCGGCAGCGGGACGCGGATCGTCTGGCCTTCGGCCTGGGGGTTGAGGCCCAGTCCGGAATCACGGATAGCGATCTCCACCGCCTTGGTCAGGCTGCGGTCGAAAACCTGCACGGACAGCATGCCCGGTCCACCGACCGATATATTGGCCAACTGGTTCAAGGGCGAGTTGCCGCCATAGGCCTCGACGCGCACGGGCTCCAGCAGCGCGGGGCTGGCGCGGCCGGTCCGAAGGCCCTGGAACTCCTTCTTCACAGTCTCGATCGCGCCATCCATCCGGCGCGTAAGATCCTGCTTCAGTGCCTTCACATCGCCGGCCATGGCGCTGTTTCCCCTTCGGATTGCGAAACTAGAACGCGGAACAGCCGCCCCGGTAGCTCTTTCATTTGGCTGTTCTATGACGGTCGTGAACTTTCCCTCGCCCTTCATCACGGCGGTGAAGGCACCAGGCTCATGAATGTTGAACACGATGATGGGCAAATGGTTTTCACGGGCGAGGCTGATCGCCGCAGCGTCCATCACGGCGAGGTCGCGCGACAGCATGTCGAGGTAGGTGAGCGTGACATAGCGCTCCGCATCGGGATGCGTGCGCGGATCGGCGGCGTAGACGCCATCGACCTGGGTGCCTTTTAACAGCGCGTCGCACCCCATCTCGGCGGCGCGCAGGGCAGCCGCGGTATCGGTGGTGAAGAAGGGATTGCCCGTGCCGGCGGCGAAGATCACGACGCGGCCCTTCTCCATGTGCCGCTCGGCGCGGCGACGAATGAAGGGCTCACAGACCGAGGACATCGGGATGGCGCTCTGCACGCGGGTGCTGATGTCCTGCTGTTCCAGTGCGGACTGCATCGCGAGCGCGTTCATCACGGTGGCCAGCATGCCCATGCTGTCGGCTTGCGCCCGGTCCATGCCCGAGGCGGCCCCGGAAATCCCGCGGAAGATGTTGCCGCCGCCGATGACCATGCAAACCTGCACGCCCAGGGCGATGACGCCCTTCACATCCACGGCGATCCGGCGGCAGGTCGCGTTGTCGAGACCGTACTCCCGCCCGCCCATCAGCGCCTCGCCGGAGACTTTCAGCAGCACGCGCTTGTAGGCCGGCACTTGGCTCATGAGATGACCATTACGCAAAGGTTGCGAGCGCCGCACCATAGGGAGCGGCGCCCGTGGCGGCAAATTAGCTCGCGGGCCCGACGTAGCCGGCGGCCGCGGCGACTTCAGCGGCGAAATCGCTCGCCTGCTTGTCGATGCCCTCGCCGAGGGCGAAGCGCTCGAAGCCCTGGAGCACGAGCCCGGCCTTTTTCACGACCTGCTTCACCCGGCTCTCGCCGTCATGCACCCAGACCTGCTCGAGAAGGACGACCTCTTCGTAGTACTTCTGGATCCGGCCTTGGACCATCTTCTCGATGATGGCCTCAGGCTTGCCGGAGGCGCGCGCCTGCTCGGACAGCACCGCCTTCTCACGCACCAGCGCGGAAGGATCGACCATCGAGACGTCCAGCGTATCAGGGCGCGTCGCGGCCACGTGCATGCCAATCTGGCGGCCCAGCTTCTCCAGCACCTCGGGCTCGGACTCGCCTTCAAGCGCCACGAGGACGCCGATCTTGCCCAGGCCCGGCTTGATCGCGGAGTGCATGTAGGTCGCCACCGAGCCGGATTCCACGCGCAACACGCGCGCGCGGCGGATCGACATGTGCTCGCCGATCGTGGCGATGAGGCGCGTGAGCTCCTCCTGCACGGAATGGCGGGTGCCGGGGTAGGGCGAACGCTTCAGGTTCTCGATGTTGTCGCCGACCGCGAGCGCGAGGCCCGTCACATCGGCCACGAAGTTCTGGAACTGCTCGTTGCGAGCGACGAAGTCGGTCTCGGCGTTGACCTCGACCATGGCGCCGGCCTGCGGCGAGGTGGCGACGCCGACCAGGCCCTCGGCGGCCACGCGGCCGGACTTCTTGGCGGCCGATGACAGGCCCTTCGTCCGCAGCCAGTCGATGGCGGCGTCCATGTCGCCGCCGGATTCAACCAGCGCCTTCTTGCAGTCCATCATGCCGGCGCCGGTCTTCTCGCGCAGGTCGCGAACCAGGGAGGCGGTGACTTCTGCCATGGGAGATCTCCGTTTCTGCTCGGCGCTTGGCGCCATTCATGCAAGCAACGCCGCGGGTGAAGGTTGCTCCAACCGCGGCGTTCAATCCAGCGCGCCCGCTCAGGCGGGCGCGTGCCTTATTCCGCGGCGGGAGCGGGCGCGGGCTCGGCGGCCGGTGCGGCCCCCATCGCCTCGGCGAGCTGCTCGTCTGCAGCGGTCGCGTCAGGCGAGGACGCCTCGATCGGCATCTCCGGCAGCACTTCATCGACGCCTGCTTCGGCAACCGAGACGTCCTCGGCGGCGCCGAGATCGACACCGGAGGCCTGCAACTCGGCCGAGATGCCGTCGAACACGGCGGCGGCGATCATGTCGCAATACAGGTTGATGGCGCGGATCGCGTCGTCATTGCCCGGGATCGGGTAGGTCACGCCCTGCGGATCGGCGTTCGAGTCGACCACGGCCACGACGGGGATGCCGAGCTTGTTGGCCTCCTCGATCGCGAGCTTCTCCTTGATGGTGTCGATCACGAAGATGATGTTCGGCAAGCCGCCCATCTCGCGGATACCACCGAGTGCGCGGTCCAGCTTCTCCTTGTCGCGCGTCAGCATCAGGATCTCTTTCTTGGTGAGACCCTGGGTGTTGCCGCCGAGCTGCTCGTCCATCTGCTTCAGGCGCTTGATGCTGCCCGTGATGGTCTTCCAGTTGGTGAGCATGCCGCCCAACCAGCGATGGTTCACGTAGTACTGGCCGCAGCGCGTCGCGGCTTCCGCCACGTATTCGGCCGCTGCCTTCTTGGTGCCCACGAACAGCACGCGCCCGCCGCCGGCGACGGTGTCGCGCACGGCCTTCAGCGCCTGCTCCATCAAAGGCACGGTCTGCTGCAGGTCGAGGATGTGGACCTGGTTGCGGATGCCGAAGATATAGGGCGCCATGCGCGGATTCCAGCGGCGCGTATGGTGTCCGAAGTGGACGCCGGCCTCGAGGAGCACGCGCAGCGAAACGTCTGGCATTGCCATGAGATCAAACCTTCCTGCTTGTCCGGTTGCAGCGTCCGCGGCGCAAACCCCAATCTGGGGGACCGGACCCTGCCCTGTGGTCGAGGAAGGGTGCGCCGCGTGAGAATTTCCGAAGCGGGGTGCGTCGGATACGGGGGGATATGACTTATAGCTCTCGCCGAGGCAAGTCTGCGCCGGCCAAACCTTCTAAAGGATGACCTGATGCAGGCGATCGCCTGGGTGCTGGCCGCGACGGTTCTTTTGCTCGTGCTCGCCGTGGGCGCGGTGTGGATGCTGCAGGACCGTTTCATCTATGTCCCCGACGTATCGGCCCCCCAACTGGTCGGCGCGGAACTCGAGCGGGTGACCGCCGGCGCAGTTACCACCGAGGATGGGCTTCGCCTGCTGACCTGGAGCATGCCGCCGCTGCGGCCCGATGCGCCCATGGTGCTCTATTTGCACGGCAATGGCGGCAATCTCGCGGACCGCCAGCGGCGCCTGGGGCACTTCATGGCGCTTGGCTGGGGCGCGCTGATGGTCGAGTGGCGCGGCTATGGCGGCAATCCCGGCCGGCCGAGCGAGGCGGGACTGGTCCGCGACGCCCGTGCCGCGCTCGCCGCGCTTGAAGCGCAGGGCTACGCGCCGGCGCGGATCATCGTCTGGGGCGAGTCGCTCGGCACGGCGGTCGCCATTCCGCTTGCCGCCGAACGGCCCGGCGCGGTCGGCGCGGTGGTGCTCGAACTCCCCTTCACGAGCCTGCCGGACCTGGCCGCGCTGCACTTCGCCTGGCTGCCGGCGCCGCGCCTGCTGCTGCGCGACCGCTTCGACAGCCGCGCGGCCATCCCCCGCGTGACCGCCCCGATGCTGATCCTCGCGGGCGGCAGGGACCGGATGACGCCGCCGGCGATGGCCGAAACGCTTGCCGCGGCGGCGACCGCACCAGTGGAAACCTGGGTCGCGCCCGGGGCCGGGCACGAGGATTTGGCCCTCTTCGGCGGCTTCGATGTGGTGGCCGAATTCCTCGCCCGCCGGCTGGGGCTGCGTTAGCGCCCTACCCCTTCGCGAGCTTGCGCATCGCGGCGGCCATGGGGCGCTTGCCCTCGCCGGCGTAGCCCTCGTGGTAGTCCTCGATCTTCGCGGGGTCGTAGAGATAGTTCACCATCAACCCGGCGCTCTCCTTCAGGCCCTTTTCGCTGACGTCGCCGCGCCAGTTCAGCCGCTCGATCCGCGCGCCATTCGACAGGTGGAAATGCGCCACCGGATCACGCGCGCGACCGGGGCGGCCCGGCGCTTCCTCGATCGCGAGGTAGCGCGCGCAAAGCCGCATGAGCACGGGTTCGACCGCGCGCGACAACGCCTCGTTGCGCATCCAGTGGCGCTTTGCCAGGACACGGCGAAGCACGGCTTCGGGCGTCTCCGGCTTCGCTTCGGCGTCGGGGGGAAGTGCCGGTGCACCCGGTGCGGCGATCGCTGTCGGCAGCGGCAAGGCGGCGGAGATCGCCCGCCCCTCCTCCTCGCTCAACAGTCCGGTCTCGCCGGCGGCGAAGCGTTCCCCCAGCCAGCGGGAGAAGCCCGGCACCGGCGACAGCGTTGCGAAGCTCTTGAGGTTGCGGAACTCGTCGGACAAAAGTGAGACCACCCGCTTGATCAGGAAATTGCCGAAGGAGATGCCGTCGAGCCCGCGCTGGCAGTTGTTAATCGAGTAGAAGATCGCTGTGTCTGCGCCGCGCGGGTCCAGCACCGGCGCTTTCTCGTCGAGCAATTCGCGCACCGTCCCGGCCATGCCGCGCACGAGTGCGACCTCCACAAAGATCAGTGGCTCCTCGGGCATGCGGGGGTGGAAGAAGGCGTAGCAGCGGCGGTCGGAATCCAGGCGGTTCTTGAGGTCGCGCCAAGTGCGGATGCGATGCACCGCCTCATAGCCCACAAGCTTCTCGAGCAGCGACGCCGGGCTGGTCCAGTCGATCCGCCGCAGCTCCAGGAAGCCCACGTCGAACCAGGCCGCGAGCTGGCCGCGCAGATCGGCATCGAGGGCGGTGAGCATGGCGTCGCCCGCGGAGCGCTGCAGCAGCTCGGCGCGAAGATCGACCAGGAACTTCATGCCATCGGGAATGGTGGTGAACTGGGTCAGCAGCTTCAGGCGCGGCGGCTCCAGCACGCGTCGGAGGCGCGCCTTGGCGGCGGCCCGCGCCTCGTCATCGGCACCCGCGGCCGCAACGCCCGCCATCGCCTTCGCAACCGCCTCGCTGTCGCTGTCGAGCCGTGCGAGGGCGCGCAGGAAGGCGTCGCGCCCGGCATGATCAGCCGCGAGATAGACCTCGGCGAGCTTCGCGGTCCGGGTGCGCGCGGAGACCTCGCCGCCCCGTCCCTCCAGGCATTCCCGCAATGGCTCGGTGAAGCTGGCCGCTGCCCGACCGCCACTCACACCCATGTCCCGCCACAGGCTGGAGACGCGACGAAGGGCTCGATCGAGAAGGCCAGGCTGGACGGCGACGTCGGACATCGAGTTCATCTTTCGCAAAGCTTATGCAATGTAATGAAACATCGCGTGAGATGCACGCCCTCACGGCACCAATCCGGAAGGTAAGCTCCTGAATGGGGCTCTCGGTCGGGTGAACTTATCGTCAAGCGGATTTTACCGCGCGCGCCTTGCGGATCGCAGCCGGCAGCAACATGGCGAGGTCTTCGGCGATGCAGCCTTCGCCAAACGTCGAGGCCGCCTCGCCCTGCAGCCAGGCGGCGGCGCAGGCGGCCTCGAAGGGCGCCATCCCGCGCCCGAGCAAGGCCACGATGATGCCGGCGAGCACGTCGCCGGTGCCGCCGGTGGCGAGCCATGGCGGCGCGTTCTCGTTGATCGCGGCGCGGCCGTCGGGCGCCGCGATGACGGTATCCGGCCCCTTGAGCAGCACCACGGCGCCGATCAGCGCCGCAGCGGCGCGCGGCGCCGCCAGGCGGTCTTCGGCAGAACCGAACACGCGGGTGAATTCGCCCATATGAGGCGTGAGGACGGACGCGCCCGCCAGCGCAC
The DNA here is from genome assembly GCA_028288785.1 of Rhodospirillales bacterium. Taxonomy (GTDB): domain Bacteria; phylum Pseudomonadota; class Alphaproteobacteria; order Acetobacterales; family Acetobacteraceae; genus Plastoroseomonas. The sequence goes on along the minus strand of JAQGHV010000354.1, from coordinate 198 downwards.
GGGACTCGCCGGCGCAGGCGCTGAGAAGCCCGGCATCGGCGACCAGCGCCCGCCCCGCATCGATCACCGCGCGGCCGAGCGCGCGTGTTGCGGCATCCGGCGGCAGCCCTGGCCCGACCAGCCAGGCACCCACGCGAGCATCAGCCAATGGCGACGCCTCGGTGACCAGCACGCCTGGCTCAGCGCCGCGCAGCAGGC
>JAQGHV010000321.1 GCA_028288785.1 Rhodospirillales bacterium | reverse complement strand
CCTCTCCGGTCATGCCGAGACCGGTTTTCCGTCGTCCACATCCGCCACGCTCCCCCGAATCGCTCCGGACCGAGCGAATCACAGGTGACGCAACGGGTTCAAGATGTTCGCGGACAGACACTCAGGGAGGCTATCGCCCGCCGAGCCTTTTCGCCGTGCCGAGCCATTGGGAGGGAGATCTGATCCTTGGCCTCAACAGCTCGGCAATCGGTACCCTGGTCGAGCGTACGACGCGGTTCACGATGCTGCTGCACCTGCCGCCGATGGAGGGGCATGGGACGTGGCCGCGCGAGAAGAATGGGCCGGCGATGGCCGGGCACGGCGCTGAGGCGGTGCGCGACGCAATCACCTGCATGATCACCACCCTGCCCGAGCAACTGCGTCGCTCGCTGGCCTGGGACCAGGGAGCGGAGATGGCGCAGCACGCCCGGCTACGGATCGACGCCGGGTTGCAGGTGTACTTCTGCGATCCCCACAGCCCATGGCAGCGCGGTACGAACGAGAACACCAATGGGCTGCTGCGGCAGTACTTTCCGAAGGGTACCGATCTTGGCGTCCACGGCACGGATGACCTGGCTGCAGTGGCTGCCGCGCTCAATAGTAGGCCGTGCAAGACCCTTGGATGGACGACGCCTGCCGAGGCTCTCGACGCAGCGCTGCAATCCGCTCAAGGTGGTGTTGAGACGACCGGTTGAACCTGGGTTGGCTGCCACTATCGCTGTGGTGCACGAGCCCGCCGCGATGCAGGGGCCGCCGTTCATGGAGGGCCTGCTCCAGCGCGTCCAGCACGAAGCTCGCATGCGCGGTGCGTGACACACGCCAGCCGACAATGCGGCGGGCATAGGCGTCGATGACGAAGGCCACATAGACGAACCCCGCCCAGGTCGCCACGTAGGTGAAATCGGAAACCCACAGCGCATTCGGGCGCGGCGCCCTGAACTGCCGGTTCACGTGATCCAGAGGGCAAGATGCCGTCTTGTCGCTGATCGTGGTCCTGACGGGCTCGCCGCGGATTACGCCCTGAAAGCGCATGTTGTGCATCAGGCGCGCCACGGTGCAGCGGGCCACTTCGTGACCTTCGCGCAGCAACTGCCGCCAGACCTTTCGCACGCCGTAGACGCGGAAGTTCTCCTCGAACACTCGCTGTATCTCCGGCATCAGGGCCGCATCACGCTTCGCCCGCGCTGAGTGCTTCGTCGGGTCGAGCCGCCGGGCATCCTGCGCGCGATAGGTCGAGGGGGCGATCGGCAAGACCTTGCAGATCGGCTCGACCCCATGGAGCCCACGATGATCGTCGATGAAGGCGATCATGGCTTGAACCGGCGGTCGAGTTCCGCCTGGGAAAAATACGCGGACGCCTTGCGCAGGATCTCGTTCGCCTGCCGTAGCTCACGGTTCTCCCGTTCGAGAACCTTGAGCTTGGCGGCTAGTTCCGCCGTCGGGCCAGGCCTGCGGCCGCTGTCGCCTTCGTCCGCATGGCCATGGTCCGCATCATGCTTCGGCGCCTCGCCGCAAAACCCTCAGCATGAATCAGAACTTCCCGGATGAGCTCTGAGCGCACACGGCGCCGATGACCTGGCTGCGGTGGCTGCGGCACTCAACAGCAGGCCGCGCAAGACACTCGGATGGATGAACTCAAACCAAACAGCCTCCGGAGATCCCGGAGCGGTTCAGACCCTCAAAGGCCTCACGCCCTATGAAGCCATCTGCAAGGCCTGGATAGCCGAACCAAGGCGATTCACCCTTGACCATCTAGAGCCCGGGCCAGCCTTCTTTTCGCTAACCGGCGCCCGTGGCGGGGTGCTAGCGTCCGCGGCGTCGGCAGTTGAAGCAGCGCTCACCGCACCGCGGTGGCCTCCAGGCCGCTCCCGGCCCTCAGGCCGCACGTGCAACCGCCGACGGACGTACCTCTTCCTATCGACGAGCAGGAGGATTTCATGGGCGATCACCCTTTCACTCCAGCCGACATGGGCCCGGGATCACCGGCGCAGCCTTTCTATCCGACCCTACTCCGACGCGGACTCCTCGGCGGCGCCGGCATGGCGCTCGGTGCCGCGCTCGCGCCACCAGGCACCTCTCCGATCGCGCCGGCTGCAGCCCAGCCGACGGGCGCGGCGCAGCCCACGCGGCCGGTGGACAGCGCGATGCACCGTCGCGCCGTCGAGGTGCGCAAGACCTGCACACGCAACATGGGCGCGACCCCGATCGCTCCGCATCCGGCAAACGACGACGAAACGCGCTACCCTACCCCGATCGGCGCCGGCACCCGGGCCCTGCCGCACAACGCGCGCGGCGACGTGGACCCGGCAGCCTGGCGGGCACTATTGGCCGCATGCCAGTCCGGCGACCCGGCAGATTTCGAGAAGATCCCGCTCGGCGGCACGCGCCGGCTGGGCAACCCGGTCGGCACGATGGCGGTGAGCCTCGGCGGCCTCACCCCGACACAGATCGCCCTCCCGCCGGCGCCGGCCCTTGCCAGCGCGGAGCGCGCGGCCGAGGCCGTCGAGGTGTACTGGCAGTCGCTGCTGCGCGATGTGCCGTTCAGTGAGTTCCGCGACGGCACCGACAGCCGCGATGTACTGGCGTCCGCCGAGGAGCTCAGCCGTCTCCCCGGCCTTCCGGGGCGCCAAGGCGGAGGGGCGCATCACGCCAGGCACGCTGTTCCGCGGCAGCGCGCTCTACTTCGACCCGGCCGACCCGACGGGCCAGGCCGTCACGCCGCCGGGCGTGCTGGACGGGCCGATGATCTCGCAGTTACTCCTCCGCGACGTGCCCTTCGGCGCGCAGTGGATCAGCGCGCGCATCCGCACCACCACGCCGGCCAGCGAGTTCCTGACCGAATACGACGAGTGGCTGAGGGCGCAGAACGGCGAGTCGGTGCGCGGCCGGCTGCAGTTCGATCCGACGCCGCGCTACATCGCGAACGGGCGAGACCTGGCGGAATCCGTCCGCCCGGGCTTGGTGATGCCTTGGGCGGTGGCGATGCTGCTCCTGACCCCCTCCGGCGGGCCGGACCCACGCTACGGCGGCATGTTCCCACTGGCCGAGCCGGCGCTGAACGCGTCGAACCCTTATCGCCGCTTGCGGAACCAGAGCGCGCGGAACGCCACCTTCGGACCGCTGCACATGCAGGCGGTGCTCGCCGAGGGGATCAACCTTGCTCCTCGCGTGGCCTATTGGCAGAAGTGGTTTGTGCACCGCACGCTGCGGCCGGAGGCCTATGGCGGGCTGGCGCACCAGCGCCTGGCCAATGGCGTGAGCGACTACCCGCTTCACGATGACTTCCTGCGATCGGAGGCGCTCAACCGCTCCCGGGCGAACACGGCACCCATCTGCTGTCGCAAACCGTTCCCGATGGCTCGCCCGTCTTCTCCGCCTATGCTGGTGGGGCGCCGCCGTCGCGGGCGTCGCGGCGACCATTCTGAAGGCCTTCTTCGACGAGAGCCGCGTCCTCGCCGATCTGATGCAGCCCGATCCGCGTGACCCGACGCGGCTCGTGCCCTACAGCGGGCCGCCGCTCACCGTCGGCGGGGAGTTGAACAAGATGGCGGCGAATTTCGCGGTCGGCCGGAACTGGATGGGCATCCATTTCTGGTCCGACGCCGCGGCCTCGATGGCACTGGGCGAGGAGGTGGCGACCGGTCTGCTGCGCGACGAGCGCGCCACATACCGTGAGGCCTTCGACGGCTTCTCGTTCACCCGCGTCGACGGCAGCCGCGTGACGATCTGAGCCCCGGCGGGGGCGGCGCCTTTCGCGCCGGAAGGATGGGAACGAGCAGGCGCAGGCGTCCGAAGGGATGCGATCCCCGCGAGGAGTTTGCGGGTGAGGCATTGGTGGCCCGAGGAAGGGCCCGTCCGGCGATGCGCGCCTCGCTGAGTAGGCTTTCGAGCCTGATGAGGATGCTGGAATGTCGCAGAAGAAGCATAAGCGCCGCCCAGTTCCACCCCGTGGTGCGCCAGCCGGCCCGCTATCGGCGCGGCGTGCGTTACAACCCAGCCCGGCGGTCGCCCGCGCTGAATCCTGGACGGAAACCCAGCCCTGCGCGGCACCTCCCCACTTAGGATGCAAAACATGGTCGATCCATCAGCCTACGCCCATGACACCGCCGCACCGGCGCTTGGGTTCTCGCGCCGCGGCCTCCTCTCGACCGCAGGTGCCGTCCTCGGCGCCGGCGCCATCGGTCCGCTCAGCGGGCTTTCCACGCGCACCGCGGCGGCGCAACCAGCCGCCGGTACCCCAGGTTTGGCGGAACTGCCGACAGTCTCACAGGGCACCGCCCTCGACCAGCATCTGCGAAGACACACGCTCGAGGTGAGGGTCAGGTTGGCGCAAGCAAATGCCGCCGCCCCCGCGCCGCCGCACCCCGACAATGGCGATGAAGCGCGCTATGCCAACAAGCTTGGCTCCGACACGCGCGGCCTGCCGCATGACCAGCGTGGCGAGGTCGATCCCGCTGCCTGGCGAACGGCCGTCGCCGCGTACGAATCCGGCGACCCGGCGGAGTTCGAAAAAATCTTACTTGGCGGCACCCGCAAGCAGGCGAACCCGCTCGCGTCGCTCGCCGTCAATCTGATCGGCCTCGATCCCACGCAGTTCGCGATTCCCGTCCCGGCGACGCTGGCGAGCGCTGCCCGCGCCGCCGAAGCCGTCGAGCTCTACTGGAAATCGCTTCTGCGCGATGTGCCCTTCACCGCTTATCGCGACGACACCGGCAATCGGGATGTCATCGCAGCGGTCGATGAGCTGATCCGGCTCGCAGACTTCCAGGGGCCGAAGGCGGATGGGCGCGTGACGCCGCAGACGTTATTCCGGGGCAGCGCCTTCTACGTCGACCGCAGCGACCCGAGCGGCCGCACCGGACGTTGGGCGGTGCCGCCCGGTGCGCTCGAAGGGCCCATGGTCTCGCAGTTTCTGTACCGCGACACGCCATACAGCTCGCAATTCATCCCCGCGCGCATGCGCACCTCCAAGCCCGAGAGCGAATTCCTGACCGACTATGCCGAATGGCTGCGCGTGCAGAACGGTGCCGCGCCGAGTGGCCGTGTTCAGTACGACCCGGTGCTCCGGTACATCGCCAATGGCCGCGACCTTGGCCAGTACACGCATGTGACGCCTCCTGCCGCGGCTTGGGCGGCGGCGATCCAACTCGCCATGCCGTCCTCCGAGGCCGAGCCGCGCTATGGCGGCATGTTCCCCGCGGCGCGACCGGCCTTCGCGCCGGCCAACCCATACCCCCGCTCGCGCACTCAGGCTGGTGGCAGCGGGAGCTTCGGCTTGCCGTACGTCCACTCGTTGATCGGCCTTGCCATCTCGCGTGCCACCCGGTTCAGCGTTTGGCAGAAGTACTGGGTCCACCGCACCTTGCGGCCCGAGGCCTACGGCGGCCTCGTGCATCTCCGCCTCGCCGGCGGGGCGCAGGACTACCCTCTGCACGATTCGATCCTCGGTTCGCAGGCGCTGGAACGCAGCCGCGCCAAGCAGGGCACGCATCTCCTTGCGCACATCTACCCGGAAGGCTCGCCGATGCATCCCGCCTATCCCGGCAGCGCGGCCATCAACGCCGCCACCTGCGTGACACTGCTCAAAGCCTTCTACGACGAGACGCGGGAGATCCCGAATCCGGTACAGCCGGATCCCAACGATCCGGAGCGGCTGGTGCCCTACACAGGGCCGGCGCTGACGGTGGGCGGCGAACTCAACAAGCTCGCACTCAATTACGGGTCGAGCCGCGCCTGGGCGGGCATTCATTGGCGGTCCGACGCCGCCGCATCGCTGCCGCTCGGGGAGGATCTCGCGATCAGCATGTTGCGCGAGGAGAAGGCGACGCTGCGCGAGCCCTTCGACGGCTTCTCGTTCACGCGCTTCGACGGGACGCGTGTGACGATCTAGTGCACTGACTCATTCGGAAGGTGCAGGCAGCCTGCCGAGTTTGGCGAGGATGCTGTCGGCGGGCTTGGTCCAGACGAAGGGGCTCGAGGTGGCGTTATGTTCGCGGATGTATCGGGCGATGGCCTGCTCGAGATCGGCGACGGATTGGAAGACGCCTCGCCGGAGGCGCCTTCGGGTCAGAGCGGAGAAGAAGCCTTCGACAGCGTTGATCCAGGATGCCGAGGTTGGCGTGAAGTGGAACACCCAGCGCGGGTGTCGCTCCCGGCACGCCCGTCCGGGCACCCGGACCATCCCCGTCCTGAAGCCGGGGGCGATCGTCTCGGTGAAAAGGGCAGTCAGGTAGACGGCGGCGACGGCATCCTCGAAGGAGAAACCGCCAACGCCTCTCAACTCAGGACTAAGCGGCTCTACGGCCATCCGCCACTCCTTGGCCTACCCTTCGGAATCCGGGCGCGCCTGCATTCTGGCCAAAACCGCCTTCTCTGGCGAGTGATCTCGATGCGTAACCGCTGACCATTGCCGCGGCGCAGGCGGAACCGGTCGCGGTCCTTGCGGTTCAGTCCGATGCCGTCCAGCAGCCGCGCCGCCTTGGCCGGGTCGTGGGTGGATCCCCGCTCCACTCACTTATCGAGGTGTGCCGCCCGTAGTTCGGTATCTGCTGTTATCGAAACGCCCGCGCCAGCGCCTTCACCAGCACCGAGTCGGCACGCGTTGTGACCGGCGCGATGCCATCGGTCATCGGCGTCGCCAACGTCTTCCGGCCCGGCCGCCTCCGGATAGTCAGCGGGACGCGGACCCTGATGCTGGTCGCCGTGGTCATTCAGCTGCACTTCGGGCCCCGAGACGCAGGTCGTTGACAGCACCGATGCTGTGGATCCTGCTATTGTCTCAACGGGAAGCCGCAAGGTCTTGAACGCGGCGCTGGAGAGCGAGGCATGTCCAAGGTGAACCCCAAGGTACCCCTGATGGCAGCCGTGCTGGCTGCATTGCTCGCATCGGCCGCGACAAGCGCCCGCGCGCAGACCGCGATGCCTGGCGGCGTCGAGATCGGTGCCACCGATATCGGCGGCGTGGTCACCGGCCCGGACGGCCCCGAAGTCGGCGTCTGGGTGATCGCCGAGACCACCGATTTGCCGACGCGATACGCCAAGATCGTCATCACGGACGACCAGGGCCGCTATCTGATCCCCGACCTGCCGAGCGCGACCTACCAGGTCTGGTCACGCGGCTACGGCCTGGTCGACAGTGCGCGCGTTGCCAGAATGCCCGGGCAACGCCTGAATCTGAGCGCCACGCCGGCGCCCAGCGCGGCGGCAGCGGCAGAATACTATCCGGGCATGTACTGGTATTCGATGCTGCGGATCCCATCGGCGGACCAGTTCCCCGGCACCGGCACCGGCACCGGCGACGGCGGCATCCCTACTTTCGTGCGCAACCACGAAGCCTGGCTCGAAACCCTGAAACAGTCCTGCCAGTCCTGCCATGGGCTGGGAAGCCAGAACATCCGCCGCCCGAGCGAGGCGCTTGGCGGGTTCGGCAGTTCGTACGACATGTGGTTGCGGCGCATTCAGTCCGGCCAAGCCATGAACAACATGACGACCTCCATCGGGCGCCTCGGGCCGGAGCGGGGAATTACGCTCTTTGCCGAGTGGACCGACCGTATCGCCGCGGGCGAGCTGCCCGCCGACCGCCCGCGCCGGCCCGAGGGCCTGGAGCGCAACATGGTGGTCACGCTGTGGGACTGGGCCAGCCCGACCACCTACCAGCATGACGCCATCTCGACCGATAAGCGGGAGCCCACGCTGAACGCGAACGGGCTGATCTACGGCTCGCCGGAGGAATCCACCGACGAGGTGCCGGTACTCGATCCCACCACGCACCTCACCTGGACGATCCGGCATCCCTACGCGCATCCGAACACGCCGAGTTCCGCGGATAATCCACTCGGCAACTCACCTTTCTGGGGTGACGAGCCGATCTGGGACAGCCGCACGAGCGTCCACAACCCGATCATCGACCATCGCGGGCTGGTCTGGTTCACCGCCCGCATCCGCCCAGGGAACGCGCAGCCGTCCTGGTGCAGGAGCGGCGGCGACCACCCCTCGGCGCACGTCGCGCCGCTCAACGTCGCGACGCGGCACCTCTCGGTCTATGATCCGCGCACGCAGCGCTTCGACCTGATCGACACCTGCTTCAACACGCATCACCTCTATTTCGGCTATGATGCCGACCACACGCTGTGGACAAGCTGGGGCGGCGCGACGGGCGGCGCGATCGGCTGGCTGAACACTCGCCGCTACCTCGAGACGCGCGACGCCAGGACATCGCAGGGCTGGGCGCCGATGATTCTGGATGTTCCCGGCTGGGGCCGGCGCGGCGAGTACACAGAGCCCAACCAGCCCTTCGACCCGAACCGCCAGCGACGGATCATCGCCAGCCTCTACGCCGTGCAGCCGAGCCCGACCGATGGCTCGATCTGGGGCCAATCCATGGGCATCGGCTTCTCCGGCGTAGACCAGCCGGGCTACCTGATCCGCTTCATCCCGGGGCCTGACCCCACCAACACCGGGCTGACCGAGATCTTCCAGCCGCCGCCCGGCAGCTTCAGCCCTCGCGGGATCGACGTGGACAGCCGCGGTGTGGTCTGGACCACTTTCGCAAGCGGCCACATGGCGAGCTTCGACCGCTCGAAGTGCCGCGCGCCGCTGACCGGACCGGATGCCGTGACCGGACAGCACTGCGAGGAAGGCTGGACGTTGTATCGCTTCCCCGGCCCCCAATTCGCCGGCCTCGACCCCGGCGGCAGCGCGGATCACGCCTATTACATCTGGGTGGATCGCTTCAACACGCTCGGCCTCGGCAACGACGTCCCGATCGCCTCGACCAATGGCAGCGAATCGCTGACCGTGTTGGTCAACGGCCGGCTGCATCAGTTGCGCGTGCCCTATCCGCTCGGCTTCTTCACGAAGAACGTGGACGGCCGGATCGACGATCCGAATGCCGGCTGGAGGGGCCGCGGCGTGTGGACGACCACCGGCACGCGCACGCCCTTCCACAGCGAGACTGGGCGCGGCGAGCGGCCACGGGTGTTCCGGGTGCAGATGCGCCCGGATCCGCTGGCGCGCTGAGCCGGGATGGGGAGACGCACATGAGCATCGCACAGAACACCGCGCCGGGGTCGCTGACGCACCGCGCTACAGGTGCGGCTCACCCAACCCGGCAAGGGCTGACGCGAGCGGGCCGGTCGCAAGTCGAAGGCGGCTAAAGGCACACCTCAGCCGCCGCCTGGCGCTCAACTTTCGTCCGAAGGATCGTCGGGCGGAAGTCCTTGGCTGCGCATGTACTCCTGCGCCGCCCGTTCCCAGGCGTGCGGATCAATGGCCGTCCCCGGCACCACAAGCACGCCGCTCCTCCTGACCTTTGCCACATCTCCGGGCGACGTCAGCATGCCCTGCTGCCGGGTCAGCACAAGCACCTGAGCGGTCGCCCGTGCCTCACCCTTGACGGCTCTCATCAACAGGTTTCGCAGCATGGCCTCACCCTTGCTCATTCTGCGAGTCCTCTCGCCCTCACGGACGGTGATGGCCTCGCCACCACGCGCTGGAAGACGCTCCCCATATCCACCGCACCCTTCGGCCGACCTTTCGGGTTACCTGATTGCCCCTTCTTGAACCGAGTGCCCTGGGGCGGTCGGCCGTAGCCGACTTTATAGTTTCTCTCATCGTTGTCGGCTGACATCACACCACCTCCGACTGCGGGGCCGCAGTGGCCCTGCGCTCGGCCGCCACCTCATCGAAGCGCTTCTCCGTCCCGGTCAGGATCGCCTCCTCGCCCGTCAGAGCCGTCCAGCGGCGGATGATGACGTCGCAGTACGTCGGGTCGATTCCGATCAGCCGGGCCCGCCGGCCGGTCCGCTCGGCGGCGATCATGGTGCTGCCACTCCCGCCGAAAGGGTCGAGCACGATGTCACCGCGGCGCGAGACATCCTTGATGGCATCCGAGATGAGCGCCACCGGCTTGACCGTCGGGTGCATGGCAAGTTCGGCCATGCGGCCCCGCTTTAGGGAGTTCACGCCGGTATAGTTCCACACGTTGGTCCGGTAACGGCCATGCTTGCCTGACCAGCCCCAATTGAGTGGTCCGGGCGAAATGTTAGTGGGCCATGATCATGGTCCTGCCCCCAGCTCTGGTCCGGGGGCTAGGCAAGTTCTCGGGCTGGTTGAGCTTGGTTGGCGAAGGCCTTTGGGGTCAAGTTTCCCAAGGCTGAGTGCGCTCGCTCCTCGTTGTAGTGGTACCTCCATTCCTCGATG
>JAQGHV010000279.1 GCA_028288785.1 Rhodospirillales bacterium | reverse complement strand
CGCACCCGCGACGGCACCGGCCGTGCCAAGGCCCGCAGGGCGCCGGTCCGGCGCGCCCGCCTGCGGTCCGCCGGGTTGAGGTCCAGGCGCACCCGGCCCGGGGCGAGGCCCGGCGCCAGAACCAGCTCCAGGCCCGCCACCCGGGCCAGGACCAACTCCGGGCCCCGGGCTCGGCCCAGCGGGCAACGGAGTCACCAGCGCCGCAAGCGGCACGTGCGTCTGCGGCGGCGGGCCACGGCGCTGCGGTGTCACCGTTACAGAGCCCGCCGGCAAGCCGATCCGCCCGGCAACCACCGGCGTCACGCCGAGCGACAGGCCCGTGGGCGGCGGCGGCGCGGCCAGCACCGGGATCCCGCCCCCACCGAAGGCGAGCGACTGTGCCCGGCCACGCGTCGGCCGGCTCGCGATCATGTCGGAAGCGGGCAGCGCGCTGAAGGCGGCACGATTGAGGAACGGCGCATCGATTGCGCGCGGTGGTGGCGCGAACAGCCCGTTGCGCGGACCGGCCCCTGGCGGTGGCGCCGCGCGGCGCCAATCGCGCCAGCTGCCTTCCAGCGCGCGAGGATCGCGGACCGCATGGAGATTGACGTTGCGCACATAGGCCGGCGAGGCGCGGAAGGCGGGGTAGTAGGCCTCGCGCGGCCCGAGCGGCACCCAGCCGATGCCCGGTCCACGCGGACCACGGGCGGCGACGCCCACGAAGGCCACCAGCGCCGGCGCCCAGATCGGCCGGCGCGGACGCCAGGCTTCATCGGCATAGGCGACCGGGCGCGGCGCCCAGCCCCAGCGCGGCCCGACCCGTACCCAGCGGCCATAATGGAAGGGCGCGAAACCCCAAGGACGCTCATCCAGCCAAGTCCAGCCCCAGGGCTGGCGCCAGACCCAGCGGCCGTCGCGGTAGGGGACGTAACTCGCCTCCACCGTCGGATACCAGATGTCGCCGTATTCAGGCTGCGTTTCCCAGCGGCCGTAGCGGCCCAGATCCTCGGCGCCGGTCATCTGCCGCGCGGCCTGCGGAGTGCCCTCGATCGCCTTGCGGCCGAGGCCGCCAGCCCATGCCACCAGCGGCGGCGGTGCTGCGATGCGGCCCAGCACAGGCCCCTGATCGGTGAAGGTGAGCATCTGGCCGGCGGCGAGCGCCTGCTGCAATTCGCCGTGGGTGATGACGGCTTCACCGGCCAGCACGGAGAAGCGCGCGGGCCGGAAGCCACCGGGGGCATCGACCGGCGCGCCGGCCTCCACCAAATAACGCCCGCCACGGCTGGTTAAGAGGCTCGCCTGCGGCGTCACGACCTCGATCTTTTCCTGGTCGAGCAGGCCCTCGGCCTGGATGTCGATGGCGCCGCGCGCCAGGGTCGCGATCAGCCCCTCATCGTCGAGCCGCGCGATCTGCAGGTCGGACCCGGCCTCGATCGCGATGGCGATCTGGTTGACCTGGATGGCGGCGCGGGCGCCGGCCTCGGTGTAGAGCGCATTGCCGGCGACCAGCGCGGTGTTGGCGGCGGCGGCGGTCCATTCATCATCCGGCGACTGGCGGAAGGCGACGCTGCCCTGCACGCGGGAGAGGCGCCCGACCCGGCCGGGCGGCTCCTCGGCGACGGCCTCAACATCGTCGGAGAGCTGGACCGCAGGCGCGCCCTCGCCGTTGCGCGGGATCTGGAGGCCGAGGGGCTGCTCGGTGCCGGGTGCCAGGGTGATGTGCGGAGCCAGCGGGGTTGCCGGCGCCGGTGCCTGCTCGGTCCGCGGCGACGGGATGATGTCCGGCACCTGCGGGTTCTCGGCCGCTGGCGGCTGCTCGCCCTTGCCCTGCGCCGGCGCGAGGCCGGGGAGCAGCGACAGCGGGATGGCAGCGATCGCCAGGCCGCGGAGGCTGGTTCGGCTTGGCGTTCTTGTCACCGGCGACGTGTCCTCAGGCGCGCGAGGCCGCGCGCGCCATGGATGTAAGCGCGCCTTCGTGGAGAAACCAAGGCAATCGAAACCATTTTGTCGCGAGGCGGCCGGCTGCCGCTGCGCCTGTTGGGGAGAGGTCGGCATCGTGACCATGCGCACGCCGGCCGCCGCGGGGGCCGGCCGGCGTGCCCTGGCGTCGCTCAGCCGAGGCTGATCGGCGTCAGGTCCTGGAATCAGCTCTGCGCCTGGACGAAGCCGCGCACGTTCCGGGTCATCGCGCCCGGGTTCATGTCATGCGCCACGAACAGGAACAGCGCGTCGTCCAGCACCTTGTCATGCAGCTGCTTCAGGATCGCATCCTGTGCGGGAATGTCGAAGGTCTCGTAGACCTGCTGGATCCGCGCGTCGTAGGCCGGGTCGTTCAGGTAGCCCCAGTTGTTCGCGACCGGCGAGACGGGGTCCGACTTCAGCAGCCGGATCATCGCGCTGTAGGGGTCGAGCGCGGTGTAGGTCACGTTGATCGCCGTGCAGCCACGAACATCCGGTGACCGCGCACGCTCCCGCTATGCCGCATGCCACTCAACCTGCCGCGCGTCCGAGCGCGGTTCAGCAAGCCGCACGCTGCCACTCACGGCTCAAGGCCAACGCTCGCTCGCGCGAGACTTCATGCCACATCCCTTACGTGCCGCGCGCCGCTTGGTTCATCCGCCGCGCCCGCCTTCACCGCTTGCCCGCAAAGGGCGCGCGGACCACTCTCCCCAGCAAAACACGGGAGGACTTTTCCATGGCACAGCGTCGCACCTTGCTGCTTGCCGGCGTAGCACTTGCGGCGCCGCGCATCGCTCGCGCGCAGGCCGCCTGGCCAACGCGGCCGGTGAGCATCGTGACCGGCTACGCGCCCGGCGGCCTCACCGACCTCACCGCGCGGGCCATCGCCGAGCGCATGCAGCGTGACCTCGGCCAGACCATCATCGTGGACCCGAAGCCGGGCGGCGCCACGGCGCTGTCCGCCACCCACGTCGCGCAGGCGCGGCCGGATGGCTACACGCTGCTGATGGGCGCGACCTCGCTCGCCATCAACCCGGCCCTGCAGCCCAGCCTGACGCCGCGCGACCCCAGGCGCGAACTGCTGCCCATTGGCATGGCCTACACCAGCCCCTTCGTGCTGCATGTCCATCCCGGCCTGCCCGTGCGCACCACGGCCGAGCTCATCGCCTATGCCAAGGCGCATCCGGGCGAGTTGAACTTCGGCAGCTCTGGCACCGGCGCGGTCAACCATCTGTGTCTGGAGATGTTCCGCCGCGAGGCCGGGATCGATGTCGTGCACGTGCCCTATCGCGGCGGCGCGCCGGCGCTGATCGACCTCCGCCAGGGCCGCATCCAGGGCATGTTCGCGGCCGTCCTCGAAGCACTGCCCGCCGTGCGTGAGGGCAACACCCGCGCCATCGCGATCTCCTCGCGTGAGCGTCTGCCTCTCATGGCCGATGTGCCCGCGGTGGCCGAGACGCTGCCCGACTATGATGGCGTGTTCTGGCAGGGCCTGTTCGCCCCGATCGGCACCCCGGCCCCGATCGTGGAGCGCCTCGCGACCGTGCTGCGTATCGCGACCGAGGACCCGGTGCTTCGCGCCCGCCTGGCCGAGCAGGGGGTGAGCCTGCAGACCGGCGACGCCGCCTATCTCGCAGACCTGCTGGAACGGGAGACCGTCACCTGGGGCCGGCTGATCCGCGAGAGCAATATCCGGCCCGAGTAGCGGCGTAGCGCGGCAATTCCCCACCGCGGGCTACCAGGTCGTGACCAACTCCTACCCGCATGTGTGGCCCCGGGTGTTCGCCGCCCGCCGCGCCAGCAGCCCGACCAGCGATGTCCGCGTGCGCCAGGCGCTGAACTACTGCTTCGACCGCGCCGGGATGGTGGAACTGCTGAGCGGCACGGCGGAAGCCTCGGTCAGCTTCTTCAAGCCGGAAGACCCGCGCTTCGGCGCCCCGCAGAACCGCTATCGCCTCGACCCCGCGCGCGGCCGTGCCTTGCTCACCGAGGCCGGCTATGGGGCGCAGCGCCCCCCTGTGCCTGAAGATCGCGATCTCGCCTTCGGGCTCAGGCCAGATGCTGCCGCTCCCGATGAACAAGTTTTTGCAGCAGAGCCTGCGCGAGAATTGCGGCGTCGAGATCAGCTTTGAAGTGGTGGAGTGGAACACCCTGATCGGCGTCCAGCGCGTGGCGCCGGACCAGCCCGCTTGGCTGGGTGCGGATGCGGTGAACACCTCCCTTGTATCATCAGATTCGTCGCAGATGGCACGCTGGTTCCTGGGGTCCAACGCATCCCCGCGCGGGTCCAACGCCGGCCACTGGCTCGATCCGCGCTTCGACGCGGCCTTCACCACCCTGGAGACGGAGCGCGCCCCGGCGCAGGTGCTGGCGCAGCTGCGCATCGCGCATGAGCTGCTGGTGGATGACGCGCCGTGGCTGTGGATCGTGCACGATTTGAACCGCGCGCGATGTCGCGGCGGGTGCGTGGGTTTGTGTCGGCGCAGAGCTGGTTTCAGGATTTGACGACGGTTGAGGTGCAGTAAGGCTGGGGAAAGGTATTTCCCCAGACCCCATTCTTTTGTTTTTGATTTTGGTGCGGCTTTGCAGCTCGCACCAATCGATAAAAATAAAAGAATGGGGGTCTGGCGGAAATTCATTTCCTCCATCCTTGTTTTTACAGCGCGGTTCGCAACAAGCCACCGCACCCTCGGCGGTTGTTGACGCGGCGCAAGGCAGAGGAGGAAAAGGGGCAATAAGAAGAACCGTCGCCTGGGGAGGAATGCCGCAAATGGCCGAGGACCTGATGATCGCCGTGAAGCCCGAGATCGCGGCCCGGGCGCGTGTCACTGCCGAACAGCGCGAGGCGATGGTTGCGGAAGCCACCTCCGACCCGAACGCCTTCTGGGCGAAGGAGGCGCTGCGGGTCGCCTGGATGGAGGCGCCCACCATCATCAAGAACACCAGTTTTACCGGCGATGTCTCGATCAAGTGGTTCGAGGATGGGGTGCTGAACGCCTCCGTCTCCTGCCTCGACCGGCATCTGGCCACGCGTGGCGACCAGGTCGCGATCCTGTGGGAAGGCGATGACCCGAACATGGATGCGAAGGTCACGTACCGCCAGCTTCATGAACGCGTGTGCAAGCTCGCCAACGCCATGCGCGGCATGGGTGTCGCGAAAGGGGACCGCGTCTGCATCTATATGCCGATGATCACGGAAGCGGCGGTGGCGATGCTTGCCTGTGCGCGCGTGGGCGCGGTGCATTCGATCGTGTTCGGCGGGTTTTCTCCGGACAGCCTCGCGAGCCGCATCCAGGACAGCGAATGCGTGATGCTGATCACCGCGGATGAAGGCCGCCGCGGTGGTCGCACGGTGAAGCTGAAGGGCAATGCGGATGAGGCGCTGAAGGCGTGCCCCTCCATCCGCAACGTGATCGTGGCGAAGAACACCGGTGGCGCGGTGGCAATGGAAGCCGGACGCGATCATTGGTGGGCGGACGCGTGCGACGCGCAGCCGGCCGAATGCGCGCCCGAGCCGATGGGCGCTGAAGACCCATTGTTCATCCTCTACACCTCCGGCAGCACCGGGAAGCCCAAGGGCGTGGTGCACACGACCGGCGGCTACCTGGTCTGGGCAAGCTTCACGCATGAGACCGTGTTCGACTATCGCCCGGGCGAGATCTACTGGTGCACGGCCGATGTCGGCTGGGTGACCGGGCACACCTACATCGTGTACGGACCGCTTGCGAATGGTGCCACGACGCTGATGTTCGAGGGCGTGCCGAGCTGGCCCGACAGTGGCCGCTTCTGGCAGGTCGTCGCCAAGCACAAGGTGAACATCTTCTACACCGCGCCCACCGCCATCCGCGCCCTGATGCGCGATGGCGAGGCACCCGTGAAGAAGCATGACCGATCAAGCCTGCGCATCCTCGGCAGCGTCGGTGAGCCGATCAACCCGGAAGCCTGGCTCTGGTATTACCGCGTGGTCGGCGATGAGCGCTGCCCGATCGTCGATACATGGTGGCAGACCGAGACCGGCGGCATCCTGATCTCGCCGCTGCCCGGCGCGGTCGGCCAGAAGCCCGGCTCCGCGACGCTGGCACTGCCCGGCGTGCTGCCGGCGCTCGTGGATAACGAGGGTACGGTGCTGGAGGGCGCCACCGAGGGCAACCTGGTCATCCTGGACAGCTGGCCGGGGCAGATGCGCACGCTGTACGGCGACCATGAGCGCTTCATCCAGACCTATTTCACCACCTTTCCCGGCATGTACGTCACCGGCGATGGCGCTCGGCGCGATGCTGACGGGTATTGGTGGATTACCGGGCGCGTCGATGACGTGATCAACGTCGCCGGCCACCGGATGGGCACCGCCGAGGTCGAAAGCGCCCTGGTCGCACACGCCAGCGTGGCGGAGGCCGCCGTCGTCGGCATGCCGCACGACATCAAGGGCCAGGGCATCTACGCCTATGTGACGCTGATCGCGGGGGTGGAACCCACCGACGCGCTGCGCAAGGAGCTGATCGCCTGGGTCCGGAAGGAGATCGGCCCGATCGCGACGCCGGATGCCATCCAGTGGGCGCCGGGGCTGCCGAAAACGCGCTCGGGCAAGATCATGCGCCGCATCCTGCGCAAGATCGCCGCCAACGAGACCGAGGGGCTTGGCGATACCTCGACGCTGGCGGACCCCAGCGTGGTGACGGATCTGATCGACAACCGCGTGGGGTGAACGGGCTTGCGTTCCCCTCGCTCACGGGCGCAGCGCGTCGGCCATGAAGCGGATCAGCTCGGCGTTGAAGCGCGCATGAAACGCGCTGCGGTCGAAGCCTGGCGCGCTTCCGCAGATGGCCGGTACGGCGCGCGCCATGCCCGGTGGGCAGGGCGCCATGAAGTCGAAGTGACCGGCGCCTGCCACGGCGTGGAACTCGGGTGGTCGTGGCAGGGCGGCGCGCACCGGCTCGGTGTAGTACGGCGCCGGCAGGACGGCGTCCTCCTCCGCCTGCCAGAGCTGCACGGGCATGGACAGTTGGGCCAGGGATCCTGGGCCGAAGGTGAAGCCGAGCGCCGGCGCCGCCACGGCGATCGCACGCAGGGGGTGCGGCGAACGCGTCAGGACCGGCGGCGATGGAGCCGGCGCCGTGCTCGCGAGCAACCGGCAATCGAAGAAACCGGGATGCGCGGCGCAATGCGCGGCGATCCTGCCGAGCTCCGGCGTCCCGCCCGCGGCCGCCAGCACGGTGAAGGCGCCGGCCGAATAGCCGAAGGCGCCGATCCGTTCGGGGCTCACCGCGCCCGGGTTCCACTGCGCCGCCACATGCTCGATCACCGCCGCGAATTGCCGCGTGCGGGCCCCGATATCCCTGCTGCCGGAGGAATCGCGCGTGTTGTCGCCGGTGTGGCTCGGCGCGGCCACGACGAAGCCTGCCTGGGCGAGGGCGAAGGCGGTATCCACATGGCCGGTGAGGGAGCTGCCGCTGCCGTGGGAGATGATGATGAAGGGAAGGTCACGACCGCGCACCTTCGCACCCGGCGCAACATCCTGGACGACGGGGTCGAGGCGCGTCGGGCGCGGCGTTGCACCCTCGGCCGGATACCACGGGCCGGTTTCGATGGGGGCTGCCGCCCCGTTCGGCACCGCGACGATCATGAACCCGACGATCCGCTCGTCTGCCCCGGCAGGGAGCTGGCCGGCAAATACCATGAGCGCGGCCATGAGCATTCGGCGCATCGGCGGATCTTTCCGGACAGGGCGCGGGAGCATTGCGCGGGAGCATTGCATGGAACGCGCGGACAAGGACGCCGCATGCCGAGGGTCGAGGCGGAGGGAGCGAACTTGCCAAACCGCGCGCTTCGGGGCATGGACGCCCGAACCAAATCCCGACACCCCCAGACCGGAGGCGCGCCACCATGGCCTCGGCGTTCGAACGTATTGCTGAAATCATCGCCGAAAACAGCGAGGTCAAGCGTGACGCCATCACGCCGGACAGCCACGTGATCAACGATCTCGGCATCGACAGCCTGGACTTCCTCGATATCGTCTTCGCCATCGACAAGGCCTTCGGCATCAAGGTGCCGGTCGAGTCCTGGACGCAGGAGGTCAATGCCGGGACGGCGCCGCCCGAGAAGTACTTCGTCATGAAGAACCTAGCCACGCGCGTCGAAGAGCTGGTCGCGGCGAAGGCTGGCTGAGCCCATCTGAAAAGCACTGGCGCCATGCTGCTCGAATATTTCTCCATGATCGACCGCGTGATGAGCCTCGGGCCCGAGACCATCACCGCGGTGTCGAAGGTGCCGGAGAGCAGCCCGGTCTTCGAGGGGCACTTTCCCGGCCATCCGCTGGTCCCCGGCGTGCTGCTGATCGAGACGATGGCGCAGGCTTCCGGCTACCTCCTGCTGTCGCGCATCGACTTCGCCCGCATGCCGTTCCTCGCCTCGGTGAAGGAGGCGAAGCTGCGCAGCTTCGTCGCACCCCTGGCCGAGCTGACCATCGAGGCGACCCTGGTCCATGACGGCTCCGGCTACGCCGTCACCTCGGCGCGCATCATGGCTGAGGGCAAGCGCATCTGCGACGCCGAGCTGACCTTCCGCATCATGGATTTCCCCGACCCTGGCCTGGAAGAGGCGATGCGCACCCGCGCCGCCCAGATAGGCTTGACCCCGTCATGAACCGCGAGATCTGGATCACCGGCATCGGCTTGGTCACCTCGTTCGGCGAGGGGCGGGCCGCGCACTGGGCGGCGCTGAACGGCGGCGCCGAGGCGGTCGTGGATACCCAGACCTTTGCGCCCTACCCGGTGCATCCACTGCCGGCGCTGAACCTTGACGCGCAGATCCCGCGCAAGGGCGACCAGCGCCAGATGGAGCCGTGGCAGCGCCTCGGCACCTATGCCGCTGGCCTCGCCATCGACGATGCGGGCGCGCGTGGCCTGGTCGCCGACATGCACCTGATCGTGGCGGCTGGTGGCGGCGAGCGCGACATTGCCGTCGATGAGGCGATCTCCGTGGAACTCGCCGATCTGCCGGAAGCGCAATCCGGCCCAATCCTGAACGAACGCCTCGCCAACGGCTTGCGGCCCACGCTGTTCCTGGCCCAGCTGTCGAACCTGCTGGCGGGCAACATCTCCATCGTGCACGGCGTCACCGGCTCATCGCGCACCTTGATGGGCGAGGAAAGTGCGGCCGCGGACGCCATCCGCATCGCGCGTGCACGTCTGGCCGAAGGCCGCGGCGAGATCGCGCTGGTGGGGGGCGCTTATTCGGCACAGCGGTGGGACCTGGTTCTCCTCCACGCGCCGGGTGGCGCGCTGTGGCACGGCGCGCCGGTGCCGGTCTCCGAACGCCATGGCGGCGGTGCGGTGCTGGGCGCGATGTCCGCCTTCCTCGTGCTTGAAAACGCCGAACACGCCCGTGCGCGCGGGGTGCGCGGCATCGCGAAACTCAGCGCCGTCGCCACCGATGCCTCCCGCCGTGCGAACCCCGGGGACGCGGCCGCTAGTGCGGCGCGGTTGCTGGAAAAGCTGCCCCTCGGCACCGGCACGCTCGGCATTCTGTCCGGTGACAGCGGCGCTGCGGTGCAGGCCGAGGAGACCCAGTTCCTCGCTTCCCTCCCCGATGCCGCGACGCGCCGCCCAGGCACCCTCATCGG
>JAQGHV010000292.1 GCA_028288785.1 Rhodospirillales bacterium | reverse complement strand
CGTGTTGAGAGCGACGACACCACCGGTGCCGACGTAATTGCCGGCGACCGTGAGCGTCGAGCCGACGGCCGGGCCGCGCAGCGTAACGAGGCCGGCATTGCTCAGGCCGGCGACGGTCTGGTTGAGGCCAGCCGTGTCCAACGTGGCGCCCGACGATACGGCGTAGGCGGAGTTCGGGCTGAACGCGCCGGCGGCACCGGCCTGGAGCGTGCCGGCCGTGACCCGCGTCGCACCGGAATAGGTGCTGAGGCCGCTCACCACCGTAGTGCCGGCGCCGATCTGCTCGACACTGCCGGTGCCGGAGATCGCGCCGTTGAAGTTCAACGTGTCGGCGCGGTTGAAGGCCAGCATGCCAGCGTTGGCGACGTTGCCGAGGATCGCACCCGTGGTGCCCCCGGTACCGAGCTGC
This sequence comes from Rhodospirillales bacterium, assembly GCA_028288785.1. Classification (GTDB taxonomy): domain Bacteria; phylum Pseudomonadota; class Alphaproteobacteria; order Acetobacterales; family Acetobacteraceae; genus Plastoroseomonas. The sequence continues at coordinate 8,923 of JAQGHV010000292.1, read as the reverse complement.
ACGCGTGTCGCGACGGCGATTGTGGTGCCGCCGGCATAGGTGCTGTTGCCGGTGAGGACGAGTGCGCCACCGCCAGCGACCGTGAGCCCGCCGACGCCGGTGATGCCCTGCGCGATTGAGGTGCTCAGGGCGTTCGTGTCGATCGTGCCGCCGGCCGCGGTGATCGAGATCGGGCGCGTCGCCGCCAGGTTGAACGCGGTGTTGAAACGCAGCGTGCCGCCGTTGAAGGTGATCGGACCCGTGGCCGCGCCGATGGCGTTGTCGGCCGCAATCGCGAGCACGCCGCCGGTGAGGATCGTACCACCTGTGTAGGCGTTTCCACCGGGCGTGGGGGGGGCCAGCGTCAGCACGCCGGCACCGGTCTTCTCGACCGCGCCGGTGCCGCTGATCAGGCCGGTGTAGCTGCCGTTGTCAGGCTGCGCGAACCGCACCAGGCCGTTGTCCGTGATGGCCTGGGGCAGCACCTGCGCGCGGCCCTGCAGGGTGCCGGGGGCGTCGACGGTGACGGTGCCGGCATAGGCGGAGTTGTCGCCTGTGAGGATCAGCGTGCCCGCCTGGATGGTGACGGAGGTGGGGCCCGTGATGGCGCTGGTGATGGTCCAGGTGCCGGTATCGTTCTTGATCAGCGCCTCGAAATCCATCGTGCCGCCGATCGTGCCGGGGACGGTGCCGCTGAGATAGATGCGGTCGAAACCTGCCCCGCCCGACATGGTGCCGGTGATCGTCTGGCCGGAATACAGGCGCAGGATGTCGTCGCCATTCCCGAAGATCAGATTGCCGTTGACCGTGCCCCGGTTGGTGAAGTCGATCGCGCCAACGCCGGTGATGGTACCGTCACCGGACCCGAGGATGCTGGGGGTGGACAGCGCCTGGATGACACCGGTCGCGTTGTTGATGACGGTGTTGCTGCCGGAGAGCGCTTCGAACCACAGCGCATGGCTGTTGGCGGCACTGATCAGTCCGTTGTTGATGATGACGTTGCCGGTGCCCTGCGGATTGATCGCCTCGGCTTCGAAGTCGGGGCCGGTGGCGAGAACCTGCGCGCCCTGCGCGATGGTGACCGTGGTCCCGTTGCGGAATTCGATGGTGTTGGAGTTCGCGAGGTACGGACCGTAGCTGGCGATGCTGCCAGAGCCCGAAGTCGTCATTATCGCGCCGGACTGCACCGTGATGGTGCCGTTGTCGCGCAGGCTGATTCCGGCTTGGTCCACCGTCGAAATCGTGGCGCCGCTGCCGACGACAATGGTGCGACCATCATCGGCCGGAACCGGCCCGTTGCCGATTCTGGTAGAATAGGGGTTCGGCGCACTGGCGTCGCAGGTGGTCGTGAGACCGGTGGTGACGCAGTCTGCTGCGACCGGTAGCGGCAACAGTCCGATCAGGAGCGGTGTGCTGAACACCGCAAGGTGGAGAGCAGTTGCCATCGCACTGCTGCCGGCAGACGCCGTAGGTTTGCTTGACACGTTTGACATCGAAGACCTTTGCGATTCCGTCGGACAATGTGGACTGTGTCAATTTCTAGAAACGTTTGGAGAGCGACATTGGCTCGCTACGATTATGAAACTGGAAGAAAATTCGCCAGCGGAATGTTGCTCGAATTTGATCACTTTGTTTTGAATTTAGACGCGGCGAAGCGACTCATCGATTCTATCGATTTCTGACACTGAAACACTGGGTCCGATGCCCAACCGTAGTAGCTACGTGCGCTATCAAAGTAATTCTGGGTTGTACGAACGCAGCTACGTCACCGATGGACCGGCGCCGCTCGCCACCGTCAGCGGCGGCACGCCGAGGATGAAAGCGACCGACGCCATCAGGATAGGCCGCAGGCGGGTTCGGCCTGCGGCGGCCGCCGCCTCCAGCGGGATCGCCGGCGTGCGGCGCGCGGTGTTCGCCTCCTCCGTCGCGGCCTATGGCGAGACGCGGGCGACACGCTCACCGAGGACGCGCCCTCCGGCCGGTTCGCGGCATCGCCAATCTCGACGATCTACGGCACCACGAAGCTGCTCGCCGAAAAGCCTGGGGCGCATCTACCAGCAGAAGCTCGGCGTCGAGTTCAACGCGCTGCGGGTCTCATCCGTCTATGGCAAACGGTTTTCTCCTGTGGATTTCTGTGTGCGAGGCTTGGTGGCTCCGTGGGTGGCCATCCTCGCCGATTATGCACGTTCGTAAATTCCCGCGCGCAAACTTGCATACAAGAAATGATGCCAGACCGCTGGCTAAGAGGGCCAAATTCCCACCAAGCGTCGAGCGGCCCTGTGGCGGTCCGCAGGGCAGGGCGTCAGTCCCGCCAAGTTACGCGCATAAGAATGCATACACAAAAATGCAGTCACGCTCTTGTGGGGTCTGTGCCCTTCTTCTAGCTTCCGCCAACGGCTGAACAAGACTCTCGAAGAGGAAATGCGCTTTGCATCAGGAAAGCCTCGCCTCGCGCGGGACGCAGCCCACTGGGCGCGTCGCTCCCTCCGACCGGAGCATCCCATGAGCGAAGTTCGCCTTCTCTCGACCAGTGCCATCCTCGGCTACCCAGCAGCGCGCGCCGCTGCTCGACGTCGACCAGCCCGTCTGAACCCGAACTTTTAAAGGAGACGTCCCATGGCCGATCGCCAGATGACGATGATCGCCTTTCTTCAGGCGCAGAACTGCTCGAACCTGCCGTCCTCGTGGCGCCACCCCGCCTCGGCCACCGACTTCACCTCGCCGGAGTATTTCCAGCGCATCGCCCGCGTGCTGGAGGATGGCCGCTTCCACATGGCCTTCTTCGACGACCGCCTGGCGATGCCCGACATCTACTCGAACGACTTCGTGAATACCGTTGAACACGGCGTCCGGGCGGTGAAGCTGGACCCCACCACGGTCGCGATGGCCATGGCGATGGTGACGACCAAGCTCGGCCTCGGCGCCACCTACTCCACCACCTATTACGAGCCCTTCCACGTGGCCCGCCTCTTCGCGACCTTGGACCTGATGACCAAGGGCCGCTTCGCCTGGAACATCGTGACCTCGCTCAACGATTCCGAGGCGATGAATTTCGGCCGCACCGAGCATCTCGAACACGACCTCCGCTACGACCGCGCCGACGAGTTCATGGAAGTGGTGATGGGCCACTGGGGCGCGTGGGACGATGACGCGCTCATCGTGGACAAGGTCTCCGGGCGCTTCGCCGACGGCTCCAAGGTGCGCCGGCTCGACCACAAGGGCGAATGGTTCAACTCGCGCGGACCCTTCACCGTGCCGCGCTCGCCGCAGGGGCATCCGGTGCTGTTGCAGGCGGGGCAGAGCGGGCGCGGGCGCAGCTTCGCCGGGCGCTGGGGCGAGGTGATCTTCGTGATCTATCCGACCCTCGCCGCTGGCCAGAAGCAGTATGCGGATCTCAAGAGCGCGGTGGCGGCCGAAGGGCGCGATCCGGACCACGTGAAGATCGCCCCCGCCTGCTACGTCATCAGCGGCGAGAGCGCCCAGATGGCCGCAGACAAGAAGGGCCTCCTCGACGAGTTGGCCAAGCCGATCGACGGCCTCACCTTGCTGTCGGAGGTGCTGAATTTCGACTTGGCATCGCTGCCCTACGATCAGCCAATGAGCGACGACCAACTCGCCTCGCTCTCCTGGCAGGGGTTTCGCGACCGGATCATCAACATGAGCGGCAAAAAGAACCCAAGCGTCGCGGATTTCGTGCACTTGTCCGGCCGCGGCACCATCAAGGAACACCACGCTTTCGTCGGAACTCCGGCGATGGTGGCCGACCAGATGGAGGAATGGTTCACCGGACGCGCGTGCGACGGCTTCGTGCTGGCCGCCACGCATATGCCCGGATCCTACGAGGATTTCACGCGCCTGGTGGTGCCGGAGCTGCAGCGCCGTGGCCTGTACCAGAAGGAATATGGCGGCGAGACGCTGCGCGAAAACCTTGGCCTGCCGCGGCCAGTCGCCGCCGATTGCCGCCGCCAGTACCAGGCGCGAAGGGTGGCCGCCGTGGCACCGGCGGCGGAGTAGAGCGCTGCCGCGCGAGCAAGGGAGACGCTCATGACACCGGAAGTCAGCATGGAACCCAACAACCGCATCCTCACCGGGCGCCGTGCGCTGCTTGCGCTACGCGCGCCGGCCATCATCGACATGCGCCACGCGGAGGCACAGGAAGTCTGGCCCGACCGGCCGGTGCGGCTGCTGGTGCCCTACAGCACCGGTGGCTCGACCGATTTGGTGGCGCGGCTGGTCGCAGACATGATGTCGCAGCGCTTGCCGCAGCGCGTTATCGTCGAGAACCGTACAGGGCGGCGGCACCATCGCGGCCACCGCCGCCATGCGGTCCCGGCCGGATGGGACTACTCTCGTTCTTCACCAATGTCGGCTATGTCGCGAGCAGGTTCCTCAATCCGCGTCTCGAATTCGACCCGGACAACGACCTGACGCCGGTGACCATCGCGACCGAGGGTCCGATGGTGCTGCTCGTCGGTCCGAATGGCCCGTTCCACTCGGTCGCCGATATCGTTGCAGAGGCGCGGCGCCAACCGGGGCACTTCAGCTACGGCTCCTCGGGTGGCGACAGGGCGTTGCAGCTCACCGCGCTCGGCTTCCTGCGGGCGGCCGGCCTCCGGATGAACGAGGTCGCGTATCTTGGGTCGGGCCAGGCGCTACCGGATCTCGCAACGGGGTTGCTGGCCATGATGTTCGACTCCGGCGTGGCGGGGTTCGCGCTTGCTCGCCCGGGCAGGCGAGGGCGCTCGCCGTCTCCAGCCCCAGCTGTAGCGTCGTGATGCCGGAACTGCCGACGCTGGCCGAGGCGGGCTTTCCGGCGGCGACCTTCTCGCGGTGGCAGGTGCTGCTGGCGCCATCCACGATGCCGGCGGCGCTGATCGCCACGATCAACCGGGCCTTCGTCAAGGCGATCACCGATCCTGCCATCCACCAGCGCATCGTGGATCTCGGCGCCGAGCGGATCGTCGCGAACAGCCCGGAGGAAGCGCAGCGCTATTTTGCCGCCGAGATGGCCAAGTGGACGGATATACTTGGCACCCACGATACACGGCGAGGGTAGCGCCGGCGCCGGATCAGGGTACCCGGTACGGCAGGTTGGGCGTCACGCCGGAGACGGTGGACATCGTCGTGCCGCCCTTATCCGGCGAGCATCTTCATCGTCTCGCGCACCGGCCGCCCGTCGATGGTCAGCACCACATCAAAGGGTCGGCGCGCGGCCGCCGCGTCCAGCACGATCCCGGCCGTGCCCATGAACTTCGCGGTCGCACCGGCGGCATCCAGCTGCCGTTCGCCGGCGACGCTGTTCACTCGTTCGTGCCGCGTGAGCCCATCCCATCCTTCATCAGGATGTCCACACCGCCCGAGAAATAGGTCGGAAGGCGCTGTCCGGGTCAGCCTCGCAGCGCATCCGCGCGGCGAGTGCGAGGGTGCTTTCATCGGTGAGGGCAGCCGGCAGCAACTCGGCCAGGCCAAAGAGGCCGAGGCGCAGGCGGGTCACGATGACGAACTGCGCACTGAACTTCGCGGCGTATTCAATGGCCGGGCGCAGCGGGCGGGTTGCACGTCTATGGTTCCCTCGAACGGGAGGGATCACCATGTCCACCTACGAGATCCATGCGATCAAATACGCGTCGAACGACGAGCGACGCCGGAGCGACAACTTCATCGGCGGCGACCCGCATGATGGGCCGATGCCGATGGACTTCTTCGTTTGGGTGCTGAAGGGCGAGGCCGGCACCTTCGTCTTCGACATCGGCTTCGACGAGGCCATGGCGACCAAGCGTCAGCGCCGCATCACCCGCCCGGTGGGCGAGGGCCTGAAGGCGATCGGCGTCGAACCCGAAAGCGTCAGAGACGTCATCATCAGCCACATGCATTACGACCACGCCGGCAACCACAGCCTGTTCCCCAATGCGCGCTACCACATCCAGGACGAGGAGATGCGCTGCTGCACCGGGCGCTGCATGTGCCACCCGCATCTGCGCCACCCCTTTGAAGCCACGGACGTGACGGCGATGGTCGGGCGGGTGTTCGAAGGGCGCGCGGCCTTCCATGAGGGCGCCTCCGAGATCGCGCCGGGCCTGAGCGTCCACCTGGTCGGTGGGCATTCGAGCGGTCTGCAATTCGTGCGCGCCAGGACGGCCCGAGGGTGGGTCGTGCTCGCCTCGGACGTTTCGCGCTACTACGAGAACTTCGAGCAGGGGCGGCCTTTCGCGGTCGCCGAGAACGTCAGCGCCATGCTGGAAGGCTTCGGCACCATGCGCCGGCTCGCGGACTCGCCAGCCCATATCGTGCCGGATCACGACCCGATGGTGCTGCAGCGTTATCCTGCCTCGATCCCGGGGCTGGAGGGTGTTGTGCGGCTTGATCTGGCGCCTACCGCCTAAGCGAAGCGCGCCGATGCGTTCGCATACACGCGTGTTCGCTGTCGTGCTTGTGATCGTCTGTGCGCGCGCGGTATTCTGAGTCTCGCAGTTCGAGTTTGGGAGTTTCCATGGAGGTCGAGCAGTCGCGCGATGAGCCTGAAGGCGACGGCCGCAACCGCGGGCGCAGCGAGTGGGCCTACGACATGCTGCACGAGGGCATCCGCGAGGGCACCATCGAGCCGGGCCAGCGCATCATGGAGATCGAGGTGTCGACCTGGCTGCGCATGAGCCGCACCCCGGTGCGCGAGGCGATGCGCCGGATGCAGGCCGAGGGTCTGCTGGAGCGTGCGCCCGGCGGCGGCATGTCCGTGGCACTCTATGATCTGCGAGCCATCAGCGAGTTCTACGCGACGCGTGAAAGTCTGGAAGGCACCGCCGCGGCTCTGGCGGCGAAGAACGCCGACGACACTGAAATCCGCATCCTGTCGGCGACACTCGAGGCGATGCGTGCGCTGCCGCAGGATCCGCGCATGCATGCGCGCGAGAACCAAGCCTTCCACGAGCAGATCTACCGCGCCGCGCGCAACCGCTTCCTGCTGAAGAGCCTGCAGTCGCTGCTGAACTTCACGCCCCTGCTTGGGCGCACCACCTACAATGCGCCCGGCCGCATCGCCAACGCGCTTGCCGAGCATACCGAGATCGTGGGCGCCATCCGCGCCCGCGAGCCCGCGCGCGCGGAGGCGGCGGCGCGGCGCCACATCCGGCACTCGCATGAAACGCGCGTGCTGGTGGTGTCGGAGGATGTGCTGAATGCGGCGCAGCAGCGCTCGCAGCGCCAGCCGCGCAGTGCCTTGAAGCAGATGTCGCGGAACTGAGCGGGCGGGCGCTTACCACCGCCGAATGCCGTTGCCACCGAGACGGTTGTCGACCACCGCGGCTTGGCCAAGCTCACGCGAGAGCGTGGGTGCCCCGCGGACCTGACGGGTCCCGCCTGAGCGGATGCCGCTCGAATCCGGCGTGTACGGCGAGCCAGGGTCGGTCCGCGAGGATGGCCGCGCGATCACGCCGGCCTTCCTGTTCGAGGTGAAGACGCCGGCCGAAAGCTACGGCGAATGGGACTACTACAAGCTGCTTGTCCCGGTCCCAGCCGACCACGACTGGCGCACCTTGGCCGAGGGCGGCTGCAACCTCGTTCGGTCAACAGCGCGAGCGGCGCGGCGGGGGGCTGGGATCTCGCCGGCATGCCGGGCTTCGGTTACTTGCCCGTCACGTCCTGACGCGCACGTGACCAATGCCAAGCAGATTTTCCGCGCTTGGCACTGCCCCTCCGCAACTTGCGGGCTGCAACCATACGGCGCTTCGCCTACTCTGGTCGGAATGACCGAGACGTCGCATCGCCGCGCCGCAGCGCGCAGCGCTGTCTACTGGGTGTTCTGCCTGTTCCTTCTGGTGCAGCCCTTTCGCCTGGGCGCGTCGGCACAGGCCCCGGCCGAGGAGGCGGATGAGGCCCAGCCCGCCGACCTCGCCCATACCGTCACGATCCTCCCCTCGGGGGATGAGCAACTCGACGGACTCCTGCGCGCGGCATCCGGACTGCTGCGGTTGCGGGAGCGTGCGCCGACCGACGCCGCAGGCTTGCAGGCCCGCATCCTCGCGGAGCCCGACCGGCAGCGCGTGGCGTTCGAGTCGGAAGGCTACTGGTCGGGCCGCGCCATCGTGGCGCTGGCAGGCGTGCCCGATACGGCACCACCCCCGACCATCGCCGATATCGACACCGCACCGCAGCCCGTCATCATCGAGGTTCGCCCCCGGGCAGGCCCCCGCTACACGATCCGCAGCGTCGTCACCCGCGGCGCCGATCCCGTTCGCCTGGCAACCGGCCAGCCGGGGCGGGCGGACGCGGTACTCGCCGCTCAATCCGAGGCGCTCACCGGATGGCGTGCCGGAGGGTATCCGCTCGTCCGCATCGAGCGCCAGGTCACCGTGGACCATGCGGCCCGCGCGATGGACGTCATTTTCATGGTCGCGAAAGGCCCGCATGCGCGGGCGGTCGTCGCCACCGTGGAAGGCAGCGCGGCGGTGCGGCCCGAGATCGCGCGGCGGGTCGCCGCCGCACGCCTGGGCGCCAACCCCTACAGCCCCGACCTGATCGCCCAGGCGCGGTCGGACCTGCTGGCACTCGGCCCCTACGGCACCGTGCGGGTGGAGGAGGGGACCGCCGTGGACTCCGCTGGCCGCTTCCCCGTGACCTTCCGGGTGCAGGACCGACCCTTCCGCGCGCTGACCGCCTCGGCCGGCTACGAGACGAATTTCGGCGCGGCGATCGGGCTAAGCTGGGAACACCGCAACCTGTTCGGCGGCGCTGAGCGCCTGACCCTCGAGGCCGAGGCACGGCGCCTCGGCACCGCGTTCGACCGCACGAATGCTCGCCTGGCCGGAACTTTTCGGCTCCCCATTCCATTCGACTATGATGGTACCCTCGTGACACAGCTTTCGCTCAACCGTGACCGCCTGGAGGCGTTCGATCGCGACGCGGTGGAGGCTTCCGTCCTGTATGAATGGCGCCTCAGCCGGCGCTGGAC
>JAQGHV010000276.1 GCA_028288785.1 Rhodospirillales bacterium | reverse complement strand
TGATGCCGCCGGGATAGCCGGTGTGCCAGTAGAAGACCGACTGCTCGGCCTTGTTCCCGGTGACGCGGATCTTGCGCGCGTTGACGATGACGACGTGGTCGCCGCAATCGACGTGCGGCGTGAACGTCGCCTTGTGCTTGCCCCGCAGCCGGTTGGCCACGATGGTTGCGAGACGGCCGAGCACGAGGCCCTCCGCGTCGATCAGGATCCAGTTCTTCTGGACATCGGCCGGTCGGATAGACCGGGTCTGCGTGGTGAGCATGTGTGCTGCCTGGGCAATGAGAGCGCGGCTTATGGCGGTCATGCGCCGATCCGTCAAGCAGGAACTGGGTTTTTGGTGTGCGGTAACAAGATACCGCATGTTTTTTCGGCACTTCAGCCCCGTTTTCAGCACTTCGCTTGAGCCCGGCGTCGTGGCAGTTTGCCCGAAAGAACGCGGAGACGCCCGATGACCGACGAACCACGCAAGCTGGGCCTCGCCCGCAACACCTCCAACTATGGCGACCGCGACTTCGCGCTTTACCTCCGCCGCACCTTTGCCAAGTCGATGGGCTATTCCCAGGCGATGCTGGAGAAGCCGGTCGTCGGCATCGCCGATACCGCCAGCGACTATAACAACTGCCACCGCACCGTCCCCGAGCTGGTCGAGGCGGTGAAGCGCGGCGTGCTCGCGGCCGGCGGCCTGCCCCTCGCCTTCCCCACGATCAGCATCTGCGAGCCCTCGCTGAGCCCCTGCTCCATGCACTACCGCAACCTCATGGCGCTCGACACCGAGACCATGCTGGCGAACCAGCCCATGGATGCCGCGGTGCTGATCGGTGGCTGCGACAAGACCGTGCCCGCCCAGCTGATGGCGGCGATCTCGTCGGGCACGCCCTCGGTCATGCTGGTGGTCGGCCCGATGCTCGCGCAGGCGTTCGAGGGCGAGCGGCTATCGGCCTGCACGGATTGCCGGCGCTACTGGGCGCGCTACCGCGCCGGTGACGTGAGCGAGGAGAAGATCAACACACTCGAAGGCAAGCTTGCCACGACCGCGGGCACCTGCGGCGTGATGGGCACGGCGAGCACGATGGCCTGCCTGGCCTCCACACTCGGCTTCATGCCGCTCGATGCCGCATCTGCTCCCGCCGTGCACGCGGACCGCCTTCGCATCGCGGAGGAAGCCGGCGCCCAGGCGGTGCGGCTGATCCACAAGCCGGTGACGCCGCTGAGCCTGATGACGCAGGGCAACCTCGACAACGCCGTGCGCGTGCTGCTCGCGATCGGCGGCAGCACCAATGCCATCGTGCATCTCGCGGCGATCGCCGGGCGGGCGGGGCTGTCGCTGGACCTCAAGCGCCTCGATGCGCTGTCGGAGGAGACGCCGGTGCTGGTGGACCTCAAGCCGACCGGTGAGGGCTACATGGAGGATTTCCACTCCGCCGGCGGCATGCAGGCGCTGCTGTGGGAGCTGCGCGACCTGCTCGACCTCACCGCGCTGGACCTCGACGGCGTTACGCTGGAAGCCCGAATCGGCGACGGCACCCACTACGTGAACCGCAAGATCATCCGCGCCCGTGGCGAACCGGTCTCCCCAGTCGGCGGCCTGGTCGCGCTGCACGGTTCGCTGGCACCCGATGGCGCCATCCTCAAGCGCAGCGCCGCGACCCCTTCCCTGTTCGAGACGGAGGCGCGCTGCATGGTGTTCGACGGTCTGGAGGACCTCGCACAGCGCATCGACGATCCCGAGCTGGACGTGACGGCTGACGATATCCTGGTGCTCAAGAATGTCGGCCCGCGCAGCCCCGCCGGGATGCCCGAGGCCGGGTACCTGCCGATCCCCAAGAAGCTCGCGCGGCAGGGCGTGAAGGACATGGTGCGGATGAGCGATTGCCGCATGTCCGGTACCGCCTTCGGCACCATCGTGCTTCATATCTCGCCCGAGGCCTCAGTCGGCGGTCCGCTTGCGCTGGTGGAGACCGGCGACCGCATCCGGCTCTCGGTGCGCGATCGGAAGCTGGACCTGCTGGTAGACGAGGCCGTTCTCGCCGAGCGGCGCGCGGCGTGGCGGGAGGCGCCGGCACCCAAGCGCGGCTGGGATCGCCTGGTGCATGAGCAAGTGACGCAGGCGCCGCTTGGGGCCGACCTTCGCTTCCTCACGGCGGCCGGCGAATGACTGACAACGCGGCGTTCAGGTAAGGATCTCCCCATGCCGATCATCAATCGCATCGCCGACTTTCACTCCGACATGACCGCCTGGCGGCATGACTTCCACGCCCATCCCGAGCTCGCCTTCGAGGAGCATCGCACCAGCGCGATCGTCGCCGACAAGCTGCGCGAATTCGGCTGCGACGAGGTGGTCACCGGCATCGCCAAGACCGGCGTAGTGGGTGTCATCCACGGGCGCACGCGCAACGGGCGCGGCATCGGCCTCCGCGCCGACATGGACGCGCTGCCGATCCTGGAGGAGACCGGCGTCGCGCACGCCTCCCTCACGCCTGGCACCATGCACGCCTGCGGCCATGACGGGCACACCACCATGCTGCTCGGCGCGGCACGCTACCTCGCGGAGACACGCAATTTCGACGGCACCGTCTATGTCATCTTCCAGCCGGCCGAGGAGAATTTTGGCGGCGGCGACGTGATGGTGAAGGAGGGCCTGTTCGACCGCTTCCCGATGGAGCGCGTCTTCGGCCTGCACAACTGGCCAGGTGCGCCGGAAGGCACCTTCTACTGGCGCGTGGGGCCGATAATGGCGGCCGTCGCCAACCTGGAAGTCGTCGTTACCGGCCGCGGTGCCCACGGCGCCATGCCGCACCAGGGCGTGGACCCCATCGTGATCGCGGCCGCCATCGTGCAAGCATTGCAGAGCATCGTCGCGCGGAATGTCGAGCCGGTGGATGCCGGCGTCATAACCATCGGCCACATCAGCGGTGGCCACACCTTCAACGTCATCCCCGAATCGGTGCGCATGCTCGGCACCGCCCGCTGGTTCGCGCCCGAGGTGGGGGACCTGCTGGAGCGCCGCTTCCTGGAAACCGCCATTGGCATCGCGAGCGCGATGGGTGCCACGGCAACGGCCGAATTCCGCCGCGCCTACCCGGCGACGGTGAATGAGGAGGTCTCGACCCACCTCGCCGCCGATGCCGCACGCGCCGTGCAGGGCGAGTCGCGCGTGATCCCGATGCCCAAGCCCACCATGGGCGGCGAGGATTTCTCCTTCATGCTGAACGCCAAGGATGGCGCCTACCTCATGCTCGGCGCCGGTCGTGGCACGGATGACCCACAGGTCCATCACCCGCGCTACGATTTCAACGATGCGATCCTGCCGGTCGGCGCGAGCTGGTGGGCGATGCTCACGGAGCGGCTGCTGGCGAAGGCCTGATCTAGGCCAGCAGGCTGTAGAACATCCTCGCCGCCGTTAGCGCCAGGAACACGGCGAAGGCGCGCTTCAGCATCAGCGGCGGGATGGTGTGCGCGAGGTGCACGCCCCACGGTGCCGCGATCATGCTCGCGGGGACGATGAGTGCCACGCCCACCAAATTCACGTAGCCGAGCGATAACGGCGGCAGGCGCGGATCGTCCCAGCCGCCCCAGATGAAGCCGATTGTGCCGGGCACCGAGATGATCAACCCGAACACGGATGCCGTGGACACCGCGCTTCGGATCGAGGCGCCGAGCGCCGTCAGGATCGGCACGCCGACCGTGCCGCCACCGATGCCCATCATCGCACTCACCGTGCCGATGAACCCGCCGATCGCCTGGCGTGCGATCCCTTCCGGGAAGCGGTCGCGCAGGCGGAACTCGACACTCGAAAAGCCCATGTTGACCGCGACGGCGAGCGCGATGGTCGCAAAGATCGCCGTCGAGACCTGCCCGCGCAGGTTGATCGCCAGGATCGTCCCTAGCAACACGCCCACCATGATCGAGGGCCAGATCGAGCGCAGCAGCGGCAGGTCCATCGTGCCCTTGGCGTAGTGCTTGCGCGCCGACTGGATCGAGGTCGGGATGATCGTCGCAAGCGAGGTGCCGACCGCCAGCTTCATCATCACGG
>JAQGHV010000200.1 GCA_028288785.1 Rhodospirillales bacterium | reverse complement strand
GCGCGCTGCAAAATCGGCCCCGACGTCGCGCGGAACCCCACACCCAGCTCACGCGCCACGATCTGGGCGAGGGTCGTCTTGCCAAGGCCAGGCGGCCCAAAGAACAGCGCGTGATCCATCGCTTCGCCGCGCGCGCCAGCCGCCGTGATGAACACCTTCAGGTTCTCGCGCAGCCCCTTCTGGCCGATGAACTCATCGAGCATGCGCGGGCGCAGGCTGCCCTCCGCGCCATCCTCCTCCTGCCGCTCGCCGTCCGTGACCCTCATCGCGGCGCGAGCTCCTTCAGCCCTTCGCGGATCAAGGTCCCGAGCGCCGCGTCATCCCCCAGCCGCGCCCGAACACGGCTAACGGCACCCAGCGCCTCAATCCGCTTCCAGCCGAGATTGATGAGCGCGGACACGGCGTCATCCGGTGGCTGAGCATCGACCACGCCCGCACCATCAGCCTCGGGCGTCGCACGCCCCACCGCCCATTTCTGCATCGCCGGCTCATCGATGATCCGATTGGCCGTGGCAGCGCCAAGCCCCTTCACCTCGGACAGGCGCTTGCGCTCCTTGGCCGCAATCGCACCCGCCAGCGCATCGGGAACCAAGCCCGACAACACCAGCAACGCCTTCTGCGGACCGACCGTCTTCACCTCGATCAACGCCCGAAACGCCTCGCGCTCCGCCGCATCGGCAAAGCCGTACAAGGTGATGGCGTCCTGCCGCAGATGCGTCTCGACAAGCACGCGCTGCACGCCCTCACGCGCGGTCATTGCATCAAGCGTCTTGCGCGAGCACGAAAGCAGGTAACCCACGCCCTGGACGTCGAGAACGCAGCCGGTCTCGCTGGTTTCGACGAGGCGGCCGGTGAGCATGCCGATCATGGGGTCACGCCGGGGGAAATGAATTTCCCCCAGACCCCCATTCTGTCATCGGTACTGGTCATGCCGGCACATACCCACGCGCCAGCGCCAACCGCGTCGCCCGATGATGCGTATGGCAAATCGCAATCGCCAGTGCATCGGCCGCATCCGCCCGCGCCAAACGTGCGCCGGGGAGCAACCGACGCACCATGTCCGCGACTTGTTCCTTCGCCGCCGCGCCGGTCCCGACCACCGCGCGTTTCACTTCCATCGCCTGGTATTCCGCGACGGGGATGCCGACCAGCGCCGGGGCCAGCAGCGCGATGCCGCGCGCCTGGCCAAGTTTCAGCGCGGCGGCGGGGTTGCGGTTGACGTAGGTGTTTTCGATCGCGGCTTCGTCCGGCATCCATTCCGCGAGCAGGGCGGCGAGGCCGTGGTGCAGTGCCATGAGGCGTTCGGCCATGGGCAGCTTGTCGTCAGGCGAGATGATGCCGCAGCCGAGGTGGCGCAGGTGGCTGCCTTCGCTTTCGACCATGCCCCAGCCGGTGTGGCGCAGTCCGGGGTCGATGCCCAGGATGCGTGTCACGCGGGGTCGCTTACGTCGAGGTTGGCGTAGACGTGCTGGACGTCGTCATTGTCTTCGAGCGCGTCGATCAGCTTGATGACGCCGGCCGCGTGTTGCTCATCGAGCTCGACCGTGACGTTGGGCCACCATTCGAGCCGGGCGGATTCCGCGAGGCCGAAGCGCGCTTCCAGGGCGTCGCGCACGGGGCCGAGGTCTTCGACGGCGGTTTCGATCTCGTGGCCGTCTTCGCTGCTGGCGACATCGTCGGCGCCGGCTTCGATGGCGGCTTCCAGCATGGCGTCGGGCGTGGCGACGTTGGCGGGGTAGCGGATGGCGCCGTGGCGGGAGAACTGGAAGGCAACCGTGTTGCTTTCGCCGAGCTGGCCGCCGTGCTTGGCGAAGGCGCTGCGGAGGTCGCCGGCGGTGCGGTTGCGGTTGTCGGTCAGGCCTTCGACGATGATGGCGACGCCGTGCGGGCCATAGCCTTCGTAACGGACCTCGACGTAGTCCTCGCCCTGGCCGGCGGTGGCGGCGCGCTTGATGGCGCGGTCGATGGTGTCGCGTGTCATGTTGGCGACAAGCGCGGCTTTCACCGCGGCACGCAGGCGCGGGTTCATCGCGGGGTCGGGCATGCCCTGTTTGGCCGAGACACTGATTTCACGGATGAGCTTGCCGAAGGCGCGGGCCTTCTTGGCGCCCTGGGCCGCCTTGCGGTGCATGATGTTCTTGGCGTGGGAATGCCCGGCCATGGCCGCGTTTCCATCTTCAGATTCAAGGTGAGGAAGAGCTTATAGGGCGCCCAACGCCCTTGCGCCACCGTAACCCATTGCGGCGGGCCGGGCGTTTGGGCAGGCTACGGCCTCATGGACACGCAGAGCAGCATCGATCCCTTCGCCGTCACATCGCTCGAAGCGCTGGCGGGGCTGTATGGGGAGGTTCCGGAGCGGGCCAACCTGAAGGTTATCAAGGCGCTGGATGATGTGGCCAAGCGCTTCATCGCGGCCTCGCCTTTGTGCATTCTCGCGACCAATAGCCGGCGCGGGTTGCGCGCGACGCCGCGTGGCGATGCGCCCGGGTTCGTCGTGGCACTTCCGGACGGCACGCTCGCGATGCCCGACCGGCGCGGCAACAACCGCATCGAGGCGCTGCGCGACATCGTGGAGACGGGGGGCGTCGCGTTGTTGTTCCTCGCGCCTGGCGCCAACGAGAGTTTGCGCGTGAATGGCACCGCACATCTGACGACCGACCCCGCGCTGCGCGCCCAGCTTGCCTACAAGGGCGCCGAGCCGGCGACGGTGATCGTGATCACGGTCGCCGAGGTCTACATGCAGTGCGGCCGCGCGATGCTGCGCTCGGGCATCTGGGCCGGGCGGCCGAAGCCCGAGGGCGTGCCGACCGCCGGCGAGATGATCGCCGCGCATACCGGTGGGCTGGTCGACCCCGTCGCGTATGACGCCGAGGTCGCCGCGCGCGGGACGTCCGCGCTGTACTGAGGCGGCCGCGTCAGGCGCCCACGATCACGCCATCGACCGGGTTGAACGGTGTCGGGAAGACCCCGCGCGGCGCGATCAGGGGGTAGGGCGCGCGCGGCAGGAACGCGCCGTAGCCCTCGGGGGCCACGACTTCGCCATTCACCACCACCGGCTTGCCGCGCACATAGGTCGCCTCGGGCCAGCCGGTGATCGCCATGCCCTCGTAGGGCGAGTGGTCGTTGTTATCGAGCAGCATGGCGCTGGCGATGGTGACCTTCTTTTCCGCGTCCCAGATGGCGAAATCCGCGTCCATGCCGATCGCGATGGTGCCCTTGGTGGTGAGGCCGAACAGCCGCGCCGGGTTGGTCGCGGTGATGGCGACGAAGGTCTGCAGGTCGATACGCCCCTTCGACACGCCCTCGCTGAACAGGATCGGCATGCGGGTCGCGAGGCCGGGGACGCCGTTCGGCACCTTGGTGAAGGGCGCATCCGGCCCGAAGGCGAGCTTGCCGTCCGGGCCCTCGTAGCGGGTCGGCGCGTGGTCGGAGCTGACATTGTAGATGATGCCGCGCCGGATCGCCTCCCACAGCGCCTCCTGGTCCGCCGTCGTGCGCGCGGCCGGCGAGAAGATGAACTTCGCCCCCTCGAAGCCGGGACGGTCGAGATCGTCGGCGGTGAGTACCAGGTATTGCGGGCAGGTTTCGGCCCAGACTTTCAGGCCCTTCTTCTGCGCGCGCTCGATCTCCTCGGCGGCCTCGGCGCCGCTGACGTGGAAGACCTGGATCGGGGTGTCCAGCGCCTCCGCCATCTTGCAGACGCGGTGGACGCATTCGCTCTCGACCAGCATCGGCTTCGACCAGGCGTGCTGCATCGGCAGGGTAAGGCCGGCCTCGACCAGCGCGTTCTTGTAGAAGTCGATCAGCTCGTGATGCTCGGCATGGATGCAGACCAGCGCGCCCAGTTTTCTGCCGGCGGCGAGGACGCGCAGCGCCTCCGTGTCGGTGATCCTGGCGCCGTCATAGGTGAGGAAGATCTTCAGGCTGCGATGGCCGGACGCGACCAGGGCCGGGACTTCCTCCGCGAGCATCTTCGCGGTGGGGTCGGTCAGGATCATGTGGAAGCTGTAGTCGATGCGGCTGCGCCGGGCGCGCTCGTGATGCTCCGCCACGCGCTGGGTCAGGCTCTCGCCGCGGCCCTGGCGGGCGAAGCCGATCACGGTGGTCGTGCCGCCCGCGGCGGCCGAGGCGCTGGCACTGGCGAAGCTGTCCGCATTCACGGTCGGGCCGGGGCGCGGCTCGTCGATGTGGGTGTGGCTGTCCACGCCGCCGGGCAACACCAGGCGGCCGGTGGCGTCCACTTCCTCGACCCCGGCGCCGAGCTTTTCGCCGAGTGCTACGATGCGCCCATCCTTCACGCCGATATCGGCTGTGAATACCGCGCTCGCGGTGCCGATCGTGCCGTTGCGGATGACGAGATCAAATTCGGCCATGGGCATGTTCCTGGGAGTTGCGCATGATCAGCGCGGACGGGGGACGATCGATGTCGCGCCATATTCTATTCGTGCGCCTCGGGGCGCAACGCTACCGCCTCGAACGCCCCTGGGGCGAGGTGCCTGAAGGCGTGGGATCGCCGAGCGACGTGGCCTGCGACGCCGAGGGCAACGTCTACTGCCAGCTGCGCCAGGACCCCTACACAACGAAGGATGGCCCGGCGGTGGTCGTGCTGAACCCCGATGGCAGCCGCCGCGCGACCTGGGGCGGCGAGGAGGTGGCGGATGGACACATGCTCAGCGTGCATCCCAATGGCCGCGTCTTCGTGGTGGACCGCGACGCGCAGGAGATCATCGTGTTCTCGCCGGAGGGCAGGCGGCTTGGCGGCATCGGTCGGCGTGATCATCCGGGCGAGCCGTTCAATGCGCCGTGCGACGTGGCCTTTGCGCCGGATGGCACGATCTATGTGGCCGATGGCTATGCGGCGTCGCGCATCCACCGTTTCTCCGCGGAGGGCACGCCGATGGGCGGCTGGGGCACGCCGGGGGAAGGTGCTGGCGAGTTCTCGACCCCGCACGGCATCTGGGTCTTGCCCGATGGGCGGGTGACGGTGGCCGACCGCGAGAACAACCGGGTCAGCGTCTTCACGCCGGGCGGCGAGTGGCTCGCGGATTGGCGCAACGTGCACAAGCCGATGTCGGTGCACGGCGCTGATGATGGCGGGCTTTACGTCACCGACCAGGTGCCGAGCCTGTCGCTGTTCAGCGGCGAGGGCGTGCTGGAGGCCAAGTGCCGCCCGGTGCTGAACGGGGCGCACGGAATGTGGCGGGGGACGGACGGGGCGATCTTCCTCAGCGAACAGAATCCGCCGCGGCTAACGAAGTTGACGCCGCTCGCGGAGTGAGGGCAGCGCCGCGCTGAACCTGCGCGGGGAGAGACGTGGCAGTACCGGAGCTTCGTGCGCCCGGGGTTCCGATGGCTGAGCGGATGGTACTACGGCCGTCGCGCGGACTTCATTCCTATAGCCGTCGTGGCGCTTGTTCAGGCCTGCCGATGCCGTGCCGCAGCATGCGTCCCAGGCAAGCGCGGCCCCGCGCCGAACAGCTTCTCCCGGTAGGTCCCGGGCGCGTAGCTCGCCTTGTACACGCCGCGTCGCTGCAACTCCGGCACCACCAGGTCGATGAACGCCTCCAGGCATTCCGGCATCACCGTGCGGGACAGATTGAAGCCATCCACATCCGCCGTTGCCATCCAGCCCTGCAAGGCATCCGCCACCTGCGCCGCATCCCCCACGATCGGCGGCTGTCGGCTGCCGAGCACGGATTGCTTCAGCAGCTGCCGCTTGGTCCAGGATGGCCCCGCGACCTTGGCCATCGCCTCCGCATTCGAGCGGATGGCGTTGGAGGGTGCCGCCGCGATCACCGGCTCATCCATGCCAAACCGCGCCAGGTCGATGCCGAGTGAGGCGGAGGCATGCGCCAGCGCGCCCTCCGCATCCGCGTGGCCCGCATATTCGGCGAGCAGATCGAGCGCCTCCGCCTCAGTGCGGCCGACCACCACCGTCGCGCCGGCGAAGACGAGGATCGGGCGCGGCGCGGCCGCAGCGCGCAACTGTGCGACCAGCGCCGCCACGACACTCGGGTTGGACCCATTCACGAACACGCACTCCGCGTGGCGCCCGGCGAATTGCCGTCCACGCGCGCTCGCACCGGCCTGGTAGAGCACCGGCGTGCGCTGCTGCGAGGGCTCGCACAAATGGATGGCGTCGAGGCTGTATTGCGGCCCGCGATGGCTGATGCGGCGCACCCGCGCAGGGTCCGTAGAGACCCGGTTCGCCGCGTCCCGCCGTACGGCGTCATCGGCCCAACTGCCCTCCCACAGCGCATAGACCGCATCCATATATTCATCGGCCAGGTCGTACCGGTCGTCATGGCGCATCTGCTCGGCGTAGCCCAACGCCCGAGCCGCGCTGTCGAGGTAGCCGGTGACGATGTTCCAGCCGATGCGCCCGCGCGTGAGATGGTCCAGCGTGCTCATCCGCCGCGCCATCAGGTAGGGCGCCTCGTAGGCGAGGTTGCAGGTCACGCCGAAGCCGAGATGTGTGGTCACCGCGGCCATTGCCGGGATGGTAAGCACCGGGTCCAGCAGCGGCACCTGTACCGCGCCGCGCAGCGCCGCATCCGGGCTGCCGCCATACACGTCGTAGATCCCGAGCACGTCGGCCAGGAACAGCCCGTCGAACAACCCGCGCTCGAGCAGCCGCGCGAGTCCCATCCAATGTTCCAGGCTCGTGTAGTCAGCGCTGGTGTCGCGCGGATGCGTCCACATCCCCTGCTGGATATGGCCAGGTGCCGCCATGTCGAAGGCGTTCAGCCGCATCTGGCGGGTCATCGCATGGCACCCTTGTGAAGCGGTGTGAGGAGTTCATTCATCCCGGGCCGAGCGCGCCCGGAAGCTGACGACACGAACAAGGCCATCACCCACGCAGGTGGCAGGCCACCCAATGCCCCGGCCTCGCCTCGCGCAGTGGCGGCACCACCGTCTTGCAAGGATCCGGCTTCATGATCGGGCAACGCGTGTGGAAGTGGCACCCCGAAGGCGGGTTGATCGGGCTCGGCACGTCGCCCTTAAGCATGATGCGCTTGCGCTTCAGCGTCGGGTCCGGAATCGGCACCGCCGAGAGCAGCGCCTCCGTATAGGGATGCAGCGGCGTGGTGTAGAGATCGCGCGCCGTCGCGATCTCCACGATGCGCCCGAGATACATCACCGCCACGCGGTCGCTGATGTGCTCCACGACCGACAGATCATGCGCGATGAACAGGAAGGTGAGGCCGAACTTGTCCTGCAAATCCTCCAGCAGGTTCACCACCTGCGCCTGGATCGAGACATCGAGCGCGCTCACCGGCTCATCGCACACCACCAGCTTGGGCGACACCGCCAGCGCGCGGGCAATGCCGACGCGCTGCCGCTGCCCGCCCGAAAACTCATGCGGAAAGCGCCGCATGTGGTCGGCGTTCAATCCCACCGTCTCCAGCAGCTCCACCACGCGGTCCTCGCGCGCCTGACCGGTCTTCGCCAGGCCATGGATGATCAGAGCCTCGGCGACGATCGCCCCTACCGTCATGCGAGGGTTGAGCGATGCAAAGGGGTCCTGGAAGATGATCTGCATGTCGCGCCGCAGGGTGCCGAGCGCGTTGTGATCCAGCGCGGTGACATCCTTGCCTTCGAACCAGACCGTGCCACCCGAAGGCTCGATCAGCCGCAGGATCAGCCGCCCCGTGGTGGACTTCCCGCACCCACTCTCACCCACCAACCCCAGCGTTTCGCCGGGAGCGATATCGAAACTCACGCCGCTCACCGCATGCACCTCGTCCACCTTGCGGCGGAACAAGCCACCACGCACGGTGAAGCGCTTCTGCAGGTCACGCACGCTCAGCAATGGTTCGGTCATCGACGGGCTCTTCACAGGATGCACGCGGCCTTGTGGCCAGGCGCCTTTTCCATCAACGGCGGCTCCGCCGCGCGGCATTCCGGCATCACGAAACGACAACGGTCGGCGAAACGGCACCCCACCGGCGGGTTGAGCAAACTCGGCACCGAACCAGGGATCGTCTCCAGCCGCGTATGCTGAGTCGCCGCCAGATCGATGCGCGGAATAGAGCGGATCAGCCCCTGCGTGTAAGGATGCCGCGGCGTCGCGAACAGCGCCTCCACCGTCGCCTCCTCCACCACCTTGCCGGCATACATGACGATCACGCGCTGCGCCGTCTCAGCCACCACGCCCATCGCGTGCGTGATGAGCAGAACCGCCATCCCCAGGCGCTCCTTCATCTCGTTCAGCAGCTCAAGAATCTGCGCCTGGATCGTCACGTCCAACGCCGTTGTCGGCTCATCCGCAATCAACAGCTTCGGATTGCACGACAGCGCCATCGCAATCATCACCCGCTGCCGCATCCCGCCCGAGAACTGATGCGGATAATCCGCCACCCGCTTATGCGGGTTGGGGATCTGCACCAACGCCAGCATCTCCGCAGCCCGCGACATCGCCGCGCGCCCCGACAACCCCTCATGCTGCCGCAACGTCTCGGCGATCTGCTCGCCCACCGTGTAAACCGGGTTCAGCGACGTCATCGGCTCCTGAAACACGATGCCGATCTGCTTGGACCGAATGCGCCGCATCTCCTCCGGCGGCATGGGCACCAAATCCTGACCCTCGAACAACACCTGCCCCGCAACAATGCGCCCCGGCGGCATGGCAATGAGCTTCAAAACCGTCATCGCCGTGACGGTCTTCCCACAGCCCGACTCACCCACAACAGACACCGTCTCACCACGGTTGATAGCGATGTCCACGCCATCGACCGCACGAACCATGCCGTCGTCGGTTTTGAAGTGAACCTTGAGGCCTTTGATCTCGAGAAGGGGCGCGGTCATGGGCAGAAGGCCGGGGAAAAAAATTTCCCCGGACCCCTTTCTTTTCTTTTTGGGTTCTTGGTGCTGGGTGTGGGGGCGGTGCCGGCTTGGCGACCAGGTGCAACTCGGCAACCGGCACCGAGAATCATTCTAACGGTGCTGGTTGTGGAACCGCTGCGACCCTGCCGACGCAGCGCCACCTGCCCACCAGCACCAACCGATAAAAACAAAAGATTGGGGGTCTGGGGGAAATTCTTTTCCCCCATGCTTGCTTGCTCTCTCACCCTACCCGCCTCGGATCCAGCGCATCGCGCAATCCATCGCCCACGAAATTAATGGTCAGTACCGTCAGGAAGATCATCAGCCCCGGGAAGATCGCCCAGTGTGGTGCGAAGTCTAGGTTGTCCTTCGCGTCGAACAGCAGGCGTCCCCAGGTTGGCGTATCCGGTGGGAAGCCCAGGCCCAGGAACGAAAGTGTCGACTCAGCGATGATGGCGGCCGCGACGTCGATGGTGCCAGCGACGATCACGGGGCCGAGCGAATTGGGCAGAATGTGTTGCATGACGATGCGGGTGCGGGAGGCCCCGAGGGCGCGCGCGGCCTCGACGAATTCCTTTTCGCGGAGGGAGAAGAATTGCGCGCGCACCAGGCGTGCCACGGGCATCCAGCGGAAGCCTCCGATGACGGAGACGATGAGGATGAAGACGCCCATCTCGACGCCGACGACTTTGGTGAGCGCGTCGCGGAACAGGTAGATGATGAGCAGCAACAGGGGCAGCTCCGGAAGCGACAGGAACAGGTCGGTGAGCCACATGAGCGCGGTATCGGTGCGACCGCGCGACATGCCGGCGACGGCGCCCACGGTGACCCCGACCAGCACTGCGACCGTCATGGCGGCGAAGCCGACGGCGAGCGAGATGCGGCCGCCGTAGAGCACGCGGGCGAGGATGTCCTGGCCGAGGTCGTCGGTGCCGAAGGGGTGCGCCCAGGTCGGCCCCTGCAGGCGCGCGGTGAAGTCGATGTCGTCGATCGCGAGGGTCCAGACTAGGGGGCCGAACAGCACGCTCAGGATCAGCAGGGTGAGCACGATTGCGCTCACCACGGCCATGCGGTGCTTACGGAATCGCCGCCAGGCCTCGCGCCACGGGGAGGTGGGCGCGCGGCGGGCGGCGGCGACGGCGATCTCAGGTGTAGCTGATGCGAGGGTCGAGCCAGCCATACAGCACATCCGCGAGCAGGTTGAAGAAGATGACGAGGCACGCAAAGACGAAGGTCACCGCCATGATGACGGGCGTGTCGTTGGCGAGGATGGCGGTGATCAGCAGCGACCCGATCCCCGGGACGCGGAAGATCTGCTCGGTGACGATGGCGCCGCCGAACACCGCGGGCATCTGCAGTGCGACGAGGGTCACCACCGGGATCAGCGCGTTGCGCACCACGTGGCGCATGGTGATGCTGCGCTCCGGCAACCCCTTGGAGCGTGCCGTGGTCACGTGGTCCAGCCGGATCACGTCGAGCACGGCGGAGCGCACGAAGCGGGTCCAGGCGGCGCCCTGGAACAGGCCGAGGACCAGCACCGGCATGATGGTCTGGCGAAGGTGTTCCCACCACCATCGCCAGCCGGTGGCGTCGATGTCGACACGGTAGACGAAGGGCAGCCATCCCAGCGTCACCGAGAACAGCAGGATCATCAGCAGCCCCGTGAAGAAGGTGGGCAGCGAGAAGCCGATGAAGGCGAGCGTATTCGCGATCTGGTCGAACACCGAATAGGGCCGCGTCGCCGCGAACACCCCGACCGGCAGCGCGATCGCGAGTGCCAGGACCTGCGAGGTGCCGATCACCAGCAGCGTGGTCGGCAACCGCTGCAGGATCAGCTGGTCCACATTGACGCGGCTGACGAAGGAGAAGCCCCAGTTGCCCTGCAGCATGGCGCCGAGCCAGCTGAAGTAGCGGATATACACGGGGTCATCGATGCCGAGGCTGGCGCGCAACGCAGCGCGGACGTCGGGCGGGATGGCGGGGTTGGTCGCCAGCTCCTCGAACGGATCGCCTGGTGCGAGGGCAAGCACCGTGAACAGGATCACGCTGATCCCGAGCAGGCTCGGGATCGCGATCAGCAGGCGGCGGATCA
>JAQGHV010000192.1 GCA_028288785.1 Rhodospirillales bacterium | reverse complement strand
GGCGGCGGCACCTTCGACATCTCGATCCTCGAGATCGGCGACGGCGTGTTCGAGGTGAAGTCCACCAATGGCGACACCTTCCTCGGCGGTGAGGATTTCGACCAGCGCGTGATCGAATACCTCGCGGAAGAGTTCCGACGCGAGAACGGCATCGACCTGCGCAGCGACAAGCTGGCCCTCCAGCGCCTCAAGGAAGCCGCCGAGAAGGCCAAGATCGAGCTGTCTTCGGCCAAGCAGACCGAGATCAACCTGCCCTTCATCACCGCCGATGCGAGCGGGCCGAAGCACCTCGTGCTGCAGGTCACGCGCGCCAAGCTGGAAGCGCTGGTCGATGACCTGATCGCGCGCACCATGGAGCCGTGCAAGGCCGCGCTGAAGGATGCGGGCCTGACGGCGGGCGAGATCGACGAGGTGATCCTGGTCGGCGGCATGACACGCATGCCCAAGGTGATCGACGCGGTGAAGGCCTTCTTCGGGAAGGAGCCGGCCCGCAACGTGAACCCGGACGAGGTGGTCGCCATCGGCGCCGCCATCCAGGGCGGCGTGCTCAAGGGCGACGTCAAGGACGTGCTGCTACTCGACGTGACGCCGCTGAGCCTCGGCATCGAGACGCTGGGCGGGGTGTTCACGCGCCTGATCGACCGCAACACCACGATCCCGACCAAGAAGAGTCAGGTCTTCTCGACCGCCGACGACAACCAGACCGCGGTCACCATCAAGGTGTTCCAGGGCGAGCGCGAGATGGCCGGCGACAACAAGCTGCTGGGCAATTTCGACCTCCAGGGCATCCCGCCGGCGCCGCGCGGCGTGCCGCAGGTGGAAGTGACCTTCGACATCGACGCCAATGGCATCGTTTCGGTCCAGGCGAAGGACAAGGCGACTGGCAAGGAGCAGCAGATCAAGATCCAGGCGAAGTCGGGTCTGTCGGACGCCGATATCGAGCGGATGGTGAAGGAGGCGGAGGCCAATTCCGACGCCGACAAGAAGCGCCGCGAGACGGTCGAGAGCCGCAACCAGCTCGATAGCCTGGTGCACTCCACTGAGAAGACGCTGAAGGAGAACGCCGACAAGGTTCCGGCCGAGGACAAGGCTGCTGTCGAGGCGGCGCTGGTCAGCGCGAAGGAAGCCCTCGAAGGCCAGGACGTCGATCGGGTCAAGGCGGCGACCGAGAGCCTGTCGCAGGTCGCGATGAAGATGGGCGAGGCGATGTACAAGGCGCAGGCCGCCGCGGCAGAGGCACCGCCCCCGGGTGATGCCACCGGCAAGGCGCCGGATGGCAAGGTGGTCGACGCCGAGTTCGAGGAAGTCGATCCCACCAAGAAGAAGCCCTCTTGATCCGTGCCCCCCGCCCGGCTGATGCCGGGCGGGGGTTCTCGCGCTGCTTCTGGAGAGTGTGACCGCAATGGCCAAGCGGGATTACTATGACGTACTCGGCGTCACGCGCGACGCCGATGATGAGACCTTGAAAAAGGCGTATCGCAAGCTCGCGATGCAGTTCCACCCCGACCGCAACCAGGGGAACGACGACGCCGAGACCAAATTCAAGGAAGCCGGCGAGGCCTATGAGGCCTTGAAGGACGCCGAAAAGCGAGCGGCCTACGACCGCTTCGGCCACGCTGCCTTCGAAGGCGGCAATGGCGGCGGCGGCCAGGGCGGCTTCAGCGGCGGCTTCGAGGATATCTTCGAGGAAATGTTCGGTCGCTTCGGCGGCGGTGGGCAGCGCCAGCGTGCGGCCGCCGGCCGCGGCGCCGACCTGCGTACCCAGATCGAGGTCACGCTTGAGGAAGCCTTCAGCGGCACCAAGAAGTCGATCCGTGTCCCCTCCTCGGTAAGCTGCGACGCATGCAAGGGCTCGGGCGCCGAGGGCGGCACGGCGTCGGCCACCAATTGCGGCACCTGCCAGGGCCAGGGGAAGGTCCGCGCGCAGCAGGGCTTCTTCCTGATCGAGCGGACCTGCCCGACCTGCAACGGCACCGGCCGCATCATCAAGAACCCCTGCAAAATCTGCCAGGGCGCCGGGCGCGTGCACCGCGACCGCACCCTCTCGGTCACGGTTCCGCCGGGCGTCGAGGACGGCACGCGCATCCGGCTTTCGGGCGAGGGTGAGGCTGGCATGCGCGGCGCACCGACCGGCGACCTCTACGTCGATGTCGCGGTCAAGCCGCACCCGATCTTCCATCGCGAGGGCGCCTCCATCCTGGTACAGGTGCCGCTGCGCATGACCCAGGCGGCGCTCGGTGGCCATGTCGAGGTGCCGACGGTCGATGGCGGCCGCGCCAAGGTGACGATCCCCGCCGGCACCCGCGCCGGGGAGCAGTTCCGCCTGCGTGGCAAAGGGTTCTCCGTGCTGCGCTCGGCCGCGCGAGGCGACATGTTCGTGCAGGTCGCGGTCGAGACGCCGCAAAACCTCAACGCCCGCCAGCGCGAGTTGCTGGAGCAGTTCGAGGCGGAGTCGGCGACCAGCGGCAAGTCCAGCCCCGACAGTGAGGGTTTTTTCGCGAAGGTGAAGGAATTCTGGGACGGGCTCGCCCGGTCATGAAGGCATTGCGATGAAGCTGCCGCCCCTGCCCTTCACCGCGGTGGACTGGTCCGCAATGCCCGCCGAGAAGCACCCGGGCGAGACGGGCTTCGCGCTGTGGCGCACTATGCAGACCGGCGATATCAGGGTTCGCGTCGTCGAGTACTCGCCCGGCTACCTGGCCGATCACTGGTGCGACCGCGGGCACGTGATCTACGTCCTGGCCGGCGAGCTGGAGAGCGAGCTGCGCGACGGGCGGCGAACCGTTCTTACCGCCGGCATGGGCTACCAGGTTTCCGACTTCGGCGATGCGGCGCATCGTTCCTCCACCAAGGACGGCGCCACGCTCTTCATCGTGGATTGAACTGCGCCGTGGCCGCTCAGGCCGAGCGCCATAGAAGCTGACAGCTTCGTGCACGTGCCGGGGTTGGTGTCCGCAGGCACCTGCGCAATGGTGGACGGCGGTGTCTGAGCGATCCTGCTCCACGACTTTGTCGTCGCCAGAAGTTCCAACGCCTTCGCGCTCATCGACCGACGGCGATCTGGCTCAAGGGAGAACACGCCATGCAAAAGCCCGTCCTGCTGACCGGTGCCTCCGGGAATCTCGGCCGCGTGCTCGCCAAGGGGCTTGCCGAGCGCGGCTACACCCTGCGCCTCACCGATATCAGCCCCTTCCCGGACCCGCTGCCGCCTGGCGCGGTGTTTGAACAGGCGGATCTTGAGGATGGCGTGACGATCCTGCGGCTCGCCGAGGGCTGCAGCACGATCCTGCATTTCGGCGGCGTCAGCGTGGAGCGCCCCTTCGAGGACATCATCGGCCCCAACCTGCGCGGCCTGTTCCACATCTACGAAGCCGCGCGGCGTGAGGGTGCACGGGTGGTCTTCGCGAGCTCCAACCACAGCATCGGCTTCCACGAGCGCCCCTCTGACAATGCGGAGTTGCTCGACGTGGCGGACGCCTTCCGGCCCGATGGCTATTATGGGCTCGCCAAGGCGTGTGGCGAGCTGATGGGCCGGCTGTACTGGGACAAGCACGGGGTGGAGAACGTCAACCTCCGCATTGGCGCCTGCTACGAGCGCCCGGTCGATCGGCGCATGCTCTCCATCTGGCTGTCCTTCCCGGACCTCCAGCAGCTTGCAAAATGCTGCATCGAGGCGCCGCGGGTGGCCCATGCGGTGATCTGGGGTGTCTCGCAAAACCCCGCCAAGTACTGGGGCGCCGATCACCGCGAGCGCATCGGCTGGGAGCCACAAGACAGCGCCGAGCCATTCCGCGCCGAGGTGCAGCACATCCTGGGAGACCCGATCAGCGAGCGCTACCAGGGCGGCGCCTTCGCGGCGAAGGGGTACACCCGGACGGAACCCTCGCCGCGCGACACCTTCGCGGTGGAGTGAATGTGGGTGTCGTCATGCCCCGCGTTCGCCCATGACTGAACTTCGGCTGCGGGCGGGTGATTGGTCCGGTGTGCTGCTGCCGGAGCAGGGAGCGGGCTTCGCGCGCCTCGAACATGCTGGCGTCGCAGTGCTGGCCCCGCTTCCGTCAGGCGCCGACCCGAACGCGACGCCGGCGGGTGCGTTCTGGATGATCCCATGGACGAACCGCATGGCTGGCGACGCCTGGGCGCCCGGCTGGCAGCTGCCGGTGAACAAAGCCGGCGAAAACACGGCGATCCATGGCCTCTCGCGCGACCGTCCCTGGCAGGTGGTTGGCGCATCCGAGACCCAGGTGCGGCTGGTGCAGACCGTGATGGTGC
>JAQGHV010000144.1 GCA_028288785.1 Rhodospirillales bacterium | reverse complement strand
CCGCCAGATCCGTGAACGCCGCCGCCGATCCGCGATACGGCACATGCACGGCCTCCACCCCCAGCAGCGACACCAGCATCGCGCCCGCGATATGCCCCGTCGTGCCATTGCCCGAGGAGCCATAGGTGAACTGCCCCGGCCGCGACCGCAGCAGGTCACGGAATTCGGCCAGATTCGTCACCCCGAGCGAGGGATGCACCGCCACCGCGATCGCCGAATGGCTGCTGATGGTGATGTGGTCCACGCCCGTCAGCGGATGCACCGCGAGGCTGCGATACAGGCCCACATTCAAGGCATGGCTGCCGAGCGCGCCAACCAGCAAGGTGTGCCCATCCGGTGCGCCGCGCGCGACTTCCCCGAACGCCACGATCCCCCCGCCGGACGGGCGGTTCTCCACCACGAACTGCTGGCCCAGGCGCGCGGACAGCGCGGTTGAAACCAGCCGCGCATTGATGTCGGCATTGCCGCCGGCGGCGAGTGCGACGATGACGCGAACCGGGCGCGATGGGTATTCGCCGAGGCGAGGCTGCGCATGCGCGACGCTCGAAAGCAGCAGCAGAATGACGGATAACCGAACCATGGAGCCTCCCCTTGGAGAGAGAATGGGGGAAAGGAATTTCCCCCAGACCCCCAATCTTTTGTTTTTGTTTATTGGCTCTCGGATGGGTGCGTGGGCTTAGGCGATGCCATGTTCGAGGACGCCGATACCTTCGATCGAGAGTGCCATGCGGTCGCCGCTGCGCAGGTAGCGCGGTGGCTTCCGGAAATGACCGCTGCCGCTGGGGGTGCCCGTCGCGATCACGTCCCCTACCCGCAAGGTCATGTAGCGCGAGAGATACGCGATCAGCGCTGCCACCGAGAAGATCAGGTCGCGCGTGTTTCCCTCCTGCACCAGCTCGCCGTTCAGGTGGCACTGCAGGCCCACCTGCCACGGCTCGCCGAACTCGTCCGCGGTTACGATCCACGGACCGATCGGGCAGAAATCGTCGAGACCCTTCGCGAAACTCGTCATCGGCAAGGGTTGGTCGAACTGGAACTCCCGCGCCGAGACGTCGTTCAGGATCGTGTAGCCGGCGACATGGTCGAGCGCCTGGCTCTCCATCACACACGACGCCTCACGCCCGATGATGACGGCCAGCTCCACTTCCCAATCCGGCTTCGTCACCGCCGGCGGAATGCGCACCAGCGTGCCCGGCCCGCACACCGAGGAAGACGGCTTCAGGAAAATGCGCGGCGCCTCCATCTTCGGCCCGCCGACCTCGGCGGCATGCGCGCCGTAGTTGCGGCCGACCCCCAAAATCTTCCCCGGCACCAGCGGCGCCAGCAGGCCCGCGATCGGGTGCCGCAACGCGCCATTTTCCGGCCGCGCGGCGAAGGCCAGCGCGCGTGCGCACGCCGTCATCGCAGTCTCATCGCCGAGCAGCGCGACCATCTCCGTCGGCAGGACGATCGCCCCTTTGCGGGCGCTTGGGCGTTGCTCCGCTTCGCCGGCGCTGGAGGTCTGTTCGGAGCAGCCGGCCTCGTACATCTGCGCCGGCCCACCGACCTTAGGCATTTGCTCGGTGCCGGCATCGGACATCGGCTCCGCGCTTCCAGCTTCGAACATCTGCGAAGCGCCGCCCGGCTCACGTATCCGCGCCGCCTCGCCCGCCGCCGCATCGAGTGCAGCCTGCAACGGCACCAGCGCATCGCCGAGCACACCCCATAGCCCGGCCTCTGTCCGCGCGAGCCTCATGCGGCGAGCGCCGTGTAGTCGAGGCTCGCCATCACCTGGACGCGCAGGATGAAGCGCGCCTCATCCTCGGCGTAGTCGGCGACGGCGTTGTGGGTGGTGCCGATATTGTCCCACATCAGCACGTCGCCCTCGCTCCAGCGATGGCTGTAGAGGAAGCGCGCCTCGCTCTGGTGGCGGAACAGGAAGCCGAGCAGGGCGTCGCTCTCGGTTCGCTCCAGCCCCTCGATGAACATTGCGTAGCCGGGGTTGCAGTACAGCACGCGCCGGCCGGTGACGGGGTGCTCGCGAAAGATCGGCTGGCGCACCGGCGGCTTGGTGGCCTTCTGCGCCTCCGTGAGCGGTTTGCGGATGCTGCCGGGGCGGGCGCGCATGACGTCCCAGAATTTCTCGAAGTCATGCACCGCATGGCGGCCCTCCAGGCGCTCCCGCACTTCCTCGGGCAGGGTGTCGTAGGCGGCGTGCTGGTTGCGGAACTGGGTGGCACCAAGCTCCCGCCCATCGCGGCGCGGCACCCGCTTCGCGTGCAGCACATTGGCAAGCGCGATATCGTGCGAATAGCTCATGTCGGTGTGCCAGCCCTGCCCGGCATCGGAGAGGCCCACCGGCTTGCCGGCGGCGTCACGCTCGTTCGACAGGATCATGACCTCGGGGTGATCGGGCGCGTGGAACATGTTGGCGACATTGACCTCGAGGTCGCCGAACCGAGACCCGAAGGCCGAGAGCTCCGGCGCGTCCAGATCCTGGTTTGGAAAGCACAGCACCCCGAATTGCCCAAGTGCGCGCAGCACGTCCCGGCGGCCCTCATCGCCAAGCGGGCGCGCCAGGTCGATGCCTTCGATGCGCGCGCCCAGCCCGGCATTGTTCGGGGTGATCTGCATGGCCGTTCCTCCTCGTCTTGGGTGGAAGGGTCTGCCGGCCACACCTCCGCGTCAACTGCTGCGGGAGACCCTGATATCCTTGGCAATCGCTTGACGTTTCGGTATGGAAACTCATGCGCAAGATCACATTGCTCGCCCTCGCCCTCGCGCTCTGCGCGCCCGGCCTGATGGTCACCCCGGCATGGGCGCAAGGCACCGTGCTCGCGGCGTCGCAGATCGGCCTCCAGGCACTCGCCGCCCGGCTGCGGGCGCTCGATGCCGATGGGCTGGACCCGCGCCACTACGCCATTCCGGACGAGGCGCTGGCCGCATCCGATCCCGTCATGTACCGCGCGATGCTCGCCAATGCGGCCGACACCGCGCTGGTGGACCTGCTGCACGGCCGCGCCCGGGCCATCGGCGGCCGCCCCGACATCCGCCGCGACGCGACGGCCCATATGCTCGAGCCCTGGCGCGCCGAGCTCGCCAATGCGGCCAGCCCCGCCGCCACGCTCGAACGCGCTGCACTGCACCACCCCGAGATCGCGCCACTGCGTGCGGCACTCGCCGAAGCCCGCGCCATCCTGGCGCGCGGACCGGCTGCCACCATCCCCACCGAAGGCCCGCATACCATCGAGCCGGGCAGCAATGATGCCCGCCGCATCCCGCTGCTGCGCGCCCGCCTCGCCGTCGAGGAGCCGGCGCTCGCCGTGATGCCGCCCTTGGACCCGGGGATCTATGACGAACCCCTCGTCGAGGCCGTGAAGCACTGGCAGGCCCGAGAGGGCTATGAGGTCGATGGCCGCATCGGCCGCATCACGCTCGCTGCACTCAACCGGCCGCTCGAAGGGCGCGTGATGCAGCTGCGCGCCAATATCGACATGCGCCGCGGCTTGGGCGCGCCGGAGACCCATCGCCGTATCGAGGTGAACCTGCCGCACCAGCGCCTGCAACTGCTCGAGGGTGCGACGCCGAAGATGGACATGGCGGTGATCGTCGGCCGTCCCGACCGCGCCACCCCACTGATGCGCGTGCGGATGACGGCCCTGCAGTTCAACCCGAGCTGGGGCGTGCCGGAGCGCAATGCCCGGCAGGACCTGCTGCCTCGCTTCCGCCGCGACCCGGCGGGGATGCAGGCGCGCGGCTTCCACCTGTACGGCATGGTCGATGGCGTCCGGACCATGGTCGATGCCACCACGCTCGACTGGAGCAGCCTCAGCGCGACCAACTTCCCCTACTTCATCCGCCAGGATGCCGGTGACGCGAACGCCCTCGGGCGCATCAAGTTCATCATGCCGAATGGCGAGGACATCTACATGCACGACACGCCGGACCGGCATCTGTTCCGCCGCCCGGACCGTGCCTTCTCCTCCGGGTGCATTCGCCTTGAGCGGCCGATGGAGATGCTCGACGCCGCCCTCTCCGGCACCCCCGGCTGGGATCGGGCCCGCGCCCAGCGCGTGCTCGACAGCCGTGCGACCGCGGGTGTCGCCATCACCCGGACTGTTCCGGTCGCGCTCATCTACACCACTGCGATTGTGAGAGATGGTGGGGTGACCCTGCGGCATGATTTGTATAATCACGACGCGACCTATGTCCGTGCGATGGACTCCGCGTCCAGCCGCACCCGTACCGCGAGCCGTTGAACCAATGCATTTTGCCGAAGCCTGCCCCTGTTGCGCCGCCGCCGCGATCGAAAACGAGACCTCCCCTGCCCTGCCCCGACGAGCCTGGCTGCGCGGTGCCGCTGGCCTGCTCACCCTATCGGCCGTGGCCTGCGCGCCTGACGGAAGCACCAGCGCCGGTCTGACGACCTCATCAGGCGGCGATCCTGGGTCACAGATGTTGGTCTTAGGTCCGCCGCGCAGCCTCCGCGTCCGACGTGGCGCGACCGGAGAAAGCTTCTCGGGCGTCTATTGGCAGGAAGGTCGCTACGACCGCGAGGCCATGGCGAAGCTGAACGACGTGTTCCGCGATCCCGGCCGCGAAGAAACGACACCGATGGACCCGCGCCTGTTCGACATCCTTTCGCGCCTGTCGCTCACGATCGGCAGCCAGGATTACTACGAACTGCTCAGCGGCTACCGCACGCCGGAAACCAATGCCGCCATAGCCGCGCGCTCGCGCCGCGCATCCCACGTGTCGCTGCACATGTCTGGCATGGCAGCGGATGTGCGCTTAGCGGACCGCCCGCCCCTGGCGCTCGCGCGCTTGGCCGGGGAGTTGCAGACTGGCGGCGTAGGTCTCTACAGCACCGGCTTCGTACATCTCGACTGCGGGCCGGCGCGGCGCTGGTAGCGGCATCGAGCGAGATCTCGCACCGCCGCCGCACAGCCAGCGGTCCCGGGTTGAACTGACCGGCTGACGCCGAGATCAACAGGGCCTTCGACTGAGCGCCGCGCATGTCGCAGTGCGATGAGACAAGGCTGAGCCCGGCTTTGTCGTGATATGGTCGGGCTCAGCACGCTCCCGATCAGTCGCGGGCGATCACGATGAGCTGGTCGAGCCGGGCACACAT
>JAQGHV010000116.1 GCA_028288785.1 Rhodospirillales bacterium | reverse complement strand
TGCTCTGGATCCAGGCTACCAACCCGGCGGTGTCCATGCCCGACCTCGGGCGCATCCGGCGGCTGCTGGCGAAGGATGACCTCTTCGTCGTAGTGCAGGACGCCTTCATGACGGAGACGGCGGCGCTGGCCGACCTCGTCCTGCCGGCAGCGATCTGGGGCGAAAAGACCGGCTGCTCGACCAATGTCAGCCGCGTGGTGCACCTGCACCACAAGGCGATCGAGCCGCCCGGCGAGGCGCGCGCGGACCTCGACATCTTCCTCGACTTCGCCCGCCGGATGGATTTTCGCGACAAGGACGGCGCGCCGCTGGTCAAATGGTCGGATGCCGAGGGCGCCTTCAATGCCTGGCGTGAATGCACGCGCGGCCGCCCCTGCGACTACACCGGGCTCTCCTACGCCAAGCTCACCGGCGGCTCCGGCATTCCCTGGCCTTGCAACGAGCAGCATCCGGATGGCACGGTCCGCTGCTACACGGACCTGAAATTCGCCACCGACCCCGATTACTGCGAGTCCTTCGGCCAGGATCTCGACACCGGCGCACCGCAGGGCGAGCAGCGGTTCCGGGCACTTGCGCCCAATGGACGGGCCCTGCTGCGCTCCACCGAGTACCGGCCGCAGCTGGAGCAGCCGGACGAGGACTACCCGCTGCTGCTCACCACCGGCCGGCTCGTCTTCCATTTCCATACGCGCACCAAGACCGGGCGATCCAAGGCGCTCTCCGCGGCGGCACCGGACGATTTCGTGCAGATCTCGCAGGAGGACGCGGCGCGGCTCGGCATCGGCGAGGGCGACTGGCTGAAGGTCACCTCGCGCCGTGGCGTGGCGGAGGCGCCGGCGCGCCTCGGCGGCATCGAGCCCGGCCACCTCTTCATCCCCTTTCACTTCGGCTATTGGGACAATCCGGGCCGGTCCCGCGCCGCGAACGAGCTGACGCTGTTCGAGTGGGACCCGATTTCGAAGCAGCCGCACTTCAAGCATTCGGCCGTGCGGGTGGAGAAGGTCGCGGCGCCCACCACGAAGCAGCCCGGACATGTGGGCCTGCACCCGGAGGCCGCTGGCGGGCCGGGGGGCCTCGCCACGATCGCGCATGCCGCAACGGGAGCGGCGTCGGCCATCGCCGGCCTCGTCACGCCGGCGCCCAAGACGCACCTGGCCGACTATATTGGCCTGCTGATCGACAGCGAAGACCTGCTGGCGCGCGCCTTCGACCAGACACGCGAGACCCATGCCAGCGTCCCCGACATGCCAAACCAGTGCACGATGATGGCTGGTTGGTCACGGGAGGCCGCGGCGTCGCTCCGCCCCTTCGTCGCCCGTTACGGGGAGCGGCGGGAGGGCGAGCCGAAGCGCCTGGAGCGCGCGCTGATGGTGAAGCGCGCGGGCAGCGCCTTCGATCTGCTGCGCGACCTGCAGGACCTTTTCCTGCTGGCCAATGAAAGCCTCGTCTCGGCCGCGATCCTGGACCAGGCGGCCGCGGCGCTGCGGGACGAGGAACTGCAGGAGGTGCTGGCGCGGATCACGTCCACCAACGACCGCCAGCGCGAGTGGCTGTTCGGCCGCAGCCGGCAGGCGGCGCCGCAGACGCTGACGGTTCCCTCCTGACCATGCGCCATCCCGCCGTATCGCCCGTCTATGCGGTGCTTTTCTCCGCGTTCGTGATGGGCGGCATCGGTGCGCTCGGGCTCTGGGCTGGGGTGGCTCGCTATTCCCAAGCCTCGGGCCAACGATCTTCCGCCAGGCGGTCACGCCGCACGAACCCGCGGCGGCCCGGCCATGGAACACGCTGGCAGGCCACGTCGTGGGCGCAGTGGCGGGTTTTGCTGGCACTGTTCCTGTTGGGCGCGCAGCACGCGCCCCCGGTCATGAGCTCCGAGATCCTTTCGGCCAGCCGGCACTCACCGGTAGCGCCTGTCTCGGGGAACCTCAAGGAACCATGGGTTCGCAGCGCCTTGGGGGGCGAAATCCGCCATCTTCCCGCATGCACGCCATCAAGGTACGCGCCGATGATGGCTGAAAGCCTGTCATCGGGCGCGAGGGAATAGAATCATGGGATTCTGAACAGAGCGGGCGAAGCGACCTGAACCCTCAGCCGGCAGCCCTTGTGATGCCCGCCACGGTGACGCCACTCGGAACTCCGCTGCGGTGCACCAGGAAGCCCAAATGAGCTATCAATCCATTCGATGTGTGATCAGATTTCATCTCCTGGACTTTTGGGTGGTTCATGACAGCGGTGAAGAAAACGCCAGTCCTTGGCCCCCTACCAGGGATGGCGCCGATCCCTCAGGCTCCTGCATGCGTTGGTTCTGAATTGGTGAGGGCTGAGACCTTGCTGATGGGGATCGGTTGGGGAGGTGGCGAGTGGCGTGGCCTTGATCGAGGTGAACTCCCTGTACGCCCGCCCTCCTCAATCCGTCACGCCTCCGGTGAGCCTCAACACCTTCGCAACTCAAAAACCAACAGATGGAGATCCAGGATCGACACGAACCTGGCGGGGTCCAGGGGCGGAGCCCCTGGCCCGTGCTCCCGGGCATGAGCGCGGTCGTGACGGAGCTGCGGCTGCGGCGGGTCGAGAAGGTGCTCGAGGTCGTCTTTGCGGATGGCGCTCGGTTTTCTTTGCCGGCCGAGTATCTGCGCGTGGAGAGTCCTTCGGCCGAGGTGCAGGGTCATGGTCCGGGGCAGAAGGTGATCATCGCCGGTCGCCGCCACGTTGGGATCATGCGGCTGGAGCCGGTCGGGCATTACGCGGTGCGGATAGCATTCGATGATCTGCACGACACCGGCATTTTCAGCTGGGACTATCTGTATCGGCTGGGCAGCGAGCATGCACGCATCTGGGCTGAGTACGAGGCGGCGCTTGCGGCGCGAGGCCTGTCACGGGATCCTGCCCGCCCATGATCGCCGAAGGCTAGGGCCGGGCGTATGCGACGGTGGCTGAGCCGGGCACGGGGCTGGGCCAGCCGCGTCAAGCGGGATGTCGTGGCGCTTTGGCTTGCCGCACGGGACCGTCGGACGCCGCTAGCTGCCAAGCTCGCCTCGGCAGCGGTGGCGGCCTATGCGCTGTCCCCATCGACCTGATCCCGGATGCGATACCGCTGCTGGGCTATCTCGACGATCTTCTCATTGTGCCGCTTGGGGTCATGCTGGCAGTGCGCTTGGTGCCGCCGCTGCTGATGGTGGAATTTCGTGCCCAAGCGCTGGCGCGGAGTAGCCGCCCCGTGAGCCGCGCCGGGCTCGCCATCGTGATAGCGGCCTGGTTGCTGATGGCGACGGGGCTCGCTTGGTGGCTATGGCCGCACGAGTGACGCGGCTGAGCCGCTCGCTTCAGCCGACCGTCTCGGGAACGCGGGCGGCCAGCGGTTCCAGCAGCGCCTCGATCTGCGCCGGGGATTCCCATTCCAGGCGGACGCTCACCACGGTGATGCGGCTGCGGAAGGCTTGTGGAATGCGCACGAAATCCTTGCGCGTGGTGACGGGGATGGCGCGCAGTGCCTCGGCCTCGGCGAGCAGTTCGCGCAGGTCGCCAGAATCATAGGGGTAGTGGTCGGCGTAGGATTGGCGGCCGGCAAGGATGGCGCCGGATTCCTGCAGGCTGGCGAAGAATTTGCGCGGGTTGCCGATGCCGCAGAAGGCGAAGACGGACTGGCCCGACAGCATCTCCGCTTCCGGTCCAGGTGCGAGTCTCGCGCGCAGCACCGGCATGTCGCGCGGCAGTTGGGCGAGCGCGCCGCATTCATCCTCGCCGACCAGCACGGCGGCCTGGCAGCGCGCCGCGGCGGCTGTGACGGGTTCGCGGAGCGGGCCGGACGGGATCACGCGGCAATTGCCGAAGCCGGAGGTACCATCGATCACCAGCAGCGACAGGTCCTTCGTGAGCCCCGGATTCTGCAAGCCGTCATCCATGATGATGGCGCGTGCGCCGTTCTCGATGGCAAGCTGTGC
Organism: Rhodospirillales bacterium; assembly: GCA_028288785.1. Classification (GTDB taxonomy): domain Bacteria; phylum Pseudomonadota; class Alphaproteobacteria; order Acetobacterales; family Acetobacteraceae; genus Plastoroseomonas. The sequence goes on along the minus strand of JAQGHV010000116.1, from coordinate 9,590 downwards.
GCCGGCAGCGCGATCGGCGCCGACGACGGTCGGGTGTTCGGCCGCGAGCAGCAACGCCTCATCACCAACCGCTCGGCTGTCGTGCTGGGCAGGGTTGACCAGGGCAGGGCCCTTCAGCTTGCCGCCATAGCCGCGCAGCAGGAAATGCGGGGCGACGCCGTGGTCGGCGAGGCGCCGCCCGATATCGAGCGCCACGGTGGTCTTTCCGGCGCCGCCGGCAGTCGCATTGCCGACGCAGATGACCGGGACGGAGGCTTTCCAGCCAGGTCGCGCCATGCGTCGCGCCGTGGCCCCTGCATAAAGGGCTGAAATCGGGGAGAGCAGTAGGGGCAGCACGCTGCCACCACCGCTCCAGAAATTGGGCGCGCGCATCAGGCTGTGACCGTCACTTGTCCTTCGTTGGCACCCGAGCCATCGAGCATTGGCAACAAAGCCGCCGCCACCCGGTCGGGCAATTCCGCCTGTTGAGCGGCCACACGTGCGGCAGCATCCGCCATCGCCCGCCTCTTCTCGGGATTTGATAGCATGTCGGCCACAGCCTCCGCCAGCGCGGCCGGATCGGGTGCACAGCGCCGGATCGCCCGGGCTTCGTCGAGCAACTCCGTGATGGCAGCGAAATTATTCATGTGCGGTCCGGCGAGGATGGGGCAGCCGAGACGCGCGGGCTCCAGCGGGTTCTGTCCGCCACGCGGCACCAGCGAGCCGCCGACGACAGCGACATCCGCGAGGCGATAAAACAGCCCTAGTTCCCCGAGCGTATCGGCAAGATAGAGGCCGTCCTCGCGGGCGGGCAAGGTGCCGGAGGTGGGTTGCACGGGCACGGCGGCTGAGCTCTGCTCGATCGACAAAGCGCCAAGGTCGAGCTGCGTCGAGGCCTCGCCAGCGCTGCGCCGTTTCGGCAAGTCGAGGCTCGCGGCGATCGACGCGCCGCGTTCGGGGTGGCGGGGCACGAGGATGGTGAGGAGGTCGGGAAACCGCTCCCGCAGAAGTGCGTGTGCATCGGCAAGCATGGCTTCCTCGCCGGGATGGGTGCTGGCCGCGACCAGGATAGGCCGCCCCTTGGTGGCGTCGCGCAAGGCGGCCAGGTCGTCGGCGTCGGCGGGCAAAGGAAGTGCCGCGAATTTAAGGTTGCCGGGCGCGGTGACCTCCCTGGCACCCAGCGCGATGAGGCGGGCGGCGTCGCCCTCGGACTGCGCCAGGATCATCGTGAAGCGCTGCAGCGTCTCACGCGCCAGCCCGGGCATCCGGGCCCAGCGCCGCGCCGAGCGTGGCGAGATGCGGGCGTTGAGCAGCGCCAGGGGAATGCGTCGCTCGGCGGCGGCGGCGAGCAGGTTCGGCCAGAACTCGCTCTCGACGAAAGCGGCCGCGTCCGGGTGCCAGTCATCGAGGAAGCGCGCCACCCAAGCGGGAACATCTAGGGGCACAAAGCGGTGCTGCACCCGCGCCGCGATCTCCGGCGGCAGGCGTTGCGCCAGCAGCCTGGCGGCGGTGACGGTGCCGGTGGTGACCAGGATGTGCAGCGTGGCGCGAGCCTCCAGCAGGCGCGGCAGCAGCGGCAGGATAGACAGGGTTTCGCCCACGCTGGCGGCGTGTATCCAGAGCAGTGCGCCGGGCGGCCGTTCGGCGCCCTCGCCACGCCGTTCGCCGAGGCGCCCCTCGATCTCCTTGCCGCGCTTGACGCGCATGCGGAAGTAGAGCGGCAGCAGGGGCGCGGCGAGGCTCGCCACCCCGTGCCAGACGCGCTGGGCGACGCTCATGCCTCGGCTGCCTCGCGCGCGGCGGTCAGGGCCGCGGCGATGATCGGCAACGCGGCCGAGGCGCCGTCGCGAGGCACGTGGATTGGCGGCGAAAGCGCGATGGTGCCGCGCGAGAAGGGGAGCGGAAACACCATCCGGTCCCAGGAGCCCAGGGTGCGCCGGCGGGTCGTGACCGCCGCGCAGGGCAGCACCCAGGCGCTGGATGCGGCGGCGAGCTGGGCGATGCCGGGCGCGGCCTCCCGGCGAGGTCCGCGCGGACCGTCGGGCGTGATGACGAGTGTGCGGCCGGCGGCGAGCGCCCGCAGCATCTGCCGCAACGCCGGCGTGGCGCCGCGCGAGGAGGAGCCCTCGATGATGCCGGCGCCGGCCTCGGCCAGGATGCGCGCGATCAACCTTCCGTCGCGATGCGCGGAGATCAGGATGTCCACCTCCGGCACCGGCCCGCCGGTGGCGCGGGACAGCGCGATGCGCCAGCAGGCCGCGAAGACGGCCAGGTGCTCATGCCAGAAGGCCAAGATGACGCCCTCCCCGGCAGCGAGCGGTGCGGCGTGTTCGGGATTGAGGAGCGTCCAACGCGTGGTGCGTGCGACGAAGCGAAGGTAAAGGACCAGAAGGCGGATCAGGATCGCCTGGGTGGCCGGGTGTTTTCCCAATCGCTTGAGCATCTGGCGTGGCGTTAGCACCCGCCATCGCGGATGGCCAGCGAGCCGGCCTCAGTGTCTCGCGCTATCGACCCATCTCTGGCCCGGCACGCGGGCCGCAAGCCCGAATGGGCGCCGCCGGTAGTCCGGCGAGGCAAGCGCGCGGAGCGCGCGCCCGCCGCTTGAGGGCACAAAATTCCCAGGCGCGTTAGCGCCCGGTCCCGATGATGCTCAGCGCGCCGCGGAACTGCTCGGCGCAGGCTTCCCATGAATAGCTCTCGGCATGGGTGCGGCAGGCAGCGCGATCGCAATCGAGTGCGCGGAGACAGGCGGCGCGCAGATCCTCATCGAGGACGCCGACACGCGGGTCGGTGATGACGTCGAGCGGCCCGGGCACCGGGAAGGCCGCGACGGGCGTGCCCGAGGCCAGGGATTCCAGCAGCACGAGCCCGAAGGTGTCGGTGCGGGAGGGAAAGACGAAGACGTCGGCGCCGGCATAGCTGCGGACGAGTTCGTCCTTGTCGCGCCAGCCGGTGAAATGCGCCTCCGGAAAGCGGGCCGAGAGGGCCGCGCGTTGCGGACCATCACCGACCACAACCTTGGTGCCGGGCAGGTCCAGGCTGAGGAAAGCCGCGATGTTTTTTTCGATCGCAACGCGGCCGGCATAGAGGAAGATCGGTCGCGGCAACCCATCGAAGGGATCGCGCTCGCTGGTGTTGAAGCGCGCGAGATCGACGCCGCGCGTCCAGGGCTGCACCTTGGTGAAGCCGCGCGAAGTAAGCTCATCGCGCAACGACTGCGTGGCGGCGAGCGTGGCGTCGCCGGCCTGGTGGAAGCGGCGCATCACCGCCCAGGACCAGCGCATGGGAATACGGGTGCGCGCGTGCAGGTATTCCGGGAATTTCGTGTGGTAGGCGGTGGTGAAAGGCCAGCCGCGCCGCTTGCAGATGCCGCGCATCGCCCAACCGAGCGGCCCTTCCGTCGCGATATGGATGGCGCACGGCATGAAGGCCTGCGCGATCGCCTCCAGCTTCTTGCGCGGCCGCAGCGCGAGGCGGATTTCCTTGTAGCCGGGCGTCGGGATCGAGGGAAAACGGTCAGGCCCCACGATGTCGATGATGTCGCCCTGGGCGCGCAGGATGTCGGTCACCAGCGTCAGCGTGTGCACCACGCCGTTGACCTGCGGATGCCACGCATCGGAGATGATGAGCAAGCGCAACGGCACGCGCCGCTCCAGGATCGGGCCTTGCGGCGTGATCGGGTTTGCGAGGTCGTTCACGCCGCTTCCGGCGCCGGGATGCGGTCGGGCGAGGGCCGGCGCGCGGCGAAGGTGAGGCGGTTTTCCGTTGCCCAGTCGATCAGCGCGAAGCGGCCATCGCGGTGTTCGACCAGCGCCGTGCAGCTTTCCACCCAGTCGCCATCGTTCATGTAGGCCATTCCATGGATGGTGCGCATTTCGGCATGGTGGATGTGGCCGCAGACCACGCCATCCAACCCACGTCGCCGGGCCTCGTTCGCGAGTGCGGATTCGTAGCGATCGATCGCCTTGACTGCCCCCTTCACCTGCCGCTTCAGCCATTGCGAGAGCGACCAGTACGGGTAGCCGAGGCGACGGCGGACGGCGTTGAAGCCGGTGTTCAACCACAGCGCCCAATCGTAGGCCCAGTCGCCGAAATGGGCCAGGAACTTTGCGTAGCGGATAACGCCATCGAACTCGTCGCCGTGCATGACGAGGTAGCGCTTGCCGTCGGCCGCGGTGTGGACCGCTTCCTTCTGCAACCGCACGCCGCCGAGCTCCAGCCCAAGGCCCAGCCAGTCGCGGAACATCTCGTCGTGGTTGCCGGGGATGTAGGTAACTGCGGTGCCGTTGCGCGCCATCGAAAGGATCAGGCGGATGGCCTCGTTGTGGCCGGCATCCCAGTACCAGGATTTCTTGAGGCGCCAGCCATCGACGATGTCGCCCACGAGATAGAGCTGTTCGCATTCGACTTGGCGCAGGAAATCAACGAGGTAGTCCGTGCGGCAGCCGCGCGTGCCGAGATGCGTGTCGGAGATGAAGATGGTCCGGTAGCGACGCTTGGTTTCGGTCGGGTGCATGAAGCCGTCCTTCCTGCCCGCTCGGGCCGCTCATCGGTGATACCGGCACAGCAGATCAAAGTGAGTCCACCGGACTTATCCCGAGCAACGAAGAAATCGCGTGAATCCTGCGTGAAACCATTGATTTGCGCACTGTCACGGTACAGCGGTCGTGCCGACGCGAAATTGTAAACCGAACGCTGCCAGAAGTGCCACCACATGCTCGTTGTATTTAATCCTGCTGCCGGGGTGCGGCGCAGGCGTCGCTTGACCCGTGCGCTCGACACCATGCTTGGTCTCGGCATGCGCTCGGAGCTGGCGGAGACGGCCTGCCCCGGCGATACGGAGCGCCTGGCGCGAGGGTGCCGCGCGCGGCAAGGCCTTGGTGATCGCAGCCGGCGGCGACGGCACCATGGCGGAAGTGGCCAGCGGGATCGCCGGCACGGACGCATCGCTGGGCGTGCTGCCCCTGGGGACCGCGAATGTCCTTGCCTGCGAAATGGGGCTCGCGATGCGCCCGGAAGATGCGGCGGGGCGCTTGGCGCGGGCGCATGGTCGAGCTTCGTCCGGGCTTGGCACGGTTTGCCGATGGGCGGGCGCGGCTGTTCGTGCAGATGCTCGGCGCCGGCTTCGATGCGTCGGTGGTGCGGGATCTCGCCCTCGGGTTGAAGCGCCGCATCGGCAAGGCGGCCTATGTGCTGGAAACGCTGCGCCAGCTGCATCGCAACGAGTTCCCGCGCATCACGGTCGAGATGAACGGCGAGGTACATCACGCGACCAGCGTCATCATCACCAAGGGGCGGCTGTATGCCGGGTGCTTCCGCCTCGCGCCTGAAGCGAGGCAGGGGGAACCGGGCTTCCATGTCGCGCTGTTCTCGGCGCGGGAATGGCTCTCGACGGCGCTGCTCGGCGCGGCCTTGCCGCTGCCCTTGCTGCCCTTGCTGCCCTTGCTGCCCTTGCTGCCCGGCGTGCGCCTGCTGCGCGAGCCGGGTTACGCTACAGGGCGATGGCGTGCCGGTGCAGGCGGATGGGGATGCCGCGGACACGCTGGGCATGACGGTTGCGGATATGCCCGGACCGCTGCGCCTGATCGGCATCTGAGCGACATTCTTGGCGCCGCAGGCAATCGCATCTCGCCGGGTCGCTCGCCCCGCCCGAGCGAAAAGGCAATGTCGGCGCTCCCTCCCCCGTCCCGGGCCAATAACCCAAAAATAAAAGAATGGGGTCCGGGGAAATCCCTTTCCCCGGCCTCGCTCACTTCCTCACGAAATCCGCCAGCACTTCCGGCTTGAACGCCAGCCCGTGCCCAGGCGTCTCCGGCGCCGTGATGTACCCATCGGCGATGACCGGATGCGTCACCCAAACATCGTCGAGCAGCCCCATGTGTTCGGCCCAGGACGCGTTGGGGATGCTCGCGAGGAGGTGGACATTCAGTTCCGGGAACAGATGTGGCGCGATGGTCATGCCCCAAGTCTCGGCGACGGTCGCGATCTTGCGCAGTTCGGTGAGGCCGCCGCGCATTGGGTCCGGCTGCAGGATGGGCAGGCGCGGGTTTTCGAGGAAGGGCTTGAGGTCGGCGCGTCCGAAATGGGTTTCGCCGCCGACGACGCGCATGTCGAGCGCCTCGGCGCAGCGGAGGTAGCCGGCGTAGTCGTCGGGAAGGACGGGTTCTTCCAGCCAGTAGATGTCGTACTCCGCCATCCGGTGTCCGGCGTGGATCGCCACTTCCGCGGACCAGCCCATGTTCACGTCGATCATGATCTCGATCTCGGGGCCCAGCGCCTCGCGCATGCGGCGGACGTTGTCGACATCGGTGCGCCAGTCACCGATGTGGGCGACCTGCATCTTTATTGCCCGAAAGCCCTGGCTCACGAAGTGCCGCGCCTTGGCGATCATGCCGTCACCGCGGAGGTCGCGGAAGCAGCCGCTGCCGTAGACCGGGATCTTGCTTTTCACGTGACCCCAGAGGCGGTGGAGCGGCATTCCCGCCGCCTTGCCGACGATGTCCCAGAGCGCGATATCGATAGCCGATTGCGCCATCATGGTGACCCCGCCGCGGCCGCCGGTGACAGTCGAGCGCCAGAGGTCCTGCCAGATGCCCTCCACGGCCGTCGCATCGCGGCCGATGATGCGCGGCGTCATCGCGTCCTCGATGCAGGCGGCGATGCTGCGCTGGAGCGGCAAGGTCAGCAGATGCAGGTAGCCCATGCCGGTGATGCCCGACGCGGTGGTGATATCGACCACGACGAGGTCGCGCGTCGGCCCAAGCGGATGACCTTCGAGCCAGGGGTCGTCCGGCCACGGCATGCGCAGCAGCGTGGTGCGGACTTCGCGGATGGTGAGGTCGTGCATGGGCGTCTCCCCGGGCGTCACGTGAGTATGCCGCCGAGCCAGCGTGCATAGGCGGGCCGCGCGCTGATCGTGTGGAACCATCGCTCGAAATGCGGCAGCGCGATCTTGCCCCCGACCGGCACGCCGAACCAGCGGCTCGCGTAGGCGCCGAGCGCGATGTCGGCGAGGGTCAGCGCCTCACCTTCGATGTGGGTGCGGCCGTCGGAGAGGCGGTCATCGATGATGCTCCAGCAGGCACCGGATTCAGTGACGGATTTCGCCACGGCCGCCATGTCGCGCTGATCGGGCGGGGTGCGGATGACGCCCCAGAACATCATCTTCTCGGCGGGGCCGAGGGTGGAGAGCTGCCAGTCGAGCCAGCGATCCACGCTGGCGCGCGCGGCGGGGTCGGCGGGGTAGAGGGCGGTACCGCGCTCGCCAGCTTTCATGACCAGGTAGCGGAGGCAGGAATTGCTCTCCCACAGCACCATGTCGCCATCTGAAATGGTGGGGATGCGGCCGTTGGGATTCATCGCGCGGTACGCGGGCGTGTTGACCACGCCGTGCTCCATCCCGGCGTCGCGCTGGTCGTAGGGCGTGCCCAGCTCGTCGAGCAGCCAGAGTAGCTTGCGCACATTGACCGAGTTCGTGCGGCCATGGACCGTCAGCATGTTGGTTGCCTCCCCGTGCGCAGCCTAGATCAGGTTGCGATGGAGCCCAACGACCGGGTCAGACTGGCGGCCGCGAGGGGCTGGCGGGCTCCGGCGCAAAACGTGCTTTGAGCGGGATGGCGGCGAGCGAAAGCGCCGCGAGGGCACACAGCGCGATCAGGATTTCCGCCGTCAGGATGCTGCCGAGATCGAGCGCGCCGCCGCTGTCGAGCGTGCGGCCCAGGCCGGCACCCGAGAGGCTGAACACCGCGGTGCCGGGCAGGATCCCGAACAGCGTCGTCAGCGCGAAGACCCGCAGGCGGATGCCCGCGAAGGCCGGCACGATATTGACCAGCAAGAAGGGGAACAGGGGCACCAGCCGCAGCACCAGCAGGTAGGACCAGGCGTTGCGGCGCAGCCCCTCGACCAGCGCCTTGGCGCGGGGCCCGAAGCGCTCCAGCGCATCCGCGCCGAACACGATGCGCGCCATGCTGAAGATGATCACCGCTCCGATGGTCGCGGCGATGACGGTCAGCGCCGTGCCCAGGACCGCGCCGAACAGGAAGCCACCGGTCAGCGTCAGCAGCACCGCGCCGGGCACCAGAAGGGCGGTCGCGAGCACATAGACGCCGACATAGGCGAGTGCCGCGAGCAGGCCATTCGCCGCGACCCAGCCGGTAAGCGTGCCACGCACGCCGCGAAGCGTGTCCAGCGTCAGGAAATCGGCCACGCCGAAGAACCGGATCGCGATGATCACGGCGATGACGGCCACCACCAGCCAAACGCGGCGGTCTCTCAGCAAGCGCGCGGCGAGGCTGGGCATGGCGATCTCCAGTTTCGTGGCGTTTAGGGCAGGCGGCGACCACGTGCCATGGCCCAGGGTGTCGCCCGGTTTCAAATCCCCACTGGGTACGGTGAGCGTAGCGCCACTTGGCAGGCTATCCGCGCGCGCCTTCATCTTCGCGCGAGGCAGGCTGCAAGTGCCTGGAACCCACCCAGTTCAACTGCGTTCAACGCGGCAGGCATGATGTCCACAGCACTCACGATTCCCGGGCTGCGCTACGTGACGGTGGGCGAGCCAGGTGTACGCCGCCTCGGCAAGCCGCCACGCTTTCGCTACGTCGGTCCCGATGGTCGCCCAATCCGCGACGCCGCGACACTGGATCGCATTCGCATGCTGGCGATCCCGCCGGCGTACCAGGATGTCTGGATCTGCGCCGATGCCGATGGTCACCTCCAGGCGCTCGGCACCGATGCGCGCGGACGCAAGCAGTACCGCTACCATGCTGATTGGCGCACGCATCGCGACAGCGGCAAGTTCGCCCGCCTGACGCAGTTCGCCCAAAGCCTGCCTGCCATCCGGGCGCGGGTGGAGGCGGACCTCGCGCGGAGCGGCTTGCCCCGCGAGAAGGTGCTCGCGACCGTCGTTCGCCTGCTGGAAACGACGCTTGCGCGGGTCGGCAATGAGGAATATGCGCGAACCAATGATAGCTTCGGCGTCACCACGCTGCGCAACGAGCATGTCGCGGTGAAGGGCAGCGCGATGCGCTTCCACTTCCGAGGCAAGGCCGGCAAGATCTGGAAGCTACGCCTTGAAGATCGGCGTGTTGCCGGGGTCCTGCGGCGTTGCCAGGAACTGCCCGGTGAGCAGCTGTTCCAGTACGTCGACGAGGACGGCACGCTGGCCGGGATCGGGTCCTCCGACGTGAATGCCTACCTGCGAGAGATCACGGGCGAGAGCGTGACGGCCAAGGATTTCCGTACCTGGGCGGCGACGGTCAACGCGACGTTCGCCCTGCTCGCGATGCCCAAAGCGGAGGCCAAGACCGCCCTGAAGCGGCAGTTAAACGAGGCAATCAAGGTGACGGCGGCGAGGCTCGGCAATACGCCGACCATCTGCCGCAAATGCTACATCCATCCGGCGGTGCAGGAGGCCTACCTTGACGGCGGCCTGGCGCTGCGCCTGATGCCGGGCGCGCCCGAACCGCACGCGCTTCGGCCAGAGGAAGCGGCCGTGCTGCGCTTTCTTCGGCGAACCTCGGTGTCCGCTCAGGCGGCTTGATGCGGCGCACTGTTGATCGATGTTCGACCTCCATCGCGGGCCGCAAGCCTAGACGCTTTTCTCCACCTGTTGA
>JAQGHV010000260.1 GCA_028288785.1 Rhodospirillales bacterium | reverse complement strand
CCGCGAGGTATTCGATCACGCGCTGGTCGAAATCCTCACCGCCGAGGAAGGTGTCGCCATTGGTGGACTTCACCTCGAACACGCCGTCGCCGATCTCGAGGATCGAGATGTCGAAGGTGCCGCCGCCGAGGTCGTACACGGCGATCGTGCCGGTGTGCTTCTTGTCCATGCCATAGGCGAGCGCGGCCGCCGTCGGCTCATTGATGATGCGCAGGACCTCAAGGCCCGCGATGGCGCCGGCTTCCTTGGTCGCCTGGCGCTGGGCGTCGTTGAAGTAGGCGGGGACTGTGATGACGGCCTGCGTCACCGGCTCACCGAGATAGGCCTCGGCGGTCTCCTTCATCTTGGTCAGTATGTTGGCGCTGATCTGCTGCGGCGCGTAGGTCTGGCCGTTCACCTTGACCCAGGCGTCACCATTGTCCGCGCGCACGATCTCGAACGGCGCCAACCCGATGTCCTTTTGCACCATCGGGTCGTCGAAGCGGCGCCCAATCAGGCGCTTGACGGCATAGAGGGTGTTGAAGGGGTTCGTGACCGCCTGGCGCTTGGCCGACTGGCCGACGAGGCGTTCGCCATTCTTGGCGAAGGCCACCATGGACGGCGTGGTGCGTGCGCCTTCAGCGTTCTCGATGACGCGCACATCCTTGTCTTCCAGGACTGCGACGCAGGAATTGGTGGTGCCGAGGTCGATACCGATGACCTTGCTCATCCGAGTAGTCTCCTAAATTGGCTGACGGGTCCGGCCCTTCGATAAGGCACCGTGCCCCGCCCCCGTCTCAACGGATGGGGTGGATTGCAACAGGCCGAGATGTATTGACCGGGGCGCCCGCCGACAAGGCCCCCAGGTGCTTCAGGCCAAGAATGAGTCGCAGGGCACGAATGAGTGGCGGGAATGCCGCACCTGGTTGCGCATTGCCTCCATCCGCGCCACCTATCGTCAAACCGGAAGGGCTGCGTGCGGTATGACCGCCCCTCCAAGTCGCATCGGACCAGTGCCATGTTCATCGAAACCGAAGCCACGCCGAACCCGGCCACCCTGAAGTTCCTGCCGGGCCGGGATGTGATGGGCGAGCGCGGCACCGCGGATTTCACCGCCGCCGAGGACGCCGTGGGCCGCAGCCCGCTTGCCGCCCGCATCTTTTCGCTGGGCGACGTGGCGCGGGTGTTCCTGGGCGGCGACTTCGTAACCGTCACCAAATCGGATGAGACCGAGTGGCAGACGCTGCGCCCGCGCGTGCTCGGCGCCGTCATGGAGCATTTCACCGCCAACCTGCCCGTGATGGAGGGTGCGGATGCCGAGGCCGAGGTCGAGGATGTGGACCCCGCCGACTTCGAGATCGCCGAACAGATCAAGGAGTTGCTGGATACCCGGGTTCGCCCGGCAGTGGCGAGCGATGGCGGCGATATCGTGTTTCGTGGCTATCGGGACGGCATCGTGCGGCTACGCATGCAGGGCGCCTGCTCCGGCTGCCCGTCCTCGCGCGCGACGCTCAAGCATGGCGTCGAGAACATGCTGCGGCATTATGTGCCCGAAGTGGTTGCGGTCGAGCAGGTCGAGGCGTGAGCGCATTCGTCGGCGGCCCGGTCGCGGACCGCTGACGGGGTACGAACTGCACAACGCTCGTGACCATTGAAGAACGTGCAGTCATTTCATCTGTGTAATTCCATCACATAGAGAATTGCTCTACGACCCAGGGCGGAACCTCAGCGGAGCCTGAATGCGTGGCTGACGCTGACGATCGTGGCTTCGACCAGCCTCCGCCTGGCAGTGATGTGGGCCTTGAGCGCTTTTCCACCGCGGCGGATGTCCAGCTTGTTCATCTCCTGCTGCTTGGGCGCGAAAGCCGCCGCGCTGATACCCTGCAACGCCACACCGGCCGCCCCTTGCGCCTGGTCGTCCAGGCCGTTGCCCGGGCCGGCGAGTTCTCGGCCGATGTCGTACCCGCACTGATCCAGGGAACGCCGCTCCCCCATGCGCGCGCCGCGATGCTGCCGGATCCCGCCCTGCGCGACTGGGCGGCTCGTCTGCTGGGCGCGACGCCGCCGGCGGGTGGCTGGCTTGGTTTCCTCGCCTGGGCGCTGACCGCGCCCGCCATCCTGCGCAGCATCGAGGCCGCCGCGCCGCCCGCCGCGCGGGCCCTGGGCAACCTCGCCGCCGCGCGGGCAGGTGCCGCACCCGTTACCGCCACGGAGCCGGCGGCGCCCCGCATCACGGCCAATCCCGCGGCGAGCGCGCCGGCTTCGCAGCCTGATGCACGACGCATCACGGTCGTCGCCTGGGACATGGCGCACAACCCGGTGGCGCGCGCGCATATGCTGGCCGAACTCGCCGCCCCGGGTGAGGCGGCGGAGCTGGTCGGCCCGATCTTCGAGAGCCAGGGCGGCCGGATCTGGCCGCCCATCGCCGACAGCGCCATCCCCATGCGGAGCTTCGTGGCTGGCGACCTCAGAAGCCTGGTGGCCGGTGCCGTCACCCTGGCCGATGCTACGGAGTGCGACCTGGTCCATGTCGGCAAGCCGCGCCTGCCCAGCCTGCTGATCGGCGCGCTGATCCGCCAGCGGACCGGCTGCCCCATGCTGCTCGACATCGACGACCACGAGCTGGCCTTCCTCGACAACCAGACGCAGGCGAGCTTCGAGGCGCTCGACGCCACCGCCACGAGCGATCCCCTGGCCTTCGCCCACCCGCGCAGCCCGATCTGGACCCGCTTCTGCGCGACCCTGGTGGGGGAGGCCGACGGCATTACCGTCTCCAGCGCCGCCCTGCAGCGCGCCTATGGCGGCAGCATCCTCCGCCATGCCCGTGACGAAGCGACGTTTGATCCGGCGCTCCATGACCGCGCCGGCGTGCGGCAGGAATTCGGCTACGGGCCTTGGGATCGCGTGGTGCTGTTTCTGGGCACGCCGCGCCAGCACAAGGGCCTGGTCCAGCTGGTCGAGGCGATGGAGCGGCTGGCCGACCCGCGCCTCGCTTTGTGCGTGATCGGCACCATCCGCGACATGGCGCTGCTGGGCCGGCTGCGAGGATCATCGGCGCGGGTGGCACTGCATGGCGACCAACCATGGCAGCGCCTTCCGGCACTGGCCGGCATGGC
>JAQGHV010000258.1 GCA_028288785.1 Rhodospirillales bacterium | reverse complement strand
TGCGACGTCACGTGCACCACGCAGGCCCGACGACGCGCAGCGCTTGGAAGTTTCCCGCGGCAGCTTCCTTGAGCACCAGCTTCTCCAACACACAGATCAGCCACTGCCCATCGCAAGCGCCCGTTCTCCTGCTCCAGCAGCTTCAGCCGGCGCACTTGGTCCAACTTCAGCCCGCCGTACTCAGCGCGCCACCGATAGTAGGTCGCCTCCGTCACGCCGATGGCCCGGACCGCCTCAACCACCGCCTTGCCCTGACCGGTCACCACCTCAACCTGCCGCAGCTTGGCCACGATCTCCTCCGGCTTGTGCTGCTCCCTCGCCATCTCAAACCCCCTCCATGGGCCTGCCGGACTCTCATAGCCGGCGGCCCACTTTTAAGGGGGCAGGTCACGATGCGATCCTGGTAGCGGCGCCACCGCGCACGTTTGCGCGCGACGTCGGTTCTATGCTGCTCGCAGGCGTGCAGGCTTTTTTTTGAAGGTGAGGCCTTCGCGGGCCGGGAAACGCCACACCGCACCGTAGCCAACATGGACGGTGCGGTGCTCGGCAAGCTCGGCGCGCAGTGCTCGCACCGTCAGATCGGGTGCGGCCGCCACGCGTGCCACAAGCCAATCGCGCTCAGGCAGCAGTATCAGGCCCAAAGGCTTGCCGAACCGACGCGGAGCCGTGCTACCCGTCGCACGCTCGCGCTGCGACCACCGCACCACGCTCGCCACGCTGACCGAGAACACCTTGGCCGCTTGGCGACAACTCGCACCTGTCGAACCAGGGCCACCACGCGCTCGCGCAGATCACACGACGGGGCTCGAACCATGGAAGCTGGCCTCCAACCCAGCCAGCGGCTTGAATCAGACAGTCAGCGACCGAGGAAACCCAAAAGCGATTCAGTCAGACGGAATCTCCCTCTAACGCGTGAAGGTCCGAATGCGCGCGCCGCCGCCGCAACGCGCTTCGCAGCACCGAGACCCAAACCGTATGGATCCGCACGGTTTGGACGCGGGCAAGAAATCAAGGGCCGAAGCGACATCTGCCGGTCAGCCTTGGGGCGGATCCTGCACGCCGTGGTCGATCGGCGCCCCTACCCCACCTTGATGTTGTCCAGCAACCGCACCCCGCCGAGCTTCGCCGCGGCGATCAGCCTGCCCGGTGGCGCCGCCGCCTCGCGCAGCGTCGCGGCCTCGACCAGCGCCAGGTAGTCCACCGCGAAGCCGGCGGCGGTGAGCCCCGCTTGCGCAGCTTCCAGCGCCGCCGCGGCCTGGGTGCCGCGCAGGATCGCCGTGCCGGCGGACTGCATCGCATGGTGCAGCAGCGGCGCCAGGGCACGGCTGGCCTCATCCATGAAGCGATTGCGGGAGGACATGGCGAGCCCGTCCGACTCCCGCACTGTCGGGCCGCCGATGATCCGCACCGGCAGGTCGAGATCGGCGACCATGCGGCGGATCACCTGGTACTGCTGCCAGTCCTTCTCGCCGAACACCGCCACGGCGGCGCCGGTCTGGTTGAAAAGCTTGGCGCAGACCGTGGCGACACCGCGGAAATGCTCCGGCCGGGCGGCGCCTTCCCAGCCCTCGGAAGGGCCCAGCACTTCGATGCTGGTGGCGCGGCCGAGCGGGTACATCGCCTCGACCTGGGGCAGCCAAGCGAGGTCACAGCCGGCCGCCTCCAGCCGAGCCAGGTCGCCGGTCTCGTCGCGCGGATAGCGGGAAAGGTCTTCCTTCGGGCTGAACTGCAGCGGGTTGACGAAGATGGAAGCGGCGACCGGCAGGCCAGTCTCGCGCGCCGCCGCCAGCAGCGAGATGTGCCCGTCATGCAGCGCCCCCATGGTGGGGACCAGGGCCAGCGGGCCGAGTTTGACGCGCGCGGCGCGCAGATCTTCGAGGTCTCTGACGATCAGCATGGTCTTCGGCGTTTCCCTGGAGTTGATTGGCCCGGACGGTCTGGGCATGGCGCGCCGTCAGCAGGGGTGACACGGCAAGCATGTGCGGCAGCATCCAGCCAGTTGTAAACCCGGCGACGCTGGGCACGTCCCGCCAGGAGGGCGCAGACATGGATCTCACAGCACGCGGCCTATATGCGCTGCACCACGGCCGTAACGGGGTCATGGGCCGCCGCCCATGACAGACCTTCATCCGCTGCTACGTCTGCTGCCCCGCCATGATCACGGGGTGAAGGAAGGCCACCCCGGGGCCTTATCCAACGACGCGGCGATGCTTCCCGTTGCCTCCAGCGCTGCCGCTCCGGTGCGGCTTGAACGCGATGACAGAGCCTAAATCAGTTGAGCACTTTCGAGCATTTTGCCGGAACCGCCACCTCAGATTTTGGCGCTGCCTGCGGCTTTCGGAAGGAAGCAATGCTCCCTGGAGGGAAACCGGCGGGCTCGAACATCCTGGGCATAGGTATGCGCCGCCTCTGAGATTTGGCTGCCAAGGTCGGCGTAGCGTTTGACAAAACGCGGCGTGAAGTCGCTGAACAGTCCGAAGACGTCTTCAGAGACCAGGATCTGGCCGTCACACACGGCGGAGGCGCCGATGCCAATGGTCGGTATTGGCAAAGCTGCAGTGATGGCGGCAGCAACTGGTTCAAGTGTGCCTTCGAGCACCACCGCGAAGGCACCGGCTTCAGCCACAGCTTGAGCATCGAGCATTATCTTTTGTGCCTCCTCGTCTGACCGCCCCGTTGCCTTGAAGCCTCCGGCGATGTTGACCGCCTGCGGCATCAATCCGACGTGGGCACAGACGGGAATGCACCGCTGCACGAGGAATCGCACCGTATCGGCCATCTCGACACCGCCCTCCAGCTTCACGCCGTTGGCACCGGTTTCAGCCATGATCCGCGCGGCACTACGAAACGCCTGTTCAGGGCTTTCCTGGTAGCTCCCGAATGGCAGATCCACAATCACGCAGGCACGTTCCGTGCCGCGCATTACAGCAGCACCGTGAGCGATCATCATGTCCAGAGTAACCGGCAAGGTGCTATCGAGGCCGTAGAGCACCATGCCCAGGGAATCGCCGACCAGCAGCAGGTCGACATGAGGGTCAAGGCGGCGCGCCATCTGCGTCGTATAGGCAGTCAGGCAGACAATAGGCTCCGCGCCCTTGCGGCTGCGGATTTGTGGAATGCTGATGCGTTTGACGCTGGCAACTGTGCTCACAGGTTTCCCTTGGACGTTGTTCTCGACGTATTCATCGCTGTCCGCCAGGGAGCTTTAGCTGTCAAGTGCAACCACGCCCGGAGCCGATAGAGTGCCATGCGTTCAGCATCGCGCGTACCCGGAATGCCCGAGGTCGTTCGTATCGCCGTGCTGCTGGAACGCACGGGCGCTGTAGAACCGTAGGTCGTTGTTAAATTTCTCCGAGTGCCAGAGAAAGTTGGATTCCGGTTCCTAGCGCTGCTCCATTCTTCTCTTTCGCAACCTGTCTCTCCTTCAGAAGTCCTCGTGCTGAGGCGCGGGTTTGGCCGGGGTTTGCGCGTCACCTTGATGGCGTGGTGCCGCAAATATCGCGAATTCCGAGCCGCGGAGAGGGGAGAATCTCCGAACCTTGAGGATAGGGTGTTTTTACGCTCAAGCCTAAACCCTTGCATTCGAGCGTGTTTTTTCACGATACCACTGGATTTGGTGATGCGGTTGCCTCAGCAATCTTCCATTGCAGCGAATCGTTGACCGGTCACCAAGCTGAAGGGCTCCAGCCGCCACCAAGAACCTCCACCTGCCGTAGCATCGCGACGATCTCCTCTGGAGTGTGCGCCTTCTTCCGCCACATCCCACAACCTCTCATCGCCGCCGCCGGACTACATCATCGGCGCACCGCTTCCGGGGGGCAGATCAACCCGGAGCCGTCGGCAAGACGCACGCCGACGCCTAACTGAGCCTGCACTCCGAATAGGCCTCGGCACCCACGACCGACTTCGCGATGTCCGCGAGATGGGCGTGATGGGTGAAGAACAAGACCTGCGTTTTCCGGGCGAGGTCCGCAAGCGCCTGGAATCCGGCCCGGGCTCGGTCGTCGTCGAAGTTCACGAACAGGTCGTCGGCGATGAAGGGCAGGCGGATGCCGGCATCAACCGTCTGTTCGATCGCGGCCAGGCGCAGTGAGAGAAAGAGCTGGTCAGTGGTGCCCTCGCTCATGGCATCGACCTCGACCGCATTGCGGCCATCCTCCGAAATGCCCAAGAGCCGGAGCGACGCCTCGTCGAGATCCACCCGCAGCCGTTCCCAGAGCTCGGGAAAACGGCTGAAACAGTTTGGAAAGGCTTGGGGCAGATCCCGCGCTTCCCGCCGTCAGTTCCTCCACCAGTGCAGGTGCGAGCAGCGTCAGGCGCAGTAGCGAACCGAGGTACCCCCGCTCGATACGCTCCGCCGCCGCGAGCCGTACGGCAGGACCTCGTATTGGGAAGCTGGTGAAGGACACAACGCATCGGATCTCGGCGCCGGGGCAAGTGGCGCCGCACAGATTGCGCGCATGTCCTGGTCGGACCACACTCGTGCCTAGCATCCAATTCACCTGAGGAAACGACACCATGCGGACCAACCGCTTGCGCCAGAAGTTGAACGCCGGTGAACCGACGATCGGCACGCATATCCTGTCCAGCTGGCCCACGCTCGTGGAACTGATCGGCGACGCCGAGAACTACGACTATGTCGAGTTCACTGCCGAATACGCGCCGTTCACCATGCATGACCTTGACAATCTCGGACGTGCGTTCGAGCTCAAGAACCTTTCCGGCATGATCAAGGTTGAGCAGAAGCAGTACGCGCATCAGGCAATGCGGGCGATCGGATCGGGATTTCAGAGCGTGCTGTTCGCCGATATCCGGACGGTGGCCGACGCCGAGTTATGCGTCGCCGCAGTGCGCGCTGAAACCCCCGGCACAGGCGGGCGTCTCGGTGTCGGCATGCGCCGCGATGTGGGCACCGTGCTGGAGGGCGGCTCGCCGGCCTATGTCGATGCACTGAATGAAGTTGTGGTCGCCATGATGGTCGAGAAGCGCGAGTGTGTGGAGGACTTGGAGAGGATCCTGTCGGTTCCGGGCATCGACATGGTGCAGTTCGGGTCCTCCGACTACTCGATGAGCCTGGGGCTGACCGGGCAGCGGTCGCACCCGGACGTCGTGAAGGCGGAGCGTAGGACGATCGAAATGGCGCTGAAAATGGGAAAGCACCCGCGTGTGGAACTGGCGGACATCTCGGGCGCGAAGCCATACCTGGAGATGGGGGTGAAGCACTTCTGCATCGGGTGGGATGTACGAATTTTGTACGACTGGTGGCGCACGAACGGGGCCGATATGCGGACCATGCTGGCGGGCGAGGCGGCGGCGGCGCACGTCATCGGAACGGTAAAGACCGGGACCTATTGACGCGTTGGACCGAGGTATCGGAAGCGACGTTCTACCGCCGGCAATCTGAATGCGGTGACCTAAAGGTGGAGCCGGCGCGGCGGTTGAAGGACCTCGAACGCGAGAAGCGTGGCTGAAGCGGGCAGTGGCGGATCTGACACTCGACAAGCCGTTCCTGCAGGAAGACGCGGAGAGTACTTCCTGGCCCTGGGCGCCGTCCTCGCGTGCGGCATGTGGCAGCCTCCCTCGTCCTACGCTGGTCGCCAAATGCTTTGTACGGGCGCGACTCAGGGTGGCCCTAACGGGCGTGTGTCTGCGCAAGCCGGTAATGGCCCGGTGGCCGTCGAACAGGAGGGAGGCGCTGCAGTGGCTTGTGACGCTCCATAGCGTTGAGCAGCAGCACGCATTCTTGCACGGCCCTTTTAGACCAGATTCTCATCAGGTTGCGGCATATCCTGCGTGTTGGAGGTAGTTGGCGCACTCGGTTGGTGTGAATGCGTCGAAGGCCGCGGCGATGGCATCGGTGACGCCTGTCACGGTGGTCTGGGCTGCGGTGCGCAGTAGGTTCTTGAGCTTGGACAATACCTGCTCGATCGGGTTCAGGTCGGGGCTGTGGGCGGCAGAAGGAACAGCTTCGCCCCGGCCTTTCGGATCGCGCGGCGCACGGCCTGGCCCTTGTGGCTGCCGAGGTTGTCCATGATCACGATGTCGGCGGGCTTGAGTGCCTTGGCCAGGGCCTGCTGGACATAGGCGAGGATGCTGCGGGCGTTGATCGGCCCATC
>JAQGHV010000096.1 GCA_028288785.1 Rhodospirillales bacterium | reverse complement strand
CATCGCCAGGTAGATGACCGGCGTGGTGTAGAGCGTGATCACCTGGCTCAGCAGCAGCCCGCCGATCACCGAGACGCCGAGCGGCAGCCGCAGCTCCGACCCCGCGCCGTGCGTAAGCACCAGCGGTCTGGCGCCACGCAGGGCGGCGAGAGTCGTCATCATGATCGGGCGAAAACGCAGCAGACAGGCCTCGCGGATCGCCTGGCGCGGGGTCATCCCGTGCTCCCGCTGCGCCTCGAGAGCAAAGTCGATCATCATGATCGCGTTCTTCTTCACGATGCCCATCAGCAGGATGATGCCGATGAGCCCCACCACCGACAGGTCGAGGCCGACGATCTCGAGCGCGAGCAGCGCGCCGATGCCGGCCGAGGGCAGCGTGGACAGGATGGTGATCGGGTGGATCACACTCTCGTAGAGCATGCCCAGCACGATGTAGATCACCACGATGGCGGCCAGGATGAGCATGCCCTGGCCTTCCAGCGAACGTGCGAATTCCGCAGCGTCGCCGCCGAAGCTGCCGGTCATCGTGTCGGGCATGCCGATGCGCGTCTCGGCATCGCGGATCGCTGTGATGGCGGCGTCCAGCGACGCACCGCGGGCGAGATTGAAGCTCAGCGTCACGGCGGGGAACTGGTTCTGCCGCGTCACCGTCAGCGGCCCGGCGACGCGCGAGATGCCGGCGATCTCGGCGAGCGGGACCTGGCTGCTGCCGCTGCCATCGGTGCTGGCGGTCCCCGGCACCCTGAGCATGCCGATCACCGCGGGGTCGCCGGCCTGTGCCGGGTCTACCTCCAGCACCACGCGGTACTGGTTCGACTGGCCATAGATGGTCGAGATCTGGCGCTGGCCGAAGGCGTCGTAGAGGGTGTCGTTGATCGCCTGCATGGTGACGCCGAGGCGCGCCGCGCGGGCGCGGTCCACGTCCAGCGCGATGCGCAACCCGTCCTCGCGCTGGTCGCTCGCGACATCGCGCAGGTTGGGCAGTGCGCGCAGCGCCTCGACCACTCGTGGCGCCCATTCGCCGAGCACCGCCTGGGAGCTGTCGGTGAGGGTGTACTGGTACTGCGTGCTTGAGGGCCGCGTGCCGATCTGGATGTCCTGCACCGGCTGGAGATATGCGACGATGCCGGGAATGGCCGCCACCCGGGCATTCAGGCGCGCGGATATCGCCTCGATCCCCTCACGCTCACCGCGCGCCTTCAGGACCACGCTGATACGGCCCGAATTCTGCGCCGCGTTGAGCGTGCCGGCACCCACCACCGAGGTGGTGGAGGCCACTGCCGGGTCCAGTGCGATGGCATCGACAGCGGCCCGCTGCAGCGTCTGCATGCGGCGGAACGACACGTCCTGCGGCGCCTCCACCGTTACGGTGATGAGGCCGGTATCCTGCAGGGGCAGGAACCCCTTTGGCGCGATGATGTAGAGCCACACCGTCCCGACCAGGGTCAGCGCCGCGATGCCCAGCATCAGCGCCTCGCGCCGCAGCGCCCAGTCGAGGGTGCGGGCGTAGCCGCGCAGCAGCGCGTCAAAGCCACGCTCGAAGCCGCGGCTGAGGCGGCCGGGGCGCTCCTCCTCAGTCGGGCGTAGCAGCAATGCGCACATCATCGGCGTGATCGTGAGCGACACGAACATGGAGACCACCACCGCGATGGTCAGCACCAGCGCGAATTCGCGGAACAGCCTGCCGACCACGCCATCCATGAACAGCAGCGGGATGAACACCGCGATCAGGGAGACGGTGAGCGAGACGATGGTGAAGCCGATCTGCCGGGCGCCCTCATAGGCGGCCTGCAGCGGGCGCATGCCCTTCTCGACCAGGCGCACGACGTTCTCGATCATCACGATGGCGTCGTCGACGATGAAGCCGGTCGCGATGGTCAGCGCCATCAGCGAGAGATTGTCCATCGAGAAGCCGCACAGCGACATCACCGCGAAGGTGCCGATGATGGAAAGCGGCAGCGCGACGCCGGGGATGATGGTCGCCCGCAGCGTGCGCAAGAACAGGAAGATCACCGCGACGACGAGGCCGACCGCGATCACCAGCGTCAGCTGCACCTCGGACACCGAGGCACGGATGGTCTCGGTACGATCCGCCACCACCGCGAGCCGCACGCCAGCCGGCAGTGCGCGCTCCAGCGTCTCGATCTGGGCGCGCATCGCGGTGACCGTCTGCACGATGTTCGCACCCGGCTGGCGCTGCACGTCGATCAGCACCGCTGGCCTGCCACCGAACCACGCGGCCGAAAGCGTGTTCTCCAGATCCTCGACGGCGACGCCGACGTCGCGCAGCCGAACGGGTGCGGATTCGCGCCACGCGATGACGATGTCTGAAAACCCCTGCGCCGTGGTCACCTGGTCATTCGCCATCACCGCCGACGTCTGCGCCGGCCCATCGAGCGAGCCCTTGGCGCCGGCCACATTCGCGGCGGCGATTGCGGTGCGCACATCCTCCAGGCTGAGGCGGTAGGCGGCGAGGCGGCGCGGGTCCACCTGCAGCCGCACCGCCGGGCGCATGTTGCCCTGCACGCCGACGCGCCCGACGCCGGTTACCTGCGCGAGCCGCGGCGCCAGCAGCGTGTCGACCACATCCGACAGGCGCGAGACCGGCAGCGTCTCGGACGTCAGCGCCAGCGTCAGGATGGGCGGGTCGGCTGGGTTCACCTTCTGGTAGGTCGGCGGGTAGGGCAGGGTGGAGGGCAGGGTGCCGCGCGCCGCGTTGATCGCCGCCTGGACATCCTGCGCGGCATCGTCGATCCGCCGCGACAGGCCGAATTGCAGGGTGATGCGGCTAACCGAGGGGCCACTTACCGACAACATCTCGACCAGGCCCGGAATCTGCGCGAGTTGGCGTTCGAGAGAGGCGGTGACCAGCACCGCAACCGTGTCGGGAGAGGCGCCGGGCAGCTGCGTCGTCACCTGGATGGTCGGGAAATCCACCTCTGGGAGCGAGGAAACCGGCAGGCGCAGGTAGCCGTAGATGCCAACCAGTAGCAGCGCGATGCCCAGCAGCGCGGTCGCGATCGGCCGCGCGATGAACGGCGCCGAGATGTTCACGGCCGCGCGGCGCCGGCTGCGGGTGCCTGGGCCGGTGTTGCGGCTGCGGGCGCCTGAGCAGGCGCACCGCCAGTGGGTGTTTGAGCCGGCGCAGCGGCACCGGGTGCTTGAGTCGGCGTGGCAGAAGCGGGCGGCTGAGCCGGCGAACCGCCAGCGGGTGTCTGAGTCGACGGTGCCGAAGGCGCTGTCTGGCCCGGTGTTCCCGCCGGAGGTGTCGCGGCCGGCCGGTTACCCCCTTCAGGCGCGTTCGCACCGCCCTGCCGACGCCGGCCACCACCACCGGCACCCGCGGGTCGCGGCGGCGGCTGCACCGCCTCGGCCACCTGAACCGCACTGCCCTGCGCAAGGCGCAACGCGCCGGAGGTCACCACCGTCTCACCCGGCCGCAGCCCGCGCATGGCCACCGCATCGGTTCCCTGCATGACGCCGAGCACGATCGGGCGCTGCTCCACCGTGTTGTCCTGCTGCACGACAAAGACGAAGGCGCCGTCCGGTCCACGCTGTACCGCCACAAGCGGAATGATGGTCGCGCCGCGCAGGGTGGTCACCTGCATGCGCACGTTGACGAAGGCGCCCGGCCACAGGCGCTGGTCCTCGTTCGGGAACAACGCCTTGAGCCGGATCGTGCCGGTCGCCTGGTCCACCTGGTTGTCCACCGTGACCAGCGTGCCCGTCGGGTCGGCCGGAGGTGCGGCGCCATCCGGCCGCGGCATCGCCGATTCGCCCAGCCGGATGCTCACCGGCACCGGGCCGGCCGCGATCGCCTCGGTCACCTGCGGCAGCGTCTGCTGCGGGAGCGTGAAGTTCACGGCGATGGGGCGAACCTGCGTCACCACGACGATGCCCGTGCTGCTGGTCTGCACGAAATTGCCGACATCGACCTGGCGCAGCCCGACGCGCCCGTCGATCGGTGAGCGGATGGTCGTGTAGTCCAGCTGCACCTGCGCCTGGGCAATGGTCGCTTCGTCGTACTGAAGCTGCGCCTCAAGCTGGGCGACGGTCGCGCGCTGTGTATCGAGCGTCTGCTGCGAGGCGCCGTTGTTGCGCACCAGCTGCGTGTACCGCGTGAGGTCCAGCCGCGCATTCGCAAGCTGCGCCACGCGCTGCGCGCGCGTCGCGATTGCCTGGTCGAGCGTCGCCTGGTAGCTGCGCGGGTCGAGCCGCACCAGCACGTCGCCGGCCTGCACATCCTGGCCTTCTCGGAACGCCACCTCGATCAGCCGGCCGGAAACCTGCGGCACGATGGTGATGGTGTTGGACGCCTGCACGGTGCCGAGCGCGTCGAGGAAGATCGGCAGGTCGCGCGTCGCGGCCGCCACGGCGCTGACCGGCACCGGCGGCGCGCCACGGCCGCGCGGCCCACCCGAGGGCCCAAAGCCGCCGGCCGGGGCCGCACTCTGGCTCACCCGCGCAAAGGGCGGCCAGCCCATCCACCAGGCAAGCCCCGCCGCGCCGCCGGCGAGCACCAACAGCATGAGCAACACGCGCGGCCAACGGCGCCGGCGCTGCGTCATCGGGGGCGTGAGCGCGGGCGTGCTGACGACAGGGGGCAGTGGCTCCGGCGCGCGGGGAACCTCGTTCATCGGGTGATCCTTCCCTCGGGCATGGTCCAGCCGCCGCCGAGCGCGGTGAACAGGCTCGCCGCCGCCTGCAGGCGCTGGGTGACGGCCAGTGCCAGGGCGTCGCGCGCTGAGAACAACGTGGTCTGCGTGTTGAGCACCGTCAGCAGGTCGATCGTGCCGGCGCGCAGCTGCGCATCGGCGATTTCGAAGGCGCGCCGCGCCGCCGCCTCGCGCGCTTCCTGCAACACGACGAGCTCGCTCGTGCGGCGGAGCGCGGAGAGGCTCGTCTCGGTGTCCTCAAGGGCGGCGAGGATGCTGCGCCGATAGCTTGCCAAGTTCTCCTCCTGCAGGCCGCGTGCCTGTTCGACCTGGGCGCGGAGCGCGCCGCCATCGAAGATCGGCTGGGTCACGCCGGCCGCAAGATTGTACAGCACCGAGCCAGGCCGCAGCAGCGTTTCGAGCGCCAGGCTCTGGATGCCACCGGAGCCGGTCAGCGTGATGCGCGGGAACAGGGCGGCGCGCGCCGCCGTCACATCGAAATTGCTGGCCACAAGGGAGGCCTCGGCCAGGCGCACGTCCGGGCGCCGCAGCAACAGCTCGGACGGTAGCCCCGGCACCACCGTCGGCACACGCAGTGCGCGCAGCGGCGGGTCCTCGGGCGTGAGCAACGCCGGCAGGCCGCCACTCAGCGTGGCCAGGGCAAAACTGTTCTGCTCGGCGCTTTGTTGAAGGGGCGGGGCCGAGGCGCGCTGCTGCGCCACCACGACCTCCTGTTGCGCGACATCGAGGCCGGTGGCG
>JAQGHV010000090.1 GCA_028288785.1 Rhodospirillales bacterium | reverse complement strand
GCACCGCCGATGCGCTCGAAGCCCTGCTCCTGCAGGGCGCGCACGATCTTGCCCTGGGTCTCGAGCGGCATGTCCGCCACCTCGTCCAGCAGCAGCGTGCCGTTATGGGCACGCTCCAGAACGCCGGCGCGGCGCGGCTGCGCCCCAGCATCCGGACCGGCCTCGACGCCGAACAGTTCTTCCTCGAAGCGAGCGGGGTTCAGCGTCGCGCAATTCTGGGCGACAAAGGGACCGTCGGCGCGCTTGGAGCGGGCGTGAATCATCCGCGCCGCGACTTCCTTGCCCGCGCCGGCCGGCCCGGTGATCAGCACGCGGCTGCCGGTCGGCGCCACCTTCTCGATCGCGCCCCGAAGCTGGATGATGGACTGGCTGACACCGACCAGGTCGGTCTCGGCACCGGCGCGGAGTCGCAGTTCCGAATTCTCCCGCCGCAGCCGCGCCGCTTCCAACGCGCGCGAGACGATCAGCAGCAGCCGGTCCGACTTGAACGGCTTTTCGATGAAGTCGTAGGCGCCGTTCTGGATCGCCTGCACCGCGGTTTCGATGTTGCCGTGGCCTGAGATCATGACCACCGGCATCGCCGGCTCCTCGCGGATCATCGCTTCGAGGATGCCAAGCCCGTCGAGTCGCGAGTTCTGCAGCCAGACGTCAAGCACCACCAGAGCCGGACGCCGGGCGCGGAAGGCGGCCAGCGCGGTATCGGAATTGGCCGCCTGTCGCGTCTGGTAGCCTTCATCGCTCAGGATGCCTTCGACGAGAGCCCGGATGTCGGGCTCGTCGTCGACGATCAAAATCTCATGCGCCATGCGCCAGCCTCATCTCGGAGCGGGGCTCGATCTCGCCCGCGTCGGCGGCGCGAAGCGGCAGCACGAGGACGGCGCGCGCCCCGCGCTCGGCCCCACGGTCCTCAAGCGACAGGCGCCCGCGATGGTCTTCCATGATCTTCTTTACGATTGCCAAGCCGAGCCCGGTGCCCTTCGCCTTGTGCGTGACATAGGGTTCCGCCAGCCGCTCGCGCTCCTCGCCTTCCGGCAAGCCGGGGCCGTCATCCTCCACCGCGATCTCCACCCAGCTGCCATCCCCTGAGAGCGACAAGGTGACGTGTCCGCGAATTCCGTCAACGCCTTCGCCCTCCTGACCCAAAATTGCGTCGGCGGCGTTCTGCAGCAGGTTGGTCAGCGCCTGGCCTATCAGACGCCGGTCGCACAACGCCTCCAGCGGCGCATCGGGCACCTTCACGGTGTACTCGATGTCGGCATGCGCGTTCTGATGCAGGACCAAGGCATCGCGGAGCACGTCGGCCAGCGGCTCACGGCGCATCACCGGCTGCGGCATGCGCGCGAAGGCGCTGAATTCATCCACCATGCGGCCGATCTCACCGACCTGCCGCACGATCGTGTCGGTGCAGGCGCGGAAAGTGTCGGGATCGGAGGTGATCTCCTTCAGGTACTTACGCTTCAGCCGTTCCGCTGAGAGCTGGATCGGCGTGAGCGGGTTCTTGATCTCATGAGCGATGCGGCGCGCCACATCCGCCCAGGCCGCCTTGCGCTGTGCCGAGAGCAGTTCGGTGACGTCATCAAAGGTCACGACGAAACCCTCGACCAGCCCGTTCTGCATTTCCGCCCCCAGGCGCGCCAGCAAGGTGCGGCGATTGGAGGGCGGGCCGATGCGGAGTTCGGCCGTATGGCTCCGTTCGGGCGCGGCTCGCGCGGCCTCCAGTAGCGGCAGGAACTCCGGCACCATGCCAGCGAGCGGCATGCCGATCACGCTATCCAGCTCCACCCCGAGCAGGGCCGCGGCACTGCGGTTCGGCAGGTTGATCCGGCCCTCCGCATCGAGCCCGACGACACCGGCCGAGACGCCGGCGAGCACGGTTTCGGTGAAACGCCGGCGCTCATCGATCTGGCGATAGGCCTCCAGCAGTTCCGCGCGCTGCGCCGATAGCTGGCTGGTCATGCGGTTGAAGGCGCGGCTCAGACTGGCGACCTCGTCATCGGCCCGGCCTTCCTCGACCCGGGTGGTGAGGTCGCCCCCGCGCACCCGTTCCGCCGCCTGGATGAGGCGCGAAATCGGCCGCGCGAGCTGGTTCGCAAAGACGAGGCCCACGAGCACGGCGCCGAGCAGGAGCAGCAGCGAGGCCACCGCGAAGATCATCACGAAGCTGATCTGCAGGCCGGACCGGTTGCGCTCCAGCGCCTCGTACTGAGCCACGGCCGCCTCGGTGCGCTCCATATGCGCGATGACAGCGGCATCGATGGGGCGGCCGATCATCAGCATATAGCCCGGGGCGATATCGAGCCCGACGACGGCGCGGACCCGCCCTTCCTGCTCGCCCGGGAGTACCGCGACTTCGCCGGTGCGGGCGAGCTCCACGGCCCAGGCGGGCGGGCGGTAGAGCATGAAGCTCGTGGCCATGCCCGCATGTGCCATCACCTGGCCAAGCGTGGGCTCGAACACGAAGGCTTCCGTGAGGCCGCGCAGCTGGGTGTGGGTGGCGAGCAGCCGGGCGAAGGCGAGGCCGTTATCGGGCAGGAAAACCCGCGCGCGATTGAGGTCGGCGGCCATCGCCAGCGCATCACCACGGATGTTCTGGCGATGCTCCTCCAGATAGGCGCGGCTGACCGAGAGCGAGGCATCGAGCGCGGTGCGCACCCGGTCCGAGAACCATGCCTGGATGCCGTAGTTGAAGAAGGCCGCCGCGAACCCCGCAACCAGCATCGCCGGCACCACCGCCACCAGGCCGAACAGTGCCACCAGCCGCACATGCAAGCGTGAACCCGCCGAGCCGCGCCGCCGTTCCAGCCACATCCGCACCAGGCGCGCGATCAACGAGGCCAGTAGCAGCAGCACGAAGCTGAGGTTGACGAGCACGAGGCCCGCCACCTGCCCCGGCCGCGCCGGCCCGAAGGGGGTGCCGCCCGACAGCTCCGAAAAGGTGAAGACGCCCAGGATCAGCGCGCCGACGGCCAGCGCGAGCGTTGCCGCGCGGCCGAGCAGCACATCGAAGACCCGGTGCACCAACCGCCGGCCGCTGCCCTCGATCGCCGGTTCCGGGCTCGCCGGCGCCGGCGGCCGGCCCGGAGAAGCGTTCATCAGGGCAGGCCGCGCACCACCGGCAGCTCGAGCTCCCGGATCTTCTTGCGCAGCGTATTACGATTAAGCCCAAGCATTGATGCCGCCTTGATCTGGTTGCCGCGCGTCGCGGCCAGAGCCAATCGTAGCAGCGGGCGCTCCACCTCCGCCAGCACGCGCTCGTACAGGTCGCGCACCGGCATCCCGTCACGGTGCGCCGCCATGAAGCTGGCGAGGTGCCGCTCCACCGCCTGCTCCAGTCCGCCTCCGCCACCACCCTGCTCGGCCTCAGCCATGGGCGACGCCTCGGCGAGTTCGGCGCTGACCGCGTCGCCGCCAATGACTTCTTGCGGATAAAGCGCGGCCAGGCGGCGCATCAGGTTCTCAAGCTCGCGCGCATTGCCCGGCCAGCCATGCAGCTTGAGCCGGTCCAGCGCCTCCGCGTCCAGCTGCTTCGACGGCAGGCCGGAGGCACGGGCGCGATCCAGGAAGTGCCGCGCCAGCAGCGGGATGTCCTCGATCCGCTCGCGCAGCGGCGGCAGGCGGATCGGAACCACGTTGAGGCGATAGAACAGATCCTCGCGGAACATGCCCTGGCGGATGAGCTGGCGCAGGTCGCGATGCGTCGCGGCCACGATGCGCACATTTGCCTTCATCGGCTGGCGCCCACCGACGGTGGTGAACTCGCCCTCCTGCAGCACCCGCAGCAGGCGGGTCTGCGCCTCGGGCGGCATGTCGCCGATCTCGTCGAGAAACAGGGTGCCGCCGGCCGCCTGCTCGAAGCGGCCGACGCCACGGTTGAGCGCACCGGTGAAGGCGCCGCGCTCATGGCCGAACAGCTCGCTCTCGATCAGCTCGCGCGGGATCGCCGCCATGTTGATCGCGACAAAGGGCCCGGAGCGCCGGCGCCCGTGATCATGCAAGGCGCGCGCGATCAGCTCCTTGCCCGTGCCGCTCTCGCCGGTGACCATCACCGTAAGATCGGTGGTCGTGAGGCGCGCGACGGTGCGGTAGATCTCCTGCATCGCAGTGGAGCGGCCGATCAATGGCAGCTTCTCGCCCTCGGCGGGAGCACCTTCGCCTTCCTCATGCACGGTGGCGGTCGCGGGCGCAGCCAGCGCACGCGCTACGACAGCGAGCAGTTCCTTCAGGTCGAAGGGCTTGGGCAGGTATTCGAAGGCGCCGCGCTGGGTGGCCTTCAGGGCCGTCGCGAAGGTCGATTGCGCGCTCATCACCACGACGCGCAGTTCGGGGCGGATCCGCTTGATGCGGGGGACCAGGTCGAGCCCATTCTCATCTGGCATGACCACGTCGGTGATGACGAGGTCGCCTTCGCCATCCTCCACCCAGCGCCACAGAGTCGCGGCCGAGGAAGTTGCCCGCACCAGGTAGCCGGAGCGCGCGAGCGCCTGGCTGAGCACGGTGCGGATGGCGCGGTCGTCATCGGCGATGAGGACGGTGCGTGCCTCGGTCATGCCTCGGCTCCCGTATCGGCACCGGGCGGTGGCACGGCGAGCGAAAGCCGGAAGATGGTCCGGCCGGGACGGCTGTCGCACTCGATCAGCCCGCCCTGATCGGCGACGAGCTTCGCGACGAGCGCGAGGCCAAGTCCCTGCCCGCCCCGCTTCGTGGTTACGAAGGGCTCGAACAGGGTAGCGCGCAGACCCTCGTCGATGCCGGGACCATTGTCGCGCACGCTCACCTCCAGCGGGAGGTGCACGCGCTGCGAGCTTCCGGGAACCGCGATCCGGACACCATGTCGATAAGACGTCGCCAAAACCAATTCTCCTCCAACCGGATCAACCGCTTCCGCGGCGTTCTTCACGAGGTTGAGCAAGATCTGCACCAGCTGGTCCCGGTTGCCCCAGACCAGCGGGAGGGAGGGGTCGTATTCCTCGATGATGCGGAGGTGCGCGGCAAAGCCACTCGCCGCGATGCGCCTGACATGGTCGAGGATCTGGTGTATATTGACCGCGGAACGTTCCACTGGATGCTCCGAGAACATGTCGAAGCGATCGACCAGGCCGGTGATGCGGTCGACCTCGTCCTGGATGAGCTGGCACAGTTCGCGATCCGGTTCGAGAGCCGACTGTTCCAGCAGCTGTGCCGCGCCGCGAATCCCGGAGAGCGGGTTCTTCACCTCATGGGCGAGCATCGCTGCCATGGCGGAGGCACCGCGGGCGGCACCGCGGAAGTTCAGCTGGCGGTCGAGCATCTGGGCCGTGGACCCATCCTCGAGCATCGCGACTACGCTGCCGGGAATTTCGGCCAGGGGGGCGGCGTGCACCGTCACGCCGCGGCGGTGCATGCGCGGGCTTTCCAAGGTGAGGTCGTGGTCGGAAACGCGTGCATCGAAGCGGCGGACCTGTTCGAGCAGGGCGAAGAGCCGATTGTCTTTCGGCAGCAGCTCCAGCAGCGGCATGTCGATCAGGCCACTGGACGAGGCGCCGAAGAACTGCTCCGCGGCGTTGTTCACGCTGCGGAAGCGATTATCGGCGTCGAGCACGATCGTCGCCACCGGAAGGGCAGCGAGGATGAGCGCGGCGTCCGGCGCCGGCACCGCGCGCGAGGGGAGGAAACGCGCGACGAGCCGGGACTTCCGGTTGCCTGCCCCACTCACGCCGCGATCCGTCCTTGTTCCTGGAACCCGACGCGGGCCGCCTCGATCCCCAGCTCGATCAAGGGATCATAGAAGGCATCGATCAAACGCAGCACTTCCGGTGCTTCCAGGGCGTAGTTGATCTGAACTCTGAACTCAGCAGAACCGGGCAAGCCCTTGGAATACCAAGCAACATGCTTTCGTGCGAGGCGAAGACCAACATTGGTCCCGTGGTAGGTGAGCATCGACGCATAATGGTCTGTAAGGATTGATTTATGCTGCGCTAGAGTAGGCTCGTCCTGAGCAATGCCCGTCATCAGGAAGGCCGCGATATGGGCCATGAGCCACGGTCGCCCATAGGCGCCGCGCCCGACCATGACGCCATCGGCGCCGGAGAGCCGCAGTGCCTCCGCCGCATCCTCAGCGGTCAGGATGTCACCGTTCGCGATCACGGGAATGCCGACGGCTTCCTTGACCAGGCGGATGAAGGCCCAGTCCGCGGTGCCTGTGTAGAATTGCTGGCGGGTGCGGCCGTGCACCGTGACCATGCGAATGCCCGATTCCTCGGCAATTCGCGCCAAGCGCGGCGCATTGAGCGTGTTGTGGTCCCAGCCCATCCGCATCTTCAGCGTCACGGGCACATCGACCGCGCGGACGGTCGCCTCCAGGATACGGGCGGCGGCGACCTCATCGCGCATCAGCGCGGAACCCGCACTCTGGCCGACCGCAACCTTCTTCACCGGGCAGCCGAAATTGATGTCAACGACAGCGGCCCCACGATCGGCGGCGAGCTTCGCGGCCTCGCCCATCACCACGGGATCGCAGCCGGCCAGCTGCACCGAGGCAGGGCCACCAAAGCCGTCCACTTCCGCCATCTTCAGGGTCTGTCGATTTTCGCGCACCATCGCCTGGGAGGCAATCATCTCGCTCACCACCATCGGGGCGCCTAGGGCGCGGGCCAATTGGCGGAACGGCAGGTCGGTGACGCCAGACATCGGCGCGAGGATCACGGGATGTTCGATCCGCACGCCGCCGAGGTCGATGGGCCGCATTAGCGGTGGAGCGGCGCAATGCCGTGGATTTTCGCGAGTGTTGCTCATGATTTAATCAGGGTAAGCTGCTCGCCGCCGTACGGCTAGGTCTGTCGGGCCAATTGCAATAGAAATATGCATAAGGGGCCGGCTATCGCATCGTAGCAGCGGCTCCGGTATTAAACGGCGCATGCGCATCATCGCCCTGCTTATGGCCGCCGGACGCGGCGCCCGCTTCGGTGGTGACACGGCAAAGCAGTTCGCCGGCATCGGCAACCGGACGGTGCTGCGCCACGCGGCGGAAGCCCTGCTTGCCGAGGGTATCGTCACGACCCTCCTACCGGTTTGTCAGGCTGGCGAGGAGGGGCTGGTGGCATCCCTTCTGGCAGGCCTGCCTTCCCTGGCGCCCGTCGCCGGCGGCGCCACGCGGCAGGCCAGCGTCCGCGCCGGGCTCGAGTCGCTTGCCAGCGATGCGCCGGAGCTGGTGCTGATCCACGACGCCGCCCGCCCCATCATCCCCACCGGGACGATCGCCGCGCTCATCGCGGCACTCGATCACCACCCGGGCGCGATTCCCGCGCATCCTGTCACGGACACATTGAAGCGCGGCGAAGCCTGCATCATCACCGCCACCGTCCCTCGCGAGCACCTGTTCCGCGCGCAGACGCCGCAAGCGTTCCACTTCGCGCCACTGCTGGCCGCTCACCAAGCCGCGACGGCCGAAGTCACCGACGACGCCGCCCTGCTGGAGTCGCGGGATCTCGCCGTTGCCCTGGTCGCGGGCTCGGAGCGCAACATCAAGATCACCCACCCCGAGGATCTCGCCCGCGTGACCGCCTTGATAACCCCTGCCCTCATGCCCCGCATGGGCACCGGCTTCGACGTGCATCGTCTTGTCGCCGGGCGGCCACTGATCCTGTGCGGAGTCGCGATCCCGCACCCGCTCGGCCTGGACGGCCATTCCGACGCAGATGTCGGGCTGCATGCGCTCTGCGACGCCATCTACGGCGCGCTCGCGGAGGGCGATATCGGCCGCCACTTCCCCCCCTCCGAGGTGGAATGGAAGGATGCCGACAGCGCCCGCTTCCTGCGCCACGCCGCGGCCCGCATCGCCGCGCGCGGCGGGATGCTCGCCAATGCCGACGTCACCCTGATCTGCGAGCGCCCCAAGATCGCACCCTACGCGGATGCCATGCGCGAGCGCCTGGCCGAGCTACTCGGCGCCCGCGTCTCCCGCATCTCGGTCAAGGCCACCACCACCGAGCGCCTGGGCTTCACCGGCCGCGGCGAGGGTATCGCCGCCCAGGCTGCCGCCGTCGTGATGCTGCCCGACTAGATCGGCGCGCCGTTGAGGCGGGCCAGCACGCCCGGGACCGAGGATGCAGGCTCCGGCCGCCCGTAGTAAAAGCCCTGCGCAGCGGTGCAGCCCATCGCCTTCAGCCCGTCGCGCTGTTCCTCGGTCTCGACGCCCTCCGCTGTGATGGCCAAGCCGAGCGCCGAGCCGAGCTCCGCGACGGCGCGGATGATCGCCACGGATTCCAAGCCGGATGGTAGCTCGCGGACGAAGCTACGGTCGATCTTGAGGCGGTCGAACGGCAGGTTGCGCAGCTGCGCCAGCGTCGAATAGCCGGTGCCGAAATCATCGACCGCGAAACGCACCCCCATCGCCCGGATGGCATCGATCTGCCCCCGCACGACCTGCGTCTGCGCGAGTGCCAGCGACTCCGTGATCTCCAACTCCAACCGCCAGCCGGGTAAACCCGAGGCCTCCAGGGCATCGCCGACGATGGCGGGCAACCGGCCATCAGCGAATTGCGCAACGGCAACATTGACGGCGACCGTCAGCGGCGCGGGCCACCCCGCCGCCTCCGCGCAGGCCGCGCGCAGCACCCATTCGCCGATCGCTCCGATCATCCCGCGCTCCTCCGCGACGGGGATGAAGGCCATCGGCGGGATTAGGCCGCGTTCCGGGTGGTTCCAGCGGATCAGCGCCTCGAAACCGGTGACCCTTTCGGTCGCGAGGTCCATCAGCGGCTGGTAGTGCAGGACGAACTGGCGACGGGCCAGCGCCTCGCTGAGGCCCGAGGCGATGGCGTGCCGCGTCTTGGCCCGCTGCTCCATCCTGGGATCGAAGCGACGCGCGCCGCCGGCACCGTCCATCTTGGTCTCGGCGAGCGCTAAGCCCGCGCAGTGCAGCAGCGCGGCCGCTTCCGTGCCGTCCGCGGGCGCCAGGGCGAAGCCCGCGCGGGCAACCAGCACCACCGCCTGGCCGCCGGCCTGGATCGGCTCCGACAATCGCGCGGTGAGCCGCCTGGCCACCCGCTCCGCCACGGCCGCGCTGTCGACGCCGGGCTGCAGCACCGCGAATTCATCGGCCGCGATCCGCGCCACCAGGTCGTTGGAGCGCAGTCCATCCTTCAGCCGCTGCGCCGCCTCGCGCAGCACGACATCGCCGGCGGCATCGCCAAGCCCGTCATTCACCGACCGAAAGCCCCGGAAATCGAGCATGAGGACGGCGCAGGGCTGCCCATCACTCAGCGCCGCATGCAGCTTGGCGAGGAAGGTCTGGCGATCGGCAAGGCCGGTCAGCGCATCCATGCTCGCGACCGGCCAGGGCGTTTCCACAAGGCGCGGCCGCAGCAGCAGCACCCCGCCCGGCAGAAGTGTGAGATGGCAGGCGAGCGTCGGGGCACCGCGCATCGGGATCTCACCGCAGTCGCCCCCCTCCAGGGCGGCGGTCATCACGCGGTGCAACAGCCGCGCGGCGGCGGGCGTGAAGCGGGGACTTTCGACCAGGATCCGCCCGATTTCGGTACCAGGGACAGGCGCCGCCTCCAGCCCGAGCATTCGCAGCGCGCCGGCGTTGACCATCAACACACGCAGCGACCGGTCGCAGAGGATAGCCGGCTCCGGCAGTGCCCGCACCATCTCCAGCGCGGGGTCGCGTGGCGGCGCGGCGGGATACTTCCCAGCGCCATCCACCACCGTGAGGGTTTTCCTCACTCCGGTAAGCACCGGTTCGGCGTGCCGCAGCGTCATGCTCGCCATTTCCGCCTCGAATCGCACGGCCGAAATCAACCGCGCCTTGCGAACCTAGGCGGCAAAGCTGAACAAAGGATGGATGCGGCGGCTCAGGCGCGTTCCAAGATCGAGACGTAATTCGCGACCGCGGCACCACCCATGTTGAAAACCCCGGCGAGGTCAGCGCGCGGCAGTTGCATCGCACCCGCCGTGCCGGTGAGCTGCATCGCCGCCAGGACATGCATGGAGACACCCGTCGCGCCGATCGGGTGGCCCTTGGATTTGAGCCCGCCCGAGCGGTTTACCGGCAGGCGGCCATCCGCCGCCGTCCAGCCCTCCATCGCCGCGCGCGCACCGTGCCCTTCCGCGGTGAGGCCCATCGCCTCGTATTCGATGAGCTCTGCGATCGTGAAGCAGTCATGCGTCTCCACGAAGGAGAGGTCGCCGATGCCCGTCCCGGCATCCGCATGCGCGCGGAGCCAAGCTTCGCGCGCGCCCTCGAAGCGGATGATGTCGCGGCTAGCGATGGGCAACAGGTCGTTCACCTGCACGGCGGCCCGGAACTTCACCGACTTCGCCATCGCCCGCGCGGTCTCCTCATCGGCGAGGATCATGGCCGCCGCGCCGTCGGACACCAGCGAGCAATCGGTGCGCTTCAGTGGGCCCGCGACATACGGGTTCTTCGCGCTTTCCTCGCGGCAGAAGGCGTAGCCCAGGTCCTTCCGCATCTGCGCCCAGGGATTGTCCACGCCATTCTTGTGGTTCTTGGCGGCGATGGTGGCGAGCGCGTCGGCCTGGTCGCCATGGCGCTGGAAATAGGTCTCCGCGATGCGGCCGAAGACGCCGGCGAAGCCGCCGGTGATGGCGCCTTCGCTCGCCTGGTGGCTCGCGGTCAGCAGGATCTCGCCGACGCGCTGACCGCTGACGGCCGTCATCTTCTCGGCACCCACGACCAGCGCAATGCGGCCGCGCCCCGCGCGGATGAAATCACGCGCGCCATGGATGGCGGCGGAGCCGGTGGCGCAGGCGTTCTCGAAGCGGGTGATCGGCTTGAAGCGCATCTCCGGCACGTGCTGCAGCACGAGCGAGGATGGGAAACCCTGCGGCGTGAAGCCCTCGCCATAGACGCCGACGAAGCCGGCATCGACCTCCTCGGGCGCGACGCCGGCATCCTCGATGGCGGCGCGCGCGACGCGGCCGATGAGGGTTTCGAGGTCGGGCGCGTCCTCAAGCTTGCCGAATGCGCTGTGCGCCCAGCCGATGATGCAGGCGTCGGTCATGGCCAAATTCCTTCCCTGAGACGGGGGCCAGACTAGCCACCCGGCGGCGTGCGGGGAAGGCGTGTGGCGTTTGTGGAAAGCAGGAAGGCTGGAGAAAGGAATTTCCCCGGGCCCCATTCTTTGGTTTTTTTCTGTTGGCCACCGTTGCGGCACCGAACTCGCTGCTTCACGTTCAGCGGAACGGGGCTAGACACGAGACTTGCGAGAACGCCGTTCCATCGCCGTCGTCGGCGCCGGCATCGCCGGGCTGGCCGCCGGCGTTCGCCTCGCCCGCGCCCGCCATCACGTCACCCTGTTCGTGCCCGATCCCGGCTTCGCGCCTGGCAGCCTTACCCAGCGCTACATCGCGGCGCGCGTGATGCTCGGCTGGCTGCCGGTTGGGTGCGCCACGCTAGGCGGGCCGCCGCGGGTCGCGCGCTACATCCAGTACTCCGCGCCCACGCCGTTCCGCCGGCCGCTGGTGCTGCTGGGCGACTCCGCGCACGCAACCTCGCCGCAGCTGGGCCAGCGGGCGAACGCCGCGCTGCTCGATGCGATGGCTTTGGCCGATGCGCTGAAGCGCTGTTCCGACATCCACACCGCGCTCACCGAACACGGCGTGACACGGCGGGCGTATATCCGCTTCTACCAGATGGCGTCGCGGCTGATGACGCCCTTCTTCCAGAGCGACTCGGTGACCCTCGCCCGGCTACGGGGCCGCGTCTTCAATCGCCTGAAGGCGATGCCCTACTTCCACCGCGAGATGATTCGCACGCTAGCGGGCCTCAAGACCGGATTCTTCCGCTACGAAGATGCGGCCTAGCTTGCCGGCAGTGACGACGGACGCGCCCTGAGGGAGTAGATATTGTGGGCGACTGCGGGGGCTTAAGGCTTCCAACCCACAAAAACGTGGGTGTTATAGATCAATGACTTACAGGCGGATTTCCAACCTTTTCCAGCGCACGGCTATTATTAGGCAATACTTGCGCACCCCACAAAGCAGAACCCCCCGGCCATTTCTGACCGAGGGGTTCTGGAGGTTTTCACCCTCGCCACTCCCGCTTGCGCGGAGAGGCCGTGTCCGCGAGAGATTTGCCTTGCGGCAGTGATCCGGTCTCGCGGCGCATAGCAGGCCGCCCGGCCCCTTTCGGAACCGAGCGGCTTGAGGCGGATCATCGCGGGGGTTGCCTAGGACGCTCCCGCGCGAGAGCCGCTGACCTGATGCTGCGGGCCGGTCGCAACCCCGGCATTGAACCGAGCGAACCCGGTTGTCTGTCACGGACCGGGGCTATTTCCGGCGACCCGTTCTTGACGAAAGCCCTTGTCCAGTCGTGTAGCTTTTCACGCGACCGCAGCGCGCGCAGAATACCATTCCCGCCCGGCAACTATCAAGCATTGCTTGATGATTCAGGCTTCGGCAGAGCGGCTGTTGATCCTGTTGTTAATCTTCCGGAATTCAGCCTTCGGGTTGTCCTTGAACAGCACCGCAAAAGCCCATGGGTTAGAGTTCTGAAGCGCCTCCTTAACGAACTCGACCGCATCGACGCCCAGCGCCTCGGCAAACTGCAGATAACGTTCGGGCGGGAGGGCGAGCCTCCCTAGCTCAATGGCCGAGATGGTCGCCTTACCAACGCCGACAGCGTTGGCCACCTCGGTC
The DNA here is from genome assembly GCA_028288785.1 of Rhodospirillales bacterium. Classification (GTDB taxonomy): domain Bacteria; phylum Pseudomonadota; class Alphaproteobacteria; order Acetobacterales; family Acetobacteraceae; genus Plastoroseomonas. The sequence continues at coordinate 6,970 of JAQGHV010000090.1, read as the reverse complement.
TGCGTCATTCGCCCGGCTATCCGGAAGCCACGGATGTATCTGCCCATCGCCTGACGATACTCGGCACCGCTGTGGCCCCGGTCGTAGATCGGCGAGTTAATACTCGGCATGGCGGGCTCCTGTGTGACGGTATGCTGGTCACACTACCCACCGACTGATGCGATGTCGAGACTAATGCGCACCCGAACAGTTCACCCCATCGCCATCGCCCGCGCGTAGTTCACCCGATCTTTCCCGGTACAGCGCGCATCGTTTCGTATTAGCATCCGCGCAATGAACCCCACATCATCGCTCAGAGACGCGACTTGGCTCCGGCCAGACATCGCCCGCGCCTTCGGGCTGATGCTGCTCATCTGCTTCGCAGCCCTGGCAGCTTCGATCCCATGGACCGACCCGGCGAGGCATGTTGCCGGTGATTTCGCGGCGTTTTGGACCGCTGCGAACTTCGCTATTCAGGGGGATCTAGCTGCGGCCTACGGGGCGCGCGGGAGCGAGGCGGTTGCGGCAGTGTTCGGGCCGGGCATCTATGCGCCGCTATTTTATCCGCCGACCGCGCTTCTGATCTGGCTGCCGTTTGCGTTTCTGCCGTTTGCCGCGGCTGCTGCACTCTGGCTCACCGGCACCGGGATCGCCTACCTGGCCGCCGTCCGCAAGATTGCCTGCGGGCATCTAGCCATCCTCGCCGCATTTCCCTCGGTCGCACTCTGCGGCCTCTATGGGCAAAACTCGCTGCTCTCGGCCGCACTGCTGGCGGGCGCGGCCGTGACACTCGACCAGCGCCCGATCGTCGCGGGCGCGCTGTTGGGCTGCCTTGCCTACAAGCCGCAACTGGCGATTCTCGCGCCCTTGCTCCTTGCCGTCGCTGGCCGCTGGCACGCCTTCGTATCTGCCGCCGTTACGGCCGCGTCATTGGTTGCCGCATCAGCCCTGGCCTTCGGCGTTGAGCCGTGGCTCGCCTTCATCAGCGGCCTCCCTGCGGCCAAGGCATGGTTCACGGAAGGCGCTCCAGGCTTTGGCATGTTCGCCAGCCCATACGCTGCGATGCGTCTGCTAGGGGCTTCCGCTGGCACGGCATGGGCGGCGCAGACGGTCGCCGGCGTGGCTGCGGTTGCGGGCATGCTCTGGCTCGCGCGCCGACGCCCCGGCGGTGCTGCGGAGATTTCGGCCATGGTGGTTGCGACCGGCTTCTGTGTGCCGTCGCTTGGGGAATACGATTTAGTGATCTTCGCCGTCCCCGCCGCATGGCTGGCTGCCGAAGCGGTGCGAAACGGTTGGCTGCCCTATGAGCGGGTCGGGCTGGCCGTGCTTTACCTCGCGCCGTTGTTCATTTCCGGCACAGAGGCTCATGGTGTGCCGGTGGCCCCGGTCGCACTCGCCGCCCTGGCGTACTTGGTCGGGCGGCGGGTGGCGCTAGGCTTGCCAGTTTACACCAGCGCGCCGAGCCCCCGCCGATACAGCGTCTCGACCTCGGCCAGCCCGTTCACCCCGCCATTGATCCGGCGCCGCACGCCCGCCACGTCGCCATCATCGGCCAGCGGGTTGCAGCCGGCCGCCGCCCAGAAGTGAGCCGCCGCCTCTGCGCCTGGCCCCGGCTGCATCAGGAGCGCCGGCATGGCCGACACCTGCAGCCCGAGCGTGTCCGCGAACCGCTTGTGGTTGGCGTAGCCGGTACGCGACGTGGACCGATGCCGAGATAGCGCAGTACGAGGCATTCCACCCCAGCGGCACCGTGGCGCGTCTGGCGTTCGCCCTCGCCCTCCACACGGCCCAGCGCCGCAGCGACGTGGTGCGCATGGGCCGGCAGCATGTGCGGGACGGACGGATTGAGGTGCGGCAGGTCAAGACGGGCGCGCGGGTGCGTATCCCCATCCACCCCGAGTTGGCGCTGGAGATTGCGCAGATCCCCGATGACCGGCTGACCTTCCTCACCACCCGCGCCGGCCCGCCCTTCACATCGAACGGTTTTTACATGCGGTTCAAGGGGTGGTGCGACGCCGCCGGCATCCCGCCTGGCCGGTCTCCGCATGGGCTGCGCAAGGCCACCGCCCGCCGGATGGCCGAGGCTGGCGCCACCGCCCACGAGATCGGCGCGGTTCTCGGGGACCGCACTTTGGCGGTTGTGGAAATCTATACTCGCGCGGCGGATCAAGAGCGCATGGCGGCGGCCGGACTGGCCCGGATCGGGAACGTGGCGCTTCCAACCCCGGAAAGGTTGGAAGTTCGGGGGCGCAAAAAGCCCAGTAAGTAAGGGCTGTGCGCAACTCAGTGGCGCGCCCTGAGGGACTCGAACCCCCAACCAGCCGAGTAGAAGTCGGCGGCTCTATCCAGTTGAGCTAAGGACGCAAACCGATGTTCTCAGTGCGACCAGTTCTCGCTACGGCCGAACTTGAAATTGTCAGCATAGACCTTCGGCTTGATCGCCGTCGCCGCAGGCTTAGCGGCCTCCACCTGATAGTCGATGCCGCGCGCCTCGGCATAGGCAACCGCCGCTGCCTGGTTCGGGAAAACCAGCCGGATCTGCGCGTTGGTGTCGCCGGAACCCGCCCAGCCGGTCAGCGCGTCGGCACGCTGCGCCTCGCCCGGCTCCCATTCCAGGATCCACTCGGCCTTCCGAGCACGGCCGGCCTGCATGGCCGAACTCGAAGCCGGATGAATTCGCGCACGCTGCGCCATTGCAACAATTCCTTTTCAGACCATCGGGGCGGCGGGAATCGAACCCACGACCTCCTGTACCCAAAACAGGCGCGCTACCAGGCTGCGCCACGCCCCGCCGGTCGGGGCGCAACTTATGTGCGTGCGGCGTCCGCGTCCAGCATCCCCCTACGGTCTCAGGGCTGGGTGCCGAACAGCCGGTGCAGCACGCGGTCGCCGACGCGCAGGTTCAGCCGCTCCGCGGCCCCACCGGCGAGTTCCAGCGTTGCACGCACCGGGCCCCGGCTTTCCACCGTAGCGAGGCTCAGCGGCACGGTGCGCTCCGCAATGCGGTGGATGCGCCCGTCCGCGGCGATGAAGACCATGTCGAGCGGGATAAGGGTGTTGCGCATCCACATCGCACTTTCGCGCGGGGCGCCCCAGTCGAAGATCATCCCCTCATTGTCGGCGAGGGCGTTGCGGAACATCAGCCCGACCATTTGCTGCTCGGGTGCCAGCGCCATCTCAACGTTGAAGTCGAGCTGCCGACCGTCGCGAGTCGCAATCACCAGGCGCTCCGTCGGCAGGCGCGGCTGCGGCTCGTTGACACCCGACTGCGCCATTGCGGCGACGGAGAAGAGTGCCGCGAGGCTCATCAGGAATCGACGTTTCATAACGTCGAGTATGCCATGGAATCCGGCAGGTCCTCCATGACGGCTTGGCAAGCCGCCACGACCTCCTCGCGCACCGAGCCCGGCGGCTGTACCGGGTCCACCAGGGTGGTGAACCAGTGCTCCGGCGGGGCGCGGCCGGCGGCGCGGGCCCATGTGAGGGCGCGCAGCACGGCCTCCGCCGCCGGTGGCAAGCGGTCCGGTGGCGCGAACCCGTTGAGCACGCCCCAAAGCCCGGCCCAGCAGCGCGCGACGGACCACGGGTTGTAGCCGCCGCCGCCGGTCACGATCAGCCGCGGCGCCAGGCCCATCACCGCGCGAACCGTCGCGAAATAGGCGTTGTTGGATAGCGCGAGGCGGGCCAGGGGGTCTTCAGCCAGCGCATCGGCGCCGGCCTGCAACAGGATTGCCTGCGGTTGCCAGTGCCGGATCAGTGGCAGTATCGCGGCCTCCCGCACCCACGCCGCCTCGGCGTCCGAATAGCCCTCGGGCACCGCGATGTTGCGTGTGAGCCCGGCCGAGTGAGTGCCGGTGAAGGGCCAGCGGCCGGCCTCATGCACGGAGAGCGTCATGACGCGCGGGTCATCGGCAAAGGCCGCCTCCACGCCGTCGCCGTGATGGGCATCGAGGTCAAGGTAGAACACGCGGGTCAGGCCCTGGTCGAGCCAGGCGAGAATTCCGAGCACCACGTCATTGAGGTAGCAGAAGCCGGATGCCCGGTCCGGCCGCCCGTGATGGGTGCCCGCCCCCGGCACATGCGCCTCGCCGCCATCGTGCGTGAGTTCAGCGGCCAGGAGCAAGCCGCCTGCCCCGGTACGCGGCCGGTCGAACATTTCCGCATAGACGGGATTGCCGCGCGCCCCGATGCCGAAGCGCGCGCGATCCGCTTCGGACACGGCCTGTGCCGCCTGCGCGCGTTCGAGCGCCGCCACGTAGTCTGGCGCATGGAAGCGGGTGAGCTCGGCCGCACTCGCGCGAGGGCTGTCGCGATAGCGTGCCGGGTCGAGCCAACCCAAGGCCCGAATCAAGTCGAGCGCGGTCGAGACCCGCGGGATCGACAGCGGATGCTTTCCGCCGAAGGTGGAGCGGCGGTAGATTTCGGAACCGATGAGGATGGGCGGCATGTCCCGTTGATCTTGGCGGCGTATCTCGGCGTGGCAAGGCGGTTTCAAGATTGCAGTTGCCGACCCTCGAATGGTGCTGGCTCTTGAAACGCACGACGGTAACGGGGCACCCTCCCGACGCGGTCGCAAGAGCCGCGAATAATGGAGGAATGCTTATGCCCACTCTCTCCCGCCGCGGGTTCTTTGGCGCGGCCTGCGTAGCTTGTGGCACCGGTCATCTTGGCTTCTCGGCCACCCCGGTCCAGGCGCAGACGCCGGGCTGGTCGCCGCCGCTACCCGGCCAGCGCTGCCCATCCCGGTTCGGCCCGAACGACCGGCGTGGCTACATGAACCTGCTGACCGACGCAAAGCGCCAGGCTGCCGCGCGCCTCATCACGCGCGGCCAGGTGATCGAGCTCGGCCATCGGCTGGAGCCGGCCATGCCCTTCTTCGGCACCCGCCGCTTCGACCTGCACACGAAGCGCACCTTCATGAATCCCGAGCCCAACAACCGCGGCTCCAACGAGGAGATCGTCATCTCCGAGATCGGCCAGGTCGGCACCCAGCTTGATGCCTTTCCGCACCAGACCATCGGTGACCAAGGCTACAACTGCGTGCCCAATGATGCGAACGCGACCCGTAACGGCTTCCGCGAAATGGGCGTGGACACCATCGGCACCATCTTCACCCGCGGCGTGATGATCGACGTTGCCAAGCTCAAGGGCGTGCGCACCCTGCCGATGAGCTACGAGATCACCGTAGCCGACCTGGAACAGGCGATCGCGCGGCAGAATCTGCGGCTGGAAACGGCTGACGCCATCATCATCAATACCGGCTGGAACCACCTCTGGGGCGTGGACAATGCCCAGTATGTGCGCGGCTGCCCAGGCATCGGCATCGCCGCCGCGGAATGGCTGATCGCGCGCGAGCCGGTTCTGCTCGGCTCCGACAACTGGCCCGTCGAGGTGTCGCCGAACCCGGATCGCAATGCCTCGCTTCCGGTGCACCAGATCGCGCTCGCGGTGCATGGCGTGCATCTGCTGGAAAACATGAAGCTCGCCGAGATGTCGGAGCGTGATGTCGGCGCCTTCGCCTTCATGATGCAGCCGCTGAAGATCGCCGGTGGCAGCGGATCGACCGTGGCGCCCTCCGCACTGCTGTAAGCGTGCATGCCGGGGGGAGCGATCCCCCCGGCGACTGCCTACCCCGCCGCCGGGATCGCTCGCCCGCCGACCAACCGCAGGATGCGCGTCGGCCGCTCCACGCCCATCAGCCGATGCGTGATCAGGATCACGCTGCGCCCGGCCGTCGCACTTTCGAGGGTCTCGAGGAAGGCGCGCTCGTTGGCGGCATCCAGCCCGGCCGCCGGTTCGTCCAGGATCAGCACCGCAGCCGGTGACAGCAGCACCCGCGCGAGCACCAGCCGCCGCGCCTGCCCGCCGGAGAAGCGTACCCCGGCCTCGCCGCACTGCGTCGCAAGACCATCCGGCAGGGCGCGCACCACCTCGCCGATCCGCGCCCGGTCGAGCGCCTGCCACAACGCCGCGTCATCCGCGTCCGGTGCCGCCAAGCGCAAATTGGCCGCGATGGTGTCGTCGAACAGCCGCGCATCCTGGGTGAGGCAGGCGATCCGCGTGCGCACCAGGGCCGCCGGCAGCAACGCGATATCGGCCCCGCCGAGGGTGATGCGCCCAGCCGACGGGGCCGCCAGCTTCAGCAGCAGCGCAGCCAGCGTCGATTTTCCCGCGCCCGACGGCCCCAGCAGCGCGACCCGCGCGCCCTCCGGCACGTCGAGGTCGAGCGCGTCGAACACCGGCGCACGATCCGCCGACCAGGCGAACCGCACCCCCTCGACCCGCAGCGCGTTCCCGATCGGCAGCGCGGGCGTCGCGCTCGGTTCCGGCACCGGCGGAGCGGTATCGGCGGCCTCGAAAAGGCGAGCCCCGGCCGCCGAAGCTGCGGCGATCGAGGCGCCGGCGCGCGGCATCAGCCCTAGGGCCTCCGCCGATGCCACCGCGAGGAACACGCCGAGCACCGCCGGCCCCATGCCCTCCGCGCCTACGGCGAGACCCCAGCCGAGCGCGCCGAGCAACGCGAACCGGTTCAGCACCGCGCCCGCCGCCCCGCCGATGGACGCTTCCCGCGCGACACGCCGCTCGGCTTCCGCCAGCGCCGCACCTTCGACCGCGACCCGGGCTGCGGCGCGCGCCTCGGCATTGGCGGCCAGAGTGTCCTCCATGCCGGTCAGGGGATCCACAACGGCGGCCCGCAGCGCGCCGCGCCGGGACGCCACCGCGGAGGCCGTCCGCATTACGCGCGGCGCGAGAAGCGGCGGCAGCGCCAGCGCCAAGGCCAGCGGCACGACCACCATCGCGGCGAGCCCGGGTGAGGCGAAGCCCAGCACGAGGGAGATGCCAAGCACCGCCGCGATCGCCGCCGCGCCGGGCACCAGCGCGCGCAGGTAGAAGCCGTCCAGCGCCTCGACATCCGACACCAGGCGCCCAAGCAGGTCGCCCATCCGGCGCATGCCGATGCCCGCCGGCAGCCGCTCCGCCAGTCGGCCGA
>JAQGHV010000081.1 GCA_028288785.1 Rhodospirillales bacterium | reverse complement strand
TGAGGTTGACGTTGTTCACCTGGCAGGCCGAGGCGGTCGCCTGGTTCGACTGGTAGACACCCTGGAGTACGGTGGAGAGCAGGCCCCTCGAGGTGCCGATCATCTCCGCCGCCCGCATCAGGTCGGCGGTGGGGATGCCGGTGATCTCCTCCACCCGCTCGGGCGGGTAGCCCTGCGCGATGCGCTCCAGCTCCGCGAAGCCGAGCGTGTGCTCCTCGATGAAGGCATGGTCCACATGGCCGCCGGCAATCAGCAGGTGCTGCAGCCCGTTCAGCACGGCCATGTTGGTGCCGACCTTCGGCGCCAGGTGCAGGTCCGCTTCCGCCGCGGTCGGCGTGCGGCGCGGGTCTATGACGATGAGCTTCGGCGGGTTCGGCGCCGCGCGCCGGTCGAGTACGCGCATCCACAGCACCGTGTCCGTCTCGGCGATGTTGTGCCCGACATGGAGGATGCAGTCGGTGACATCGATGTCCTCATAGGAGCCGGGCTGGCCGTCGGAGCCGAAGGTCTCCTTCAGCGCCGCGCCCGCGGTTGCGGTGCAGAGCCGCGTGTTGCCGTCCATATGCGGCGTGCCGAGCCCCGCCTTCCCGATGAGGCCGAGCGTGTAGTATTCCTCGAGGAAGAGCTGACCCGAGGTGTAGAAGCCGATGGCGCCGGTGGTATAGCGATCCCGGATTTCCTTGGTCCGCGCCACGAGGAGGTCCATCGCCTCGTCCCAGGAAGCGGGCTCCAGCTTGCCGGCCCGGCGGATGAGCGGCCGGGTCAGCCGGTCCGCGCTGCCGTTGGCCTGCCAGCCGTTCAGCCCCTTCGGCCCGAGCCGGCCCTTGTTGACGACATCAGCCGCGCGCCCGCGAACGCCGACGATCCGCCCATCCTTCACGCCGATGTCGCAGCCGCAGCCGTTCGAGCAGAGGACGCAGCCGGCCTGCACCCAGCGTTCGGGCTGTTCGCCAACCTGCTCATCCACCCGCACCGGCCACTCGTCGCCGGAGCCATGCGGGGTGCGTGCGCCCCAGATGTCGGCGATGCTGTCGCGGGTCGTGGACATGTGGCGCGTCCTGTCCTGCCAGTGGTCGGCCGGCCGGTCGGCGCCTGCAAGGGGCTCGGGCCGCCGGCGCATGGCGCGCGATGCGTCGTGCTTCGGAAAGGCGCCGATCGGCAACGGGCGGGGCGGGTCGGATCAGCCAGAGAACCCCCTGCTACGCCCAGAGTTTCGTCGCAGCGCCTGTGATGGCGCCGGTCCGGTGTTCATTCCGGCTGTTGCATTTTGCCAAACGGGGCGCTGGGAACCTCCTTGTCCGGGCCGCGTTGGCACAGTGTCGATCTTAGTCGAACGCCGAGCGCGGGACGTATGTGTTCATGTTTAACTTCGCCTTCTGTACAGGCATCGAAAACAGCTCGCCCACCATCAAGGGGGGCTCGGAGCGTGTCGACGAATTAGAGAAATGCCGATTCTATGAGAACTGGCGCACCGACTTCGAGCTGGTTCAGGAGCTTGGCCTGCAGTTCCTGCGCTACGGTCCGCCGATCCATCGAACCTGGCTCGGTAACGGGCGGTACGACTGGGCCTTTGCGGACGAGACCTTCGCGGATCTCAGGGCCAAGGACATCCTGCCGATCGTCGACCTGTGCCATTTCGGCGTGCCGGACTGGATCGGCAACTTCCAAAATCCGGATTTCCCCCGGCTGTTCGCCACCTATGCCCGCGACTTCGCCACGCGCTTTCCCTGGATCCAGCTCTACACCCCGGTGAACGAGATGTTCATCTGCGCGACCTTCTCGGCGCGCTGGGGTTGGTGGAACGAGCAACTCAGCAGTGAGCGCGCCTTCGTCACCGCGCTGAAGCACATCGTCAAAGCCAATGTCTGTGCCATGCGGGCGATCCTCCAGGTCCGGCCGGATGCGATATTCATCCAAAGCGAATCATCGGAGTATTTTCATGCCGACAGCCCCAACGCGATCGGGCGGGCTGAACAATTCAACACCGAGCGCTTTCTTTCCCTCGACCTCAACTATGGCCACGACGTGGATGCCCGGACCTACCGCTTCCTGATGGAGAACGGGATGACGCCGGAGGAGTACAGCTTCTTCCTCACGAACCGTCTCCGTCGCCACTGCATATTGGGCACGGACTACTACCAGACCAACGAGCACCGGGTCTGGGCCGACGGGACCACCAGCGGCTCAGGCGAGGTGTTCGGATACGCCGAGATCACCCGGCAGTATTTCGACCGCTACAAGCTTCCGGTGATGCACACCGAGACCAATCTCGCCGAGGGTCCAAAAGGCGACGAGGCGGTGCTGTGGCTCTGGAAGGAATGGGCGAACCTGCTGCGATTGCGCAACGACGGCATCGCGGTGGTCGGGTTCACCTGGTACTCGCTGACCGACCAGGTGGATTGGGACAGCGCCTTGCGGGAAAACAACGGGCGGGTGAACCCCCTGGGGCTTTACGATCTCGATCGCAATCCGCGCGCGGTAGGGCGCGCCTACAAGACGCTGATCGCCAACTGGAAAAACCTCCTGCCGACCCAGAGCGTGTGTCTTGCCCTGCCCGTTTTCCTGCCGAGCCACCAGGAAAATCCGGTGGTACTCGCGCAACAGGACTATGCCCGTAGCTTGGTCCGTAGCCAGTTGGTCGATGTGCAGCCTGACAAGAAAGCGAAACCCGATGCGGCTTGACGGCAAGGTAGCGATCGTGAGCGGCGCCGGCGGCGGCATCGGCCTGGCGACGGCGATCCGGCTGGGCCAGGAGGGCGCCGCCGTGGTGCTCGCGGACCTCCGATTGGATGGGATGGATGCCCATGTCGCGGCCGTGTGTGAAGCCGGTGCGCCGGATGCCATTGCCATCGCCTGCGACGTCTCGGATGAGGCCGCCGTCGCCGCCTGTTGCGAGGAGACGATGGCGCATTTCAGGCGCCTGGACATCATTGTGAACAATGCCGGGCTGATGAATTTCCGTCCTCTGGCCGAGCTACGCGGCGCCGACTGGCTTGCCGTCCTGGGCGTGGATCTGCTGGGCGCGGCCTTCTTCACCAGCCAGGCCTTCCGCCACATGAAGGGCGGTGGGGCCATCGTGAATATCGCCAGCGTGCATGCGGTGGAGACCACGCTGGACGTGGCCCCCTATGCCGCGGCCAAGGCGGCGATGCTGTCGTTGACCCGGTCTACCGCGATCGAGGGCAAGCCCCTGGGGATTCGCGCCAACGCCATCCTGCCTGGCGCGGTGGAAACGAAGATGCTGCGGGGTAACCCGAACCTGGCGTCGGGCGCCGAGACGCTCACGGCCGGCGATGTCGGGCGGCCGGAGGACATCGCGGCGGCGGTGGCCTTCCTCGCCTCGGACGATGCGGCTTTCGTGACCGGGGCGTCGCTCGCCGTGGATGGGGGGCGGCTGGCCCGGCTTTGACCTGGGGTTCAGCCGCCTGCAACTGCCTCCGATAGAGTTAGCGTCGACTCGAACCGGCTCGCTGACCAGGGTGCAGCACCCCGGCCTTGGCCTTCAGAACTTGCGCGCCTCGTCCGGGAGCATGATCGGGATGCCATCTCGGATCGGGTAGGCCAGTCCGGCCTTCTCACTCACCAACTCGCCGGCCTCGCGGTCGTAGCGAAGGGGTTCCTTGGTGACCGGGCAGACCAGTATCTCCAGCAGGCGCGGGTCGACCGCAACATCAGTGGTCATTGGTGTTCTCCATCAGCTTGGCCGGCCATCGTGGCTATCACCATGGGCGCCCATCTGCATCAAGGCCACCAGCATTGTTGCACGTTGTGCCGCGTCGGTGGCCTCGAGGAGCGCCTGCTTTTCTGGCACTTCGAAGGGGCAGACCATGGAGAGCGTGGTGATCAGCATGGCGTCGCTGGTCTCCTCAATCGCGTCCCAGTTCGCCTCGATTTTTTGCGCCTCGAAGTACGGGCGCAGCGCTCCAAGCAGCGCCGCGCGGTCCACCTGCGGCTTTTCGGTCACGAGGTCGCGCAGGTAGGGCGCGTAGTCGGCCCGCACGCGGCGGTAGCCGCGTCCCAGGTCGATTTCCTCGGCCAAGCGGAAACGGATCACGCCGCTGAGCGTGATGAGGTAGCGCCCGTCATCGGTCTCGGAAAACGAGGAGACGCGGCCGAGGCAACCCACCTCGTAAAGGCCGGGTCCGTTGGTATCGCGGGGGGCGCCGGGCTCGGCCTGCACCATGCCGAACATCCGCCCCGTTGTCATGCTGTCCTCGACCATCGCGAGATAGCGCGGCTCGAAGATGTTCAGCGGCAGGCGGCCTTCCGGCAGAAGCAACGCGCCGGAAAGTGGAAACACCGCGACCTCGCGCGGCAGGTCCTCGAGCCCCGGATGGAAGGCGCGCATGGCGCTTAGCGGAACAGCAGCGTGGAGAGTTTGCGCCGACCCGCTAGCGTCGCCGGATCGGTCATTCCCCAGGCCTCGAAGAACTTCAGGAGTTGCTTGCGCGCCGCCTCCTCGTTCCAGGCGCGGTCGCGCTTCACGGCTTCGATCAGCACATCCGTCGCGGCCGCGCGCTCATCCGCCGCGTTGAGCGCGATCGCGAGGTCGATGCGGGCGGCGTGGTCATCCGGATCGGCGGCGACGCGGGCTTCGTACTCGGCGAAGCGTTCGCGCGCGCGGCGGCCTTCGACGGCAAGTTCCAGCGCCGAGCGCACCGCGCTTACGGCTGCATGGTCCTTGATCTTGGCGGGCGCGCTGTCGAGCACGGCGAGCGCCTGGTCTTCCTCGCCCAGCATCATCAGGCAGCGGGCGACGCCGGCGAGTGCCTCGGGGTTTTCCGGCTCAGCCTGGGCCACGGTGCCAAAGAGTTCGAGCGCGCCCTGGAAATCACCTTCCTCCACCGCGGTCTTCGCTTCGGTCAGCAACTCGGCACTGGGCAATTGCCCGCCGGCGACCTTGAGGATCTGCTCGATGAACTTCTTGATGTCGCCCTCGGGCAACGCGCCCTGGAACAGGTCGGCGATCTGGCCCTGCCAGAAGGCGACCACGGTCGGCACGCTCTGCAGCGGCAGACCCATCTGCGAGAGCTGCTGCACGAGCGCGCGGTTCTGGTCGATGTCGATCTTGACCAACCGGACGCGGCCCTGCGCGGCGCGCACCACCTTCTCGAGCGTCGGCGTCAGCGTCTTGCAGGGACCGCACCAGGTGGCCCAGAAATCGACCAGCACCGGCACTTCGCGGCTGGCGTTGATCACGTCCGCCATGAAGGACTTCTGGTCGCTATCCTTCACCGGATCGACTGCGGGAGCCATGCCCGACGGGCTTGCCGCACCCGTCGCGGTACGGTTGGGATCAAAGTTGATTTCCATGGTCCAGACCAATCCTCAGTAGACTTCGACCGCATAGATGCGTTGGCCCGGTCCTAAAGCAAGGCGGAAGTTGACCGTCCCCCGCACCGCCCGCATCCTCGCGACGTGAGCGCACCCCCACCGCCGAGTACCGCGACCCTGCTGCGCCGCATCAGTGCCCTTGCCACACCCACATTGTTGCTGGCCATGCTGCAGGCCTTCTCGCAGCTGTTCGAGACCTGGCTGGCGGCACGCCAGGGTACCGCGGCGCTCGCGGGATGGGCGGTGGTGCTGCCCTTCGCGCTGCTGATGCAGCAGATGTCCACCGGCGCCATGGGCGGCGGCGTGGTCTCGGCGATCGCGCGTGCCCTGGGCGCCGGGCGGGACGGCGAGGCGTCGGCCCTGGTGCTGCACGCACTCCTGATCGCGACGATGGGCGGGCTGATCTTCGCCCTCGGCCTGGCGATCGCACCCACGGCGATCCTGGGCGCGATCGCGGGGCCGGAGGCGGGGCAGGCCGCCGGCCGCTACGCTGCCTGGCTGTTCGGTGCGGGCGCGCTGCCGGCCTGGCTCGCCAATACCCTCGCCTCGGTCCTGCGCGGCGGTGGCCGGCATGCGCTGGCGGCCCGCGTCATGGCCGGTGCATGGCTGGTGCTGCCGCTTCTGTCCTGGGCCTGCGCCGAGCCGCTGGGGATGGGGCTCGCGGGGATCGGCGTCGCATTCGCGGCGATCTTCTGGCTGGCCTCCATTGCGATGCTGGTGACGGTGCTGCGCGGCGGCGCCGGGTTCCTGCCGCATCTGCGGACGCCCATCACCGGCGCGCTGTTCACGCGCATCCTGTCGGTGGGGCTGATCGCCTGCGTGCTCGCGACCGTCGCGAACCTCACCACCGTGATGGTCACGGCGCAGATCGCGTCCCACGGTGCGGCGGCGGTGGCGGCCTACGGCATTTCGGCGCGGCTGGAGTTCCTGATGATCCCGATCGCCTTCGGCATCGGCTCGGCGCTGACGGCGTTGGTCGGGCGCAGCGTCGGCGCCGGGGATTGGGAGATGGCGCGGCGCACCGCCTGGGCGGGCGGGCTATGTGCGTTGGCGGTCGCGGGCACCGTCGGCGTGTTCGTCGCCCTGGCACCAGGGCTGGTAGCCAACGCCTTCACGCGCGATGCGGAGGTGGCCGGCATCGCCACGCGCGCGCTCGCCATCATCGGGCCGGCGCTCGGCGGCTTTGGGCTCGGTATGGCGATGTATTTCGCAGCACTCGGCGCCGGACGCATGGCCTGGCCGATCGCCGCCGGACTTGCGCGCTTCGCCCTCGCCGTGGGGCTGGGCTGGGTGCTGGCGGTGCCGCTGGGAATGGGGCTGGAGGGGCACTTCATTGGCGTGGCACTCGGCATCACCGCCTATGGCGTGCTCACCTCGGTGGCGGTGCGGCCATCCGTGTGGCGGGCGTAGCCGAGCGGCGTTGCGCGGCCATGCGTACGCCGGCATTGGCAGCACCAAAACCGGCATAGCCGCCGCGTCGCTCGCAGATTTCGAAGAAGAAGCGGTCGCGGAAGGCGTCCGTGTAGGCGTGGCGAAATTCCTCGCCCTCGGCAGCGCCGTCGAACAGCAGGTGCCGCGCGCGCAGGACCGCAATGGCGGCGTCATCCAGCGGAAAGCGCGCAGCGATATCCTCGTAGTAGTTCGGGGGAATGTCGAGCAGCGCGTCCGACCCGGCGGCATCCACCGCCGCGGCCGCATCGGCCACCGCGAAGGCGATGTGGTGCACGCCGGCGCCGGCAAGTGCGGAGACGAAGCGCCCGGTGCCGGTGCGCCCGCTTTCGCTGACGTTCAGGGGCAGGCGCACGGCCCCGCCGGCATCGGTGAAGGCGCGGCTGCGCACCAGGCCGTAGGGGTCGGGCAGTTCGAACAGCGCCTCCGGTTCCAGGCCGAAGACGGCGCGGTAGAACAGCGCGAAGCTCTCAAGGAAACCGGGTGCGAGCGCCTGCGCCACATGGTCGATGCCGGTGACGCCGAGGGCCGGGGCGGCGACCGGGTCCAGGTGGAAATCATCCTCCCATATCGCTCGCCCGCTATCCTCGACCAGGTAGACCAGCGTGCCGTCCGGGGCCCGAACGGCCGGGATCGAGCGTTCTCCCTCGCCCACCCGCTCCAGCCAGACGGAGCAGAGCAGTGCCTCCGCGCGGGCGGCCGCGCGTGCCGAATCATCGACGCGCAGCGCCATTGCGCAGGCGGAGGGTCCGTGCTGCTCGAAGCGTTCGGAGGCGGCGCTGTCCGGCTCCGCATTCAGCACGATGTTCGCGCCCCCTGATCGCCACAACTCCACTTGCTTCGAGCGGTGCACGCCGGCGCGGGCAAAGCCGAGTGGCGCGAGGAAGGCGCCGAGCGCTGCGCGCGTCGGCTCATCGACCGCGAATTCGATGAACTCGATGCCGCGCAACTCCGGCAAGGCAGGAAGTGCGGCGATGCCGGCCTGCTCGGCGAGCCAGACCAGGCTGCGCAGCCCATCGCGCGCGATACGGCGCGCCGGTGCCGCGCGGAACTCGTCATTGAAGACTTCAAGCGAGATCGGTCCGGCATAGCCCGCCGCCAGCACATCGCGCAGGAACCCCGCTACGGGCAATTCGCCCTGCCCCGGAAAGCTGCGGAAGTGGCGGCTCCAGGACAGCGCGTCCATGCTGAGGCGCGGTGCGTCTGCCAGCTGCAGGAAGAACAGTTTTTTGGCGGGCACAACGGCACTCAGCCCCGCCAAGTCGTCGCCGAGGCAGAGCGTGTGGAAACTGTCGAGGATCAGGCCGAGTGCCGGGTGGCCGGCCTCACGCACAATGTCCCAGGCCTGTCGCCATCGGTTGACGTGGCGGCCCCAGGCCAGCGCCTCATAGCCCACGCGCAATCCACGCGTCGCCGCGCGCTCCGCCATCTCGTGCAAATCGGCGGCGGCGCGAGAGGGATCGTCGAGCGTCGCCGCCTGGGTGTTCGAGCAGACCAGCAGAAGCTCGGCGCCCAGCGCCTGCATGGTGTCGAACTTGCGCTCGGCACGGTCGAGGTTGCGGGCGCGCTGCGCCGGCTCCATCGCCTCGAAATCGCGGAACGGCTGGAACAGCGCGACCTCCAGCCCGAGGTCGGTGCAGAGCCTTCCGGCATCGCGCGGCGTGCCGTCGAAGGTGAGCAGGTCGTTTTCGAAGATCTCGACCGCTTCGAACCCCGCCGCGGCGGCCGCTTCCAGCTTGTCGGGCAGCGTCCCCGAAAGGCAGACCGTCGCGATGGCGCGCTTCATGGCAGGCCCTTTCAGATGTCGAGGAACACCGTCTCGCCTTCGCCCTGCAGGCGAATGTCGAAGCTGTAGACGACCGCGCCGTCACGCCCGCCGCGCGCCGCGATGATGGTGCCGCGCCGTGCCGGGTCGATCAGGTTCAGCACGGGGTCGGCCTCGTTCGCGGCCGCCTCGTCGCCAAAATACATGCGCGTCGAGAGACCGAGATTGATGCCCCGCGCAACGATCCAGAGGCTGACATGCGGCGCCATCCGGCCCCGGCCCGAACGTCCCTCGACGGCGCCAGGCTTGATCGTGTCGAAGGCCCAGATGCCAGTGGCGAAATCCGTTCCCGCGCGGCCCCAGCCATGGAAGGCCGGGTCGTGCGCCGCGCCCTCCTGAACGTCGGCGGGGTGGTTGTGGCGGCCATGCGCATCGGCCTGCCAGACCTCCACCAGCGCATCGCGCACCAGGCTTCCGGCGCCATCGAAGATGCGGCCCTCGATGCGGATGCGCTCGCCGCGCGTGGCGTCTGTCACCATGCGTTCGCCGAGGTTGTTCACAAAAATCTCGAACCCCGCCTGGCGCGGGATCAGGCCAATATGCACGTAGGGGCCGGCAGTCTGTGAAGGTGTCTCGGGCAGGTAGTCCATGGCTCAGCTCCCCTGCAGCTTGTTCTCGAAGCGCGTCTGCCGGCGGCCGCGCAGCACCATGTCGAAGCGATAGGCCAGCGTGTCGAGCGGCACCGACGCCTTGAGGTCCAGCTTCGCGGTCAGGCGGTCGCGCAGGGCGGGATCCGGCATGGTCGCGATGATCGCATCATGCGCGATCAGCGGGTCGCCCTCGAAATACATCTGGGTGATGAGACGCTGGGCGAAGCCGGAACCGAACAGCGAGAAATGGATATGCGCCGGGCGCCAGTCGTTAACGCGATTGCGGAAGGGGTATGGGCCGGGCTTTATCGTGCGGAAGCTGTAGTTGCCCTCCGCATCCGTGATGGTGCGTCCGCAGCCGCCGAAATTGGGATCAATGGGTGCCAGGTAGGTGTCGAGCGCGTGCCGATAGCGCCCACCGGCATTGGCCTGCCAGAGCTCGATCAGCATGCCACCGAGGCCGCGCCCCTCGCCATCGAGCAGGCGGCCATGGATGATGACGCGCTCACCGATCGGCTCGCCGGACTGCACGTAGTTGAGGATGAGGTCATGGTCGAGCGGACCGATATCGGTGGCACCGAAGACCGGCCCGGTCACCTCGGAGAGCGAGTTCTGCAGCGACAGCAGCGGGAAGCGCGGGCTGCGCAGGACGCTGCTCTTATAGACCGGCGAATAGGCCGGCGGGTGGTCGGCCGGATCGCGCGGGAAGAACTCGGCATCGGGACGCATGCAATGCTCCTCAGAGTAGTGACGGAGCGCCACGGTGCGCCCCTCGCCCCATCACTCCAGCGTGATGCCACGGGTGCGGATCAGCTCGCCCCATTTGGCACTCTCGGCCTGAAGATAGGCCGGGAAGGCCTCCGGTGTCCCGAGCGTCGGCACGATCGAGCTGGTGCGCAAGCGCTCCAGCACCTCCGCATTCGCCATAGTCGCGGCGAGGGCGGTGTGCAGCCGCTGGATGATCGGCGCGAGCGTGCCGGCGGGTGCCAGGAGCGCGAAATCGGACGTCGCCTCGAAGCCCGCGAACCCCGATTCCGCGATGGTCGGGATGGTGGAGGCCAGTGGATTGCGCTCCAGCGTGGAGACGCCGATGCCCGTGATCTGGCCGGCCTGCATCAACGGCAGCGCGGTCACCGCATCGACCATGGCGACCTGGACCTCGTTCGTGATCAGCGCCTGCACGGCGGGTGCTCCGCCGCGATAGGTCACGTTGAGGATCTCGATGCCGGCCGCGCGCAGGAACAGCTCGGTCGCGAGATGCGCGGAGGAGCCGGCGCCGGAGGATGCGTAGGACATGCGCCCCGGCGCCTCCTTGGCCTTGGCCACGAGGGCGGCAATGGTCGGTGTGCCGAGGCGCGGATTGACGCAGAGGATGATCGGCGATTGCGCGACGCGGCCGACGGCGGCGAAGGCGCGGTCGTCATCATAGCCGCGGCCCGGGAACAGATGCCGCGACATCGCGTAGGTGGAGTTCACGCCCATCAGCAGCGTGTAGCCATCCGGCCGCGCCCGGGCGACGGAGGCATGGCCGACGGTGCCCGAGGCACCTGGCCGGTTGTCCACCACGACATTGCCGCCGAGTTCACGAGACATCTGTTGCGCGACCACGCGACCCACGAAATCGGTCGATCCGCCCGGCGCCCAGGCAACCACGATGGTGACCGGACGCGCACCGGGATAGGCATCCTGCGCCTGCGCGGCGCGTGCGCCGATGAGGCCGATGGCGGCGAGGCCGAGCGTGCGGCGCGACAATGTGGGGTGTTGCTTCACGGAACATCCTCCTTGCTTTTCTTGGATCAGCGATTGACCTGTACGTACCAGATAGTACATTTTCTGCGCAAGCCGAAAGCAAGGCCGGGAAGCCGGGAGCGCGCCACCATGAACGACCCCTTCGCCGCACCCCCAGTCCAAGCCAAACCAACCATCCTCGCCGGCCTCATCGGTCGCGGCATCCAGGCCTCGCTGACCCCCGCCATGCATGAACGCGAGGGGGCCGAGCACGGGCTCGCTCTATCCTATCGCCGCATCGACCTCGACGCGATGGGCCTTGGTGTGGAGGCGCTCCCAGACCTGCTCGACCGCGCCGAGGCGGCGGGCTTCGCCGGGCTGAACATCACCTTTCCGTGCAAGCAGGCGGTGGTCCCGCTGCTGCACAGCCTGTCCGATCAGGCGCGGGCGCTCGGCGCGGTCAACACAGTGGTTCTGCGCGATGGCAAACGCGTCGGCCACAACACGGATTGCTCCGGCTTTGCCGAGGGCTTGTCCCGCGGCCTGCCCGATGTACCGCTCGGCGAAGTGGTGCAGCTTGGCGCCGGCGGTGCCGGGGCGGCCGTGGCCGAAGCGCTGCTGCGTCACGGGGTCGGTCGCCTCACCATCCATGACGTCGAAGCCAGGCGCGCCGAGGATCTCGCGGCCGCGCTGCGGTCGCGGTTTGGGTTAGCGCGGGCGCGTGCCGGGGTGGCACTTGAGGAGGCGTTCGCCGGCGCCGTCGGCATGGTGAACTGCACCCCCGTCGGCATGGCGAAACTGCCGGGGACGCCGGTGCCGGTGGCGCTGCTACGACCCGCACTGTGGGTTGCGGAGATCATCTACTTCCCGCTGGAGACGGCCCTGCTCCGCGCCGCGCGCGCGCTCGGCTGCCGCACCCTCGATGGAGGCGGCATGGCGGTGTTCCAGGCGGTCGGCGCCTTCCGCCTGTTCACAGGGCGCGAGCCCGATCCCGCCCGCATGCTGGCGCATTTCTCGGCGCTGGTTGGCGCCCCTCAGCCGGGCGCCATGTAGCGCAGCACCGCCTCCGCGATCATCCGGCGGTGCCTGGCGGCACGCGGCCGGCTGTGCAGATTTTGCCCGAAGATCGCCCCCAGCGTGTGCCGGTTGGACACGCGGTGAAAGCAGAAGCCCGTAATCAGCAGATGCAAATCCAGTGGGTCAACACCCTTGCGGAACACGCCCGCCGCCTCGCCTCGCGCCAGCAGCGCGCGGATAGCGCCGATCACCGCCGCGTTGCGCTTTCGGATGGTGGGCGAGGCCTTCACGTGGCTCGCCTCATGGATGTTCTCAACAGTGACCAAGCGGACGAATTCCGGGCGCGCCGCGTGGTGGTCGAAGGTCAGTTCCACCAGGCGCCGTAGGGCTTCGAGAGGCGGCAGCGCATCCAAATTCTCGGCCGCCTCGGCGTCGCGGAGGTCGCCGTACATCTCCTCGAGCACGGCGCCATAGAGCTGCTCCTTGCCGCCGAAATAGTAGTAGATCATCCGCTTTGTTGTCGCGGTGCGGGCGGCGATATCGTCCACCCGGCCGCCGGAGAATCCCTTCTCGCTGAACTCGGCGGTCGCGGCATCGAGGATGGCGCGGCGGGTCTGCTCCGCGTCGCGCGTGCGGGGTTTTTGCATAGGTGGACTCTCTGGTCCGTACAGACGGAAAGCAAGCGCGGGGGAAAGAATTCCCCCGGACCCCTTTTTTTTGTTTTTGGCTTTGGGTGCGCGTTGCGCGCGCTAGTTCAGGCGCAGGTTCAGGATGTGCTCCGGGCCGGCTTGCAGTTCGCCCCGTTCGACCTGCTGGACGATGCGGGTCAGGGCGGCGTTGGCTGGGGTCTCGATGCCGATCTCGGCCGCGCGGTCCACGATGTAGCCGTTGATGAAGGCGATCTCGGTGCGACGGCCCTTCATCATGTCCTGCCCCATCGAGGGGCGGTGCGCGCCGCCGCCCTTGGCGGCTTCCGCCAGGCGGTGCTCGTCATATTCGGCCAGCGCCTCGGGGTCGCCCTCACCCGCCTTGGCGATGACCTCGGGGTCCATGTGGTGGACCTCTTCCAGCGAGTATCCGAGCGCCTGGCCGGTGCGGATCGCCTCCGAGCCCAGTCGCGCTCCGAAGCGTCGCAGCGCATCGTTCATCAGCGTGTCGCGGCTGATCATGCCGGTGCAGGCGGACAGGCCGTTGGCCATCGCATTGGTCACCAGCTTCGACCAGCGCTCGCCCCACAAATTCGTCGTGACGAGCGTGCTGTCGGACAATGCGCAGAGGCGCGCGATCTCCTTGGCGCGATCCGTGATCCGACCATGCACCTCGCCCACGCGATAGACGGTATGCGCGGCACCGCCTTTGCCCGAGGCACGCTTCACATGGCCAGGCGACGCGAGATCGACGGTGATGGAACTCGCGATCGCGCCCAGCGTGCGGCCCCAGCCGACCACGCCCGCGATCGTTGCCTCGTTCATGCAGTTCTGCAGGCTGACCATGAAGCCGCCTGGTGCGAGGTACTGGCGCATCATCACCGCGGCCCATTCGGTGTCGTAGGATTTCGTGCAGATGAACACGATGTCGAAGGGCTGCCCGCGGCTGACCTTCTGCACTTCGGTGAGGTGCAGCGCCGTCACCGGCGTCACGAATTCCGGCACGTCGCGCAGGTGCGTGACACGCAGGCCGTTCGCCCGCATGGCCTCCACATTCTCCGGCCACATGTCGATGAAGGTGACGTCCTCGCCGGCCTGCGCCATGTGCGAGCCGGCATAGGCACCGACCGCGCCGGTGCCCATGATCGCGATGCGTGCGCCCATAATCTCTCTCCCCAAATGCTTGGCGGCATGATGGCGCGGCGAGCACCGCACGACCAGGGGGCGGTTCAGGCTTTCGGCGTGATCGCGCGGAGCGTGCCGATCGCCTGCGCCACCACCGCGCCCGAGGCATCGGTAATGCTCGCCTCGGCCGAGACCAGGCTGCGCCCGGCGCGCACCACGCGGCCGCGCGCCGTCAGCGTGCCGAGGCCAGGGGCCAGGTAGTTCACGGACAGGTTGACCGTCGCGGCCCCGCTGCCTTCCGGGAGCACGGACCGCGCTGCGTTCACCACGGCGGCGTCAAGCATGGTCGCCAGCGCGCCGCCATGCACCTCACCGCGGCTATTCGCGGTGTCCTCGGTCGGTTCGAGCCGCACGAGGGAAGCGCCATCGGCGGCCTCCATCACGAACAGGCCGATGAGGCGGTAGAAGGGGCGCTGCACGATCATCACTCAGCCTTTCGTGGCCGTAGGGGGCGGCGCAGACTACTCCGCGTTCGCACTCGCCTCGCTGCGCGTGGCACCCACGCGGCTCGCCAACGCGGCGGCCATGAAGGCGTCGAGGTCGCCATCCAGCACCGCTGCCGGATTGCCCTTCTCGATGCCCGTGCGCAAGTCCTTCACCATCTGGTAGGGCTGCAGCACGTAGCTGCGGATCTGGTGGCCCCAGCCGATATCCGTCTTGCCCGCCTCGATCTCGTTGGCCAGCGCCTCGCGCTTGCGCAGCTCCAGCTCGTAGAGTCGTGCCTTCAGCATCGCCATCGCGATCGCGCGGTTCTTGTGCTGGCTGCGGTCCTGGGTCGAGGCGGCGACGATCCCGGTCGGAAGGTGGGTGAACCGCACGCCGGAATCGGTCTTGTTCACGTGCTGGCCGCCGGCACCCGAGGCGCGGAAGGTATCGGTGCGGATGTCGTTCGGGTTAATCTCGATCTCGATGCGGTCATCGACGACGGGAAACACATAGACGCTGGCAAAGCTCGTCTGGCGGCGCGCGGCGGCGTCGAACGGGCTGATCCGCACCAGCCGATGCACGCCCGACTCCGTCTTGAGCCAGCCGAAGGCATTCGCCCCGGTGACATGCAGGGTGGCGGATTTGATGCCGGCCTGCTCGCCCTCGCTCTCCTCGGTGAGCGCCACCTTGAAGCCGCGCCGTTCCGCCCAGCGCGTGTACATTCGCATCAGCATCTGGGCCCAATCCTGGGCCTCCGTGCCGCCGGCGCCGGCATTGATCTCGATATACGCGTCGTTCGCGTCGGCCTCGCCCGAGAGCAGGCTTTCGATCTCGCGCCGCTTGGCTTCGATGGCGAGGGTGTCGAGCTCGGCCACCGCCTCGTTCGCGGTGCCGGCGTCGCCCTCGGCCTCGGCCATCTCGATCAGCTCGATGGCATCGGCCACCGCCTGCTCAAGCTTCCTCACCCCCTCGATCTGGTCGGCCAGCCCATTGCGCTCGCGCATGAGCGCCTGCGCCTCGGAGGCCCTGGCCCAGAGGGCGGGGTCTTCGGATTTCGCGTTCAGTTCGTCCAGGCGTCGGAGTGCGGCATCCCAGTCAAAGATGCCTCCTCAGCAGCGTCACCGATGCGGCGATCTGCTCCTGTAAATTCGTGGCGTCTGCTCTCATGATGAGGCGCTCAATAAAGCCCGCCCAACCCGCTGTCGAGGCCGGCCGCACTTGCGCCGCCGCCGGTGCCCTCGCCGAGCCGTCGCCGTCCCGTCGTGTCGGTGTCGGGGCGGAAGGCTTCGAGGATGGTGCTGTTACCAACCGGGATGCGCACAAGCGCCACGCCGGGCGGGGCACGGAACGGCACCGCCGGGCTGTCCGCGAGAGCCGCCTGCAGCACTTCCCGAAAGATCGGCGCGGCGTTGGTGCCGCCGGCTTCGTTGGAACCCAGGCTGCGTGAGTCATCATAGCCGAGCCACACCGCGATCACGATGTCCGGGGTGAAGCCCACGAACCAGTTGTCCCGGTAGTCATCGGTGGTGCCGGTCTTGCCCGCAACCGGACGCGTCATGCCGGTTGCTGCGCGTGTGCCCGTACCTCGCTGCACCACCCCCTGCAGCAGAGAGACCATCTGATACGCTGCGATAGGGTCCACCACCTGGCGCCGCTCGCTGGCGAGTGTGGGCGGACCCGCTTCCGGCCCGGTATCGCAGGCGGGGTCGCATTGCCGCGGATCGGCACGCCAGATGACGCGGCCACGGCTGTCCTGGACACTGTCGATCAGCGTCGGCTGCACCTGCCGGCCGCCATTGACGAAGCTCGCATAGCCTGCCGCCATGCGCATCGGCGTGGTCTCGCCGGCGCCGAGCGCCATCGCAAGGTAGCGCGGCATGTTCTGGATGACGCCGAAATCCGCCACCGTCTGGCTGATGCGTTCCATCCCGACGTGCTGGGCGAGGCGCACCGTCACCAGGTTGAGGCTCTGTTCCATCGCCTGGCGCATGGTGACCCAGCCGCGCGCCCCGCCGGAATAGTTCGACGGCCGCCACAGCCCCTGCGGCGTCGCGATCTCGATCGGCTCGTCGAGCAGCATCTGGTTCGGCGGGATGCCCATCGACAGCGCTGAGATGTAGACGAAGGGCTTGAAGGCGGAACCCGGCTGGCGCATCGCCTGGGTCGCGCGGTTGAACCAGCTGCGCTCGAAGCTGTAGCCGCCGACCATCGCCAGCACGCGGCCGGTATTGGGGTCGAGTGCGACGATGGCGCCCTCGACCGCCGGCATCTGTCGCAGGTTGACGCGGACCACGCGGTTGGCGAGCGCGGCCTGGGCCGGCGGCACCGGCGCGAGTTCGACCATGACGACGTCGCCGACCTCCAGCACATCGCCCATCCGGCGCGGCGCGGCGCCAAGGCGCGTGCCCTGGCTGGCGAGCTGGAACACCCCGGCCTGGCCCGGCGGCGGCGGTATCACCGCCCGCGCCCAGCCCAAATCCTCCATGCCCAAGGTGCCGCTGCGGGCCACCATCGGCGCCCGCGGATCGGGCCGTTCCAGCCAGCCCAGCCGAGCCTCACGGTCGCGCACCTCAAGCGTCACCGCGAGGCGCCATTCCGCAGTCATTCCGGGAGGGCGCGTCACCGCCTCGAGCGCCGGCATCCATTCCGTGGGGCCAGCGGCGATCCGCGCGACGCCGCCGCGCCAGCCGCCGCGCCGGCGATCATAGCCCGCGAGCCCGTCGCGCAGCGCCCGTTCGGCTGCGGCCTGCAGGTTCGGCTCAAGGCTGGTGCGGACGACGAGGCCACCGGTCGTGGTCGGCTCGGCACCGAAGCGCTGCACGAGTTCGCGCCTGACATCCTCGGCGAAGTGCTGGCCGGAGGTGACCATGTCGGGGCGGCGCTGTGGCCGCGCGACGACGGGTTCCGTCTTGGCGGCAGCGGCTTCGGCGGCGGTGACCGCGCCATCCTCGACCATGCGGTCCAGCACCCAGTCGCGCCGCACGCGGGCGGCCTCGGCAAAGCGCTGCGGATTATAGTTGTTGGGCGCCTTGGGCAGCACCGCGAGAAAGGCGGTCTCGGCCAGCGTCAGCTCGTCGAGCGACTTGCCGAAGTAGTTCTGCGCCGCCGCCGCCACGCCATAGGCCTGCTGGCCCAGGAAGATCTCGTTCAGGTAGATCTCTAGGATGCGTTCCTTCGACAGCGTCTGCTCGATGCGCACCGCGAGGATCGCCTCCCGGAACTTGCGCATCATTGTGCGGTCGGCGCCCACGAGCATGTTCTTGGCGACCTGCTGGGTGATGGTCGACGCGCCCCCCATCCGGCGCCCGCTGCCCAGCTGCTCCACGGCGGTCAGTCCCGCGCGCAGGATGCCGACGGGGTCGACGCCGTGGTGCTCCCAGAAGCGCTGGTCCTCGGCGCTGACGAAGGCCTGCTGCAGCCGGCGCGGGATGGCCTCGATCGGGATGAAGACGCGGCGTTCAGTTGCGAGTTCCGCCATCAGGCGGCTGTCGGCGGCGTAGATGCGGCTCATCTGCGGCGGCTCGTAGTCGACGAGCCAGCGGTAGTCGGGCAGGTCCTGCACGATCACCCGGTAGAAGCCATAGCCGCCGACGCCCCCCGCCACGAGCATGCCGGCACCGAGGATGACCATGAACCGCAGGAAGCCAAAGCGGCGCTTCGGCTTGCGCGGTGGCTTCGGCGCGACGCGCGGCGGCGCAGGCGGTGCCGCCGGGGTCTGGCGCGCACGGTAGGGGTCGAGCGGTCCTTCGGGCCGCAACTCGTTTGGGCTCATGTACGGCATGTTATCATGTGGGGCGCCTGCATGCGATCAGCGGCGCTGGGCAGTGCGCGCTTCGGCCACCAGCTGCACCAGCGTCTCGACCGGAACCGCACCGCCGACCAGGCGGTCACCAATGACCATGGCGGGGGTGCCCTCGACGCCGATGCGCCGCGCGAGGGCGAGGTTTGTCTCGATCCGCGCCATCACATCGGGCGCCTCCATGTCGCGCCGAAGCCTTGCCCAATCGAGGCCCAGGCGCTCCGCCTCGCGCCGGATCTGCGGTTCCGCGACGTCGCCGCTGAGCGCCATGAGGGCGTCATACAGCTCGCCATACTTGCCTTGGCGCTGCGCGGCGATCAGAGCACGGGACGCGACCACCGAGTTCGGCCCCAGGATCGGCAAATCCTTGAGCACTAGGCGCACCCGCGGGTCGCGCCGGATGAGTTCGGTGATGGCCGGCGTCAGCTGCCGGCAGTAGCCGCAGCGGACGTCGAAGAACTCTACGACGGTGACGTCGCCGCGCGGGTTGCCGCGCACGACATCCGCGGGGTTGCGGGCAAGTGCGTCGCGCTCGGCGGCCAGCGCCTGGGCGGCGGCCACGGCGCGGTCACGAGTCTCGGCCGCATCAAGCGCGGCCATCGCCTCGCGCAGGATGGAAGGGTCCTCACGCAGGGCGCGGCGGAGGATGTCCAGCACCTCGGTGCGCTGGTCGGGGGTGAATGACTCCTGCGCGGCCAGCGGGGCGGCGACCAGCATCAGCAATGGCAATATGCGCAGGATCCGGAACATGAGCACGTCCTTTGAAGACAGGTCGGGGAAAGGAATTTCCCCGAACCCCATTCTTTTGCTTTTTGCGACATGGCGCCGGGACTGGGAAACGCGTTGTCCCGGGGTCTGGTTGCCCGCTGCCGCGAAGGCGTCTAATCCCCAGGCTCCAACCTTGGCAATTGAGGGAACGAAAAGCTGCGCATTATCATTTCCGGAGCCGCCGCACTTCTCCTCGGCGGTTGCAGCGTCTTTTCGGGGCCGGCGGTCGAACGCGGGCAGGCCGGCTTCGTCACCGGCTTCCTCGGCGGCGCCGCGGCCGAGGAGCCGCGCGCGGCGCTTATCGCACGTGAGATTCTCTCTGCCGGCGGCTCGGCGATGGACGCGGCGGTGGCGGCGGGCTTCGCGCTGACCGTCACCCTGCCCTCCCGTGCCGGGCTCGGCGGCGGTGGCGCCTGCCTGGTCTTCGAGCAATCGCGCGGTGAAACCCAGGCCATCCTGTTCGAGGCCGGTGCGCGGCGTGGCGTGGCGCCTGGCGCCGATCGCCCCGCGGCTGTTTCGATGATGGCGCGCGGCCTGTTCGCGCTGCACACCCGCGGTGGCCGCCTGCGCTTCGAAGAGCTGATCCGCCCCGCCGAGGATCTGGCACGCGAGGGCAACCCGGTCTCCCGCGCCTTCGCCGGCGACCTCGCGGCCGTCGCGAACCCTCTGTTCGCCGACCCGCAGGCACGCGCGATCTTCGCCGGCCCCGGCGGCGCGCCCCTCGGCGAAGGGGCGCAGCTGGTCCAGCGCGACCTCGCTCTGTCGCTCTCGGCGATCCGGACCACCGGGCCGGGCGATATCCACCAGGGCACGCTGGCCCGGCGCCTGGCCGAGGCGAGCCTGAGTGCCGGCGGCGGGCTCACCGTCGATGAGATGCGCGCTGGGATCGCCCGGCTCGTGGCGCCCGTCACGGCGCGCCAGGGCAACGACACCATCTCCTTCCTGCCGACCACGAGCGACGCCTACACCGCCCGCAGCTTTGAAGCACTTGCCGCGGGCAATGCCAGCCTCGATGGCGGCCCGGTGGGCGGCGGCGCCTCGACGGCGCTGGTCACCTTCGATCGCGACGGCAATGCGGTCTCCTGCGCCTTTTCGATGAACAACCTGTTCGGTACCGGGCGCGTGGCACCGGGAACCGGCATCGTGCTCGCCGCCGCGCCGAACGTTGGCGGCATCCGGCCCGCGCCGCTCGCGGTGACGCTGGTACACAACCAGCCGCTGCGGGCGTTCCGGCTTGCGGTCGCCGCCTCCGGGCAGGACGCAGCGCCGAATGCGGCGGCGCTCGCGACCAACCGGCTGCTGCGGGGCGCGGTGGTCCAGGACGCCCTTCCGCAGCAGAGCACGCCCAGCTATGCCCGCGCCGTCGTCGCCTCCTGCCCGCGCTATTTGCCGGGCCGGCCGGATGAATGCGTGATCGCCGCCGATCCGCGCGGCAGCGGCCTCGCCGCTGGCGCCGCGCCACGCTGATGGTTCGGGGGCCGGTGGTGGCGCGGTCCTCGCATGGCGCCTTCACCGGTTGGTGTGCCTTCCGCTGCTGCCGTCGTTCCATGGCGCTGTCCTGATGGCCTGCCCTTCTCCAATCGCAGTCCGCCCCTGATGCCTATCAAGGTCGGGCACGGGGCGGAGACGCCGCCTTTCCTGGTGATGGACGTGATCGCCGCGGCCAATACCCGCGCCGCGGCGCTGCCGCCCGGTGCCCCCGGCATCCTGCGCATGGAAGTCGGCCAGCCCGGCCTCGGTGCACCGCGCGGCGCGGTCGAGGCGGCGATGCGCGCGCTGCAGGCGCAGGCGCCGATGGGCTACACGGAGGCATTCGGCCTCCCCTCCCTCCGCGCCCGCATCACGCGCCACTACGCGGAACACTACGGCGTAGCCGTGTCGCCGGCGCGGATCGCGGTAACGGTGGGTGCCTCCGGCGCCTTCCCCCTGGCTTTCCTCGCGGCCTTCGACGCCGGCGATTCAATCGCCATGGCCGCGCCCTTCTACCCGCCCTACGCGAACATCCTCACTGCGCTGGGCATGCGACCGCAGATCCTGCCCTGCGACGCGAGCACCCGCTTCCAGCCGACGCTCGCGATGCTGGAGGCGCTGGACCCGCGCCCGGCCGGGCTGATCATCGCCTCCCCCTGCAACCCGGCCGGCACCATGCTGGAACCCGGAGCACTCGCCGCGATCGCCGCCTGGTGCCACGCCGAGGGGGTGCGGATGATCTCCGACGAGATCTACCACGGCCTCACCTGGGGCACGGTGGCGGAGGCAAGCGCGGCGCCGCTCAGCCCTTCCGCGATCGTGGTGAACTCCTTCTCCAAATACTGGTCGCTGACCGGCTGGCGGGTGGGCTGGCTGGTGCTGCCCGAGGACCTCGCCCGCCCCGTCGAGCGCCTGGCGCAGAACATGTTCATCTCGGCTCCCCATATCGCCCAGGTCGCGGCGGAGGCGGCGATGGACTGCATCCCCGAGCTTGAAGCACGGAAAGCCGCCTATGCCGGCAGCCGTGCCCTGCTGCTGGACGGGCTGCCGCGCGCCGGGATCGACCACATCGCCGCCGCGGATGGCGCCTTCTATCTGTGGTGCGACATCGGGGCGCTCAGCAATGACAGCGTCGAGTTCACGGCCCGCCTGCTCGCCGAAGCCGGGATCGCCTCGACGACGGGGCTGGATTTCGACCCCGGGCGCGGTGCGCGCTTCATGCGCCTTTCCTATTGCGGGGACGCCGCGTTGATCGCGGAGGCGCCGGCGCGGATCGCACGCTTCCTGGGACGATGACGCTCACGGGCGTGCTGTGCGTGGCGCTGGGCGGCGCGCTGGGTTCGGTCGCGCGGTACCTGCTGACGCTCGGCGCGATTGCCCAGTTCGGGCTGGGATTTCCGTGGGGAACGCTCGCGATCAACGTGGCCGGCAGCGCGCTGATCGGGGTGGTGGCGGGGCTCGGCGTCGGTGGCGACCTGCGGCTGTTCCTGGTGACGGGCGTGCTTGGGGGGTTCACCACCTTCTCGGCCTTCTCGCTGGAGACGGGGCTGCTGTGGGAGCGGTCGCCGGTGTTGTCGGCCGCCTATGTCGCCGCGAGCCTTATTCTGGCGCTGGCCGCTTTTGCAGTGTGTTTCGGGCTCGCGCGCCGCTAACCGGAGGCCGGTTGCTGGCTGAGGCGAGCCGCCGAACGGCGACGTAGCCACTGGACGCAAGATTGAGGCTTCACCACCGAGCGACCGATTGGTTGCCCCTGCCAGCTGGCGATCCAAGTGGCCGAAGGCTGCGCTGCACCTGAGGACAGCATATCGAGCAAAAAATCGCCGCTCGGCGCCGCAAGGCCGAACGGCCGCCACCGGCAGTCCGGCGAGCCAAGTGGCCTCAGGCCACGCCCGGCGCCTGAGGGCACGCAAAAGGCGTGATCATCCTGCATGACCGTGCGGAGTCACGTCGACGCCACCACGGCGGCGTCGGCGACGCCCTGCATCATCGCATCCCAGCGCCGCTGCATCTCCTCCGGGGCGACATTCTCGCGCCGGCTCGCGATGTTCCAGGCGTGACCGGCGATGTCGGAAATCGTGCCGCTCCGGTCGCCGTAGAACTGGTCCTGCACGGGCTGGCGAAGCACCCCGCCCGCCGCCAGGGCCCGTTCGATCGTGGCATCCACATCTGGCACGTACAGATGCAGCCGCATCGAGGGCGGGCCGCCCTTCGGCACCGGCGCGCCATGTTCGGGATAGGGGTCGGAGACCATCAGCCGCGTGCCGCCGATCAGCAGCTCGGCATGGCCGACCTTGCCGGAGGGCTCCACCAGCCGGAAATCCTCCACCGCATCGAAGACCGCGATGTAGAATGCGATCGCCGCGACCGCATCCGGCACCACGATCGAGACCGTCAGCGCCGCCCTGTCGGCTGGTACCGGCGCGATTTCACCCGTCATCCCAGCCTCCCTGTCATGCGTGGCGACGCTAGCACGATGCCTGACAAGGCCTGCCCTTTTGCACTACACAGCGCCATGACTGTCATTTCCCGACCCGTGGACCCGAACGAGGCCGACACCAGGCTCGACCGCTGGTTCCGCCGCCACTACCCGCAACTCACCCAGGGCGCGCTGCAGAAGATGCTGCGTACCGGGCAGATCCGCGTCGATGGTGCTCGCGCCGACACCTCCACGCGGCTCACCGCCGGGCAGCTCATCCGGGTACCGCCGCTCCCCGATGCGCCGCCGCCGCG
>JAQGHV010000051.1 GCA_028288785.1 Rhodospirillales bacterium | reverse complement strand
GGGTCAGCACGATGGTGCCGATCAGCGGCCCGAGGATGGAGCCACGCCCACCGATCAGCACGGAGATGAAGAACAGCAGCGACAGTTCGAAGGTGAAGGCGTCCGGCGTGATGTAGGTCTGCAGGCTCGCGAACAACCCGCCGGCCATCGCCGCCAACGCGCCCGCCAGGATGAACACCAGGATCAGCAGCCGCGCCTTGTCGATGCCGGTCGCCTCGGCGGCGACATCGGCATCGCGAACCGCGACGAGCGCGCGGCCGAACCGGCTATGCGCGACGTTCGCCGTCACCCAGGTAGAGAGCACCGCGAAGCCCAGGCAGAAGTACAGTAGCCCCCAGGCGGTATCGAACGGGGCCGGCAAAGCAGGGCCGGGCACGCCGATGCCGCCTCCGGTCACTGGCTGCCAGGCGAGCGCGATCTGCGTCACGATGGTGGCGAAGCCGAGCGTCGAGATGGCGAAATAGAAGGTGCGCAGCCGCAGCGCCGGCAACCCGACCACCACGCCGAACACCGCCCCCGCGAGCCCCGCCATGCCGAGCGCCGCGAAGGCCGGGACCTCTGGCGTCGCGGTTCCGGCCGCGAGCACGCTTGTCGTGTAGGCGCCCAACGCAAACAGCGCGACGTAGCCGATGGCGAGCTGCCCGGCATACCCGACGATGAGGTTCAGCCCCGAGATCAGGATCCAGTAGATCGCGATGCGGGTGACGATCATCGCCCAGTATTCATTGTCGCTGAGCGGCGTCGCCAGCCCGAGCGCGAGGATGGCGACGAAGGGAAGGGCGCGCAGCATCACACCCTCCGCGACGCGGATGAGCCGAACAGGCCCTGCGGCGCTGCGAGGAGCACGATGATGAACAGCGAGAACACCGCGACCGAGGCGAAGATTCCACCCGCATAGAAATTAGCCGCCTGCTGGAACAGGCCCAGCCCGATGCCGCCAATGACCGCGCCTCGGTTGTTCCCGAGCCCGCCGAGTGCGACCGGGATGAAGCCGTAGAAGTTCAAGAGCGGCCCATTGGCGAAGAAGGCCAGCAGCAGCTGCCCACCCGAGAAACCTGCCAATCCGCCGATCACCCCGGCCAGCGCATAGCTCGCCATGCGCAGGTTCCGCTCCGGCAGACCCAGCGCGCGGGCGGCGAAGTTATCCTCCGCGATTGCGACGAAGGCGTGCCCTACCAGCGTGCGCTTGTAGAGGTATTCGAGGCCCACGATGGTCACCGCGCAGACCACAACCGGCAGCCAGTACTTCTCGTCGAGCAAGCCGCCGCCGATCTCCAGGATGCGCGGGAAAGGCTGCGGTTCGGTGCCCCACTGAATCGCGGTGAATTGCTGGATGAGCAGCCCGACCGCGAGCGTGGTCAACACGTACAAATGCTGGTCCAGGCTCTTCAGCACCGGGCGCACCGCGACGATCTCGGTGATCACGCCGATGA
Source organism: Rhodospirillales bacterium (assembly GCA_028288785.1). Taxonomy (GTDB): domain Bacteria; phylum Pseudomonadota; class Alphaproteobacteria; order Acetobacterales; family Acetobacteraceae; genus Plastoroseomonas. Next base: position 2,787 of record JAQGHV010000051.1, on the reverse strand, counting down.
CGGCACAGACGGCCAGCGTGAGCACCAGCCCCACGATCAGCGGCAGCCCCATCTTCAGGATGAACATCGACCCCAGCACGCCGCCGAGCATGCCCAACTGCCCCGCCGTGAAGCTCATCACGCGCGAGGTCGCGAACATGGTATTGTAGGTGATGCCGATCAGCGCATAAACGGCGCCGACCGCGAGGCCGGACGCCAGGATCGAAGCGAGCATCGCGGTCTAGCCCAGCGCGCTCACGTGTACCCCGGTGCCAGGTTGAAGGCGCCGTCGCGCGCAGTGTTCGCGCGCACCATCACGATGTCGGCGTTCGGATAGCCATTGTGCTCGGTCGGGCTGAAGTGGAAGTCGCCGTAGTAGCCGGCGTAGGGCGCGAGCCGGTTCCAGTGCCCGATGATGGCCTCCTTCGCCGTGGAATTCGTGGCCTCCACCGCCTTGGCCACCAGCTCCACCGCATCGACGCCGCAGGCGACCCACCAGAGCAGCGTGTCCGCCAGGTTCACCTTGCCACGCATGCGGCCGACGAGGCCGGCCATGCGCTCGGGCAGCTGCCCCGCATCATTGTAGGAGCAGCTGCGGTAGCCGATCGCGTACACCTTTTCCCAGTTCGCGGGACGCTCGACCAGCGTGCCGATCTCGCCCGAGGAGAGCGCGGGGTGGCCCACGAAGGACACGTCCCAGTTCATCGCTGCGCGGGTGTTCAGCATGCGCGCGATCATGCCGGTGGAGACCGACCAGATGACGACGGCCTCGGCGCCGGCGGTGCGCGCGCGCAGCATGTCCGGCGTCATGTCCGGCTGCGTCGCGTCGATGTTGGCCTTGTAGACCACCTCCGCGCCGTCGCGCTGGAAGGCGGCGACGCAGGCATTCACCGCGCTGACGCCGTAGCCGGTGGTGTCGCCGATCACCGCGACCTTGCGCGCGTTGACCCGCTGCAGGCAGTAGCCGCGCACGGCGTCATCCCATTGGGTGTTCGAAGGCGCCACGCGAAACGCGTTCGGGTAGCGGCGCGGATCGATCAGGCTGTCCACCACGCAGGGGTGAATGTTGGGCATGTTGGCGCGCGCCATGATGGCGGTGGTCGCCAGGCTCTCGCCGGAATTGGTCGGGCCCCAGATGGCGTGGACGCGGAGCTGGCTGATCATCTCCTGCGTCGCGTTCACCGCCTTCGTCGGGTCCCCCTGGGTGTCGCGCGTGATCACCTCGAGACGCCTGCCGCGCACGCCGCCGGCCGCGTTGATCGCCTCCGCCGCGAAGCGCACGCCGCGGTCGAAGCCCACTGCGGGGGCCGAGCTCGGCCCGGTCATGGCGGCGAGCCAGCCGAGGCGGATGGGCTCCGGCGTCTGGGCGAGGGCAGGGGTTGCCAGCCCGATGGCGGCGGTGCCGAGGGCCAGGTCGCGGCGGGTGATGGTCATGGCAATCTCCCTTGCAATCTTGTTCCGGCCAAGCTGGCGCACGCGCGATACGGCGCCAGTGGCTCGTTGGTTCGTTGAACGTTCCTGCGCGGCAGACTACGGCACTCCGCAAGAAGCTCAAGCCACGCTGTGAGGTGGGGCCGCAGGTGGTTGCCTTGACACCGGCGCGGGCAGGGGAGGACCATTGCCGCAAGTGTTGGGGACTAGGAAACGCATGAGTGCAGCCCACAAGGTGGTTGTATCTGCCCAGATCGTGGACGATCCGGTGGCCCGCGCGCGCCGTGTCGCACCGCTCATCGCGGCCGCGGCGTCCCGCATTGAGGCAGATCGCGCGTTGCCCGCCGAACTGCTCGAGGCGCTGTACGAGAACCGGATCATCCGGACCCTGCTGCCAAAAGCGGTAGGCGGGGACGAAACCAGCCCCGAGACGTATGTGCGCATGATGGCGATCCTTGCGGCCGCGGATGCCTCGGCTGCCTGGTGCATCGGCCAGGCCTCCGGCTGCTCCATGTCGGCCGCGTACATGGACATCGACGCCGTGCGCACGATCTGGGCCCCGCGCGAAGCTTCGCTCGCCTGGGGCGTGATCCTCCCGAACCAGACCGCGCGTGTCACGGAGGGAGGCTATAGCGTCAATGGCACGTGGAGCTTCGCGAGTGGCGGCCGCCACGCAACGTGGTTTGGCGGGCACTGCAAGGTGCTGGAGGCCGATGGCACGCCGCGGCTCGACCCGGATGGAGTTGCCGCCGACCGCACCATGATGTTCCCGGCCAGCGCGATCAGCATGACGGCGAACTGGGCCGTGATGGGCCTGCGCGGCACTGGTAGCGACACCTATGCGGTGAAGGATCTGTTCGTCCCCGAAGCTCTCACCGTTCGTCGCGACCTTGAGGGCGAGCGGCGCCCGCACGGGCATGGCCCGCTCTACCGCTTCACAACCACGCATCTCTACGCGGCCGGCTTCGCTGGCGTGGCACTCGGCATCGCGCGCGGGCTGCTTGATGCGTTTGTTGCACTCGCCGTGAAGAAGACCCCGCAGGCGACGGCACGCCGGCTTGCCGACAGCCCTGCATTGCAATCGGGCCTTGCCCAGGCGGAGGGACAATGGCGCGCCGCGCGGGCGGGGCTGTTGATGACGCTGCGCGAATGCTGGGCCGATGCGGAAGCCGGCAACGAGCTGACCGCGGACCAGAAGGTGAGCATCCGCCTCGCCTCCACCTTCGCGATCCACCAGGCCAAGGCGGCCGCCGATTTCGCATATTGCGAGGCAGGTGCCTCCGCGATTTTCGAGAGCGGCCCCTTCGAGCGCCGCTTCCGCGACATCCACGCCGTCACCCAGCAGGTGCAGGCGCGCAAGAACCACTTCGAGACCGT
>JAQGHV010000031.1 GCA_028288785.1 Rhodospirillales bacterium | reverse complement strand
AGGAAGGAGATCGAGCCCATCAGCACGGTGTATCCATCCGGCCTCGCCTGCACGACCGCGCGGGTGCCGATGGTGGAGCCGGCGCCGGCGCGATTTTCAACCGTGACGCTCTGGCCGAGCGCCTCGCTCATCTTCGGCGCAACCAGGCGCGCGCCGATATCGGGCGTCCCACCGGGGGCGAAGGGCACTATCATATTGACCGGCCGCTCCGGCCAGATGGCTTGGGCTCGGGCGGCGCCGGCGAATAGCAAGGCGGGCGCGGCAAGGGCTACGCGGCGGGAAATTTCCATTGTCATTTTGGGCGTTCCTCGATTTTGACGCGATGCTATCGCGTTCCGAGGCCGCCGTCAGCGACTGGTGCCGACGTAGCTTCCGCAGGCGTCATAGCGGTCGATCGTGCCATTCGGCCAGCGGATGGTCATGCCCGAATAGCGTCCGGCCGCGTCGTGGAACTCGGTCGTGCCGCTGGCGCCTGGCCGGCTGCTACCCGCGTAGCGCCCGGCCGCGTCGGTCCGGCTGGTAGTGCCATTTGGGCCGCGTTGGACGGTTCCGGAGTAGCGGCACGCGGCGTCCGTCTGGGTGGTGCTGCCATTTGGACCACGCCGGGTCGAGCCTTGGTAACGACCCTACCAGTCGTAGCGATCCGCCTGCCGGCTCGGGCCAGGGGTGACGGTCCGCCGTAGGAACCGCTGCGGTCGGCGAAATCAGCCGCGAGCGCGGCGGCGGAGCCTCCCAGCAATGTGGCACGGGCGATCAGGGCGTGCTTTACGGCCGCTTCTCCTATCTTTCCCGACGGTATGGCGAAATGGATCGGTCCTACAAGCACGCGCTTGATGCGCACCGCGCGCTTGACGCGAGTGCGCCTGCGCGCAACATCGCGGCCTCTGGAGATTTGTGCATGTTCCTCGTCGGCAATGGCGCCGGGTTTTCCGGCGATCGCGTGGATGCGCCGATCGCGGTCGTGCGGACGTTGATCGGTCGTGGCCTGCCGGCCGCGCTGTTCTTCGAGACGCTCGGCGAACGCACCGTAGCCCTCGCGCAGCTCGAACGCCGCCGCGACCCGGAGCTCGGCTTCGAGCCGATGCTTGAGCGGTTGCTGGAGCCGATCCTGGCCGATTGCTTCCACCACAACATCCCGATCTTGGGCAATTTCGGCGCTGCCAATCCGGCCGCGGCGGCACGCTGCATCGCCGCCCTCGCACGGCGCCTCGGCCTGCCGGAACTGCGCATCGCCACCGTCACGGGCGATGACGTCGCCGCCAGTATCGACCTCGCGACACTCGCGATCCATGAGGCGGATTCCAACCTGCAGGCCGATGCCGCGAAGCTGGTTGCGGCCAACGCCTATATTGGCGCCGGGCCGCTGGTCGAGGCGCTGCGCGGTGGCGCGCATGTCGTCGTTGCAGGCCGTACCTCCGACCCTGCTTTGGCGATCGCGCCGCTGATCGCGCATTACGGCTGGGCCTTCGATGATTGGCAGAAGCTGGCGGTGGGTGCGACCGCGGGGCACCTGCTGGAATGCGGCAGCCAGGTCTGCGGCGGCGTCTTCTGGGACCCCGGCCGCAAGGACATCCCCGATCCTGCTAATATCGGCTTCCCGATCGCCGAAGTGGGCCCGGACGGCTCGCTCATCGTCACCAAGGCCGAGGACACCGGCGGCCTTGTCGATCTGCGCACCGTGAAGGAGCAGTTGCTCTACGAGCTGCACGACCCCGCAGCCTACATCACGCCCGACGTCGTGCTCGACATTACTGGCTGCACGCTGGAACAGGTCGGGCCGGACCGCGTGGCGTTGTATGGCTTGGCAGGCAAACCCGCGCCGGAGATGCTGAAGGTCACCGCCTGCTTCGAGGGTAGCTGGCTCGGCGAGGGCGAGGTCTCGGTCGCCGGACCAAACGCGCTGGCCCGCGCGAGGGCCACCGCCGACGTGCTGCTGCAACGCCTCACCATGCGCGGCCTGCGGGTTCGTCCGCGCGTCGATCTGATCGGCGTCGCGTCGGTGCATGACAGCGATGATGGCGCCCTCTGGCGCAGCTATGCCGGTCCGGAGCCGGAGGAAATCCGCATTCGCCTCGCGGTCGAGGGCGAGCATCGCGATGATTGCGATCAAGCGGCGCGAGAAGTGCTCGCCCTGCTGTGCTGCGGCACCGCGGGCACCGGTGGTGCGCGCTGGCGTGTGACGCCGCGCATCCTCACCCGCAGCTACCTGGTGCCGCGAGAATTGGTGCCCACGACCGTCACGATCCGCGCCGCGCGGGAGATGAACTGATGCTCGAAATCAAGCTCTACGACATCGCCCACAGTCGCGCCGGCGACAAGGGCAACCGCTCAAACCTGTCGCTCATCCCCTACGATCCCGCGCACTACGCCTTGCTGGCCGAGCAGGTGACGGAGGAACGCGTGCTGGCACTGTTCGCGCATCGCGGTGCCACATCCTGCACGCGCTACGACCTGCCCTTGCTGCACGCGTTCAACTTCATCGTCGATGACGCGCTGGAGGGGGGCGTCAACGGCAGCCTCAACCTCGATGGTCACGGCAAGACGGCGTCGTCGCGGTTGCTGAGCCTGACGGTGACGGTGCCATAAATCTGGGGGAAAAGAATTCCCCCAGACCCCCATTCTTTCTTTTTTGAGTTATTGGTTCTTGTTGGTAACGCGCCCTATCCAGCGAATGCCGCATCTACTTCGCAGCGGATACCAATTCATGAAAATAAAGATCGAGGGGTCCGGGGGAAATTCCTTTCCCTCCATCCTTGCTTGCCTACCCCCCCGCAACCCCCTGCGTATTCACATAAACCGAGAACAGCGACTGCGCCGCCGCCATGAACAGCCGGTTCCGGTGCCGTCCGCCAAAACAGAGGTTGGCGCAGCGCTCCGGCAGGTGGATATGCCCAATCGGCACGCCGGCCTTGTTGAAGACCCGCACGCCGTCAAATTCCGCCGTCATGCCCCAGCCGCACCAAAGGTTTCCGTCGGTATCCACGCGGAACCCGTCCGGTGTCTCGCCGGTTTGCGCTTTGATGAAGACGCGCTGGTTGCGCAGCGTCCGGCCGTCCGCCGACACGTCATAGGCGAGGATGTTGCGCGGCTCGCTGCGGCTTTCGATGACGTAGAGGATGCTCTCGTCCGGGCTGAAGGCGAGGCCGTTCGGATGGTCCACATCATCGGCCACCAGGGTCATTTCGCCGCTCGCGCCGTCGATCCGATAGACGTTGGTGTGCGGAAGCTCGGGCTCCGTCTTGTCGCCCTCATAGAAACTGCGGATGCCGAAGGGCGGATCGGTGAACCAGATCGAGCCGTCCGATTTCACGACCACGTCGTTGGGGCTGTTCAGACGCTTGCCCTGGAAACTGTCGGCCAGCACGGTGATGGCGCCGTCATACTCGAAGCGGACCACGCGCCGGCCGCCATGTTCGCAGGCGATCAGCCGCCCCTGCCGGTCACGCGTGTGGCCGTTGGCGTTGCCGGATGGCTTGCGGAAGTGGGAGACTGCGCCCGTCTCCTCGTCCCATTTCAGCACGCGGTTGTTCGGGATGTCAGACCACAGCAGGTAGCGCCCATCACCGAACCACACCGGCCCCTCGCCCCAGCGCGACCCGGTCCAGAGGCGCTCCACCGACGCCAGCAGCACGCGGTACTGGTTGAACGAAGGATCGAGCGTCACGATCGAGGGATCAGGGTAGCGCGCGCTCATCTGCCATTCGGTCATCCCTGGTCCCCTCCGCTTGTTGCGGGCAGAATGGCGCGCAAGTGAGCGCCGGATCAAGGCGCCGCCGGAGCACGTCCATGATCCCTCGCCGAACCCTGCTGGCCACCGCCGCAATCACCCCTTTCGCCGCGCGCGCTCAGCGCGCCTGGGCACCAACCCGGCCGTTGCGTTTCGTTGTGCCTTTCGTGGCCGGCGGCAGCACCGATGTCGCGGCACGCATCATCGCGGACCACATGACGCAGAGCCTCGGCCAGCCTGTCATCGTGGAGAACCGGGGAGGATCGGGAGGCAATATCGGCGGCGACATCGTGGCCAAGGCGCCACCCGATGGGCTGACCCTGCTGATGGGTGTCACCGGGCTGCTCAGCACCAACCAGCACATCTATCCGACCATGACCTTCGACCCGGCGCGCGATTTCGCGCCGGTCTCGATGGCCTACACCAGCGACATGGTGATCGTCGTCACCAACCGCCTGCCGGTGCGGACCCTGCGCGAGTTCGTGGCGCTGGCGAAGGAGCGGCCGGGGGCGATGTCGTTCGGCTCCTCCGGGCACGGCGCTTCGACCCATACGGCGGCGGAGCTGTTCAAGCTGCAGGCCGGCATCGATGTGGTGCACGTGCCCTATCGCGGCTCGGGCGGCGCGATGAACGACCTCATCGCGGGCAATATCGAGATGATGCTGGTGCAGATCGCCGCGACCGTGGGCGCAATCCAGGGCAACCAGATCCGCGCCCTCGCAGTGACCGGCCCGCAGCGCCACGCCCTGCTTCCGGAGATCGAGACGGTGACCGAGGCCGGCTGGCCTGGTGCCACGGCCACGAGCTGGGGCTGCGTGATGGTGCCGGCCGCGACGCCGCCCGCCGCCATCGCTCGCCTGAACCAGGCGGTGCGTACGGCGATCGCGGATCCAGCCGTACAGCAACGCCTCGCTGGCGCGGGCGTGGATGGCTTGGCGTCCGCGCCGGAGGAGCTGGCCGCCTTCCTCGTTTCCGAGCGCGAGAAGTGGGGGCGCGTGGTGCAAGAGGCGCGCATCCGTGTCGAGTAGGTCGTGCAACGCCGGCGTTCCAGGGGCTTGATCGATCCGTGACATTCTCGCGCAATGCGTTGGCCAAGGCCGCGAGTGGCGCTTCACCCTGTCGCTCGGGAGCCTGCGGCCCCATCTTGGCTGAAGACTTAAGGCCCATCAGGAGAAACCAGCATGACCGTTGATGTGAAATACACCACGCGCGCCACCGCAACCGGCGGCCGCGACGGCTCCGCCCGCACCGAGGATGGCAGCTTTGACGTGAAGCTCTCCGTGCCGAAGGAAATGGGCGGTCCGGGCGGCCCCGGCGCCAACCCCGAGATCCTGTTCGCGAGCGGCTATTCCGCCTGCTTCCTGGGCGCGATGAAGGCCGTATCGGCCAAGGGCCCCACCAAGGTACCGGCGGATGCGACGGTCACCGCGACGGTCGGGATCGGCCCGCGCTCGGAGGGTGGGTTCGGCATCACCGCCGCACTCGAAATCAGCCTGCCCGGCGTGGAGCGCGAAGCCGCCGAGGAGCTCGTCGCGAAGGCGCACCAGGTTTGCCCGTACTCGAATGCGACGCGCGGCAATGTGGATGTGAAGCTCACGATCGTCTGACGGCTTCGTCGTTGAGTCGCTGACGACAACGCGGGCCGCCATTGCGCGGCCCGCTGTTGAGTCCATCCGGTGCGCACCCCATAACCAGGGTGTCATCAGGGATACACGCCATGCCGGCAGAGACGGACAACGCGCAGAAGATAATCGACCGGGCTATCGCCCTTGCGCGCGAAGTCGGTCCTCAGATCGGTGCTGTCCTCCTCACCCACTACCCGGATGCCGACACGCTCGACACGTTTCGTCCAGGCGGACCGTCGCTCGAGAGCATTACCGCGACGAACCGCGCCGTCGCCGAGACGATGGCGTCGCTCGATGTCGAGGTCTTCGTCCAACGTGCCGATCGGGGTGCATTCCGCCGCTGGATGCGGGATCGCGAGGACACTGCCGCGAACCGGATGGCCTGGATCTCCCGCGAGGGGCTGTTGCGCGGCGCCGAAGCGCGCGCCGTCCTCGGACTGCCGCCGGCGGCGGCGTCACGCGTAGCCCCGCCGGGCAAGGCACCTGGCCCGACCGCCGACCGCCTGCTGCGTGCCTTCGAGGGCGTGGATGAAGCTGCATTCGACGCCCTGGCCGACGCCATTCTCGCCGCTGGCCGCGCCGATATCCTTACCGTGGCGCTGCGTAAGGTCGGCGCCGAGATCGGCGATGACGCGGCGGAAGATCTCGCCGACGCGCTGCTCACCGCCGCCGAGGGCGCACGCATCGGCCCGTCCGGCTGGGCCGAGCTGGTGGCGCTGCCCGTCGCGCTGCCGCACGGTTCGCCGCCAGATGCGAGCGCGATCGGCAATGCCCTGCTCGCCTCCGGGCTGATCGAGGAAAATGCCGAAATCCGCTTCGCGCCAGGCTGGCGTTCACCCGAAGCGCTCGCGGCGCTCACGCCGGTAGCGCTACGCCGGACCCTGATGGACATGCTGGAGGGCCGCGACCCGCGCGACCTGCCGCGTGGCGATACCGAGGCGATGGCGCGCGAAGGCTTTGGCGTGCTGCTCGGGCTGCGCATCGACTGGGACATCCCGATCTGGGAGGCGATCAGCGCCGCTGGCGGCCTGCCGGCCGAGGCCGATGGCGAGGATGACGAAGAGGCCGAGGAGACGCCCGAGGAGGCCCGCCACGCAGCCCTGTTCGACAGCTGGCGCGGCGCCATTTTCGACGCGCATGATGGCTGCGTGCCGCTCGCGCTGGTGCCGCCATCGCAGGTCGCGGAGGAGATCGCCGCTTTCCTGGAAGAAGCCGGCGAGGAAACCGGCGCAATCGAGGAAATCCGCGAGTTCGTCGCCATGGCCCGCGGCGAGGCGCCCGGCGAAGTCATCGTCTGCCGCATTGAGATCATCGGCGATGATCTGGAGCTCTCGCTCTACACGGAAGCCGGCCGCTTTCTCGACAGCCTGACCCTGGAGGCGGCACGCCTGCCGGCCCCGGCAGCCGACATGCCGCGCCTGATCGAAGCCTTCGTGCCGGTGGTTCGCGACACGCCGGGACGGTAGCTCATACCAACGGCCATGAAGAAAAACCGTTGGTATGCGTATCTTTCTGCGCTCAAGCGCCGGGCGCGGCCTCCAGGCACTTCGCTCGCCGGGCTACGGACGGCGGCCGTTCGATCGCTCGGCACGGGTCAACACTCGTGCCGCTGGTGTTAGCCGGCTGCGTCTCGACGCACCAGCCTTGCGTAGAATGGACGCAGCAGGAAGGGGCTCAGGAACAGGGGGAACTGGCAGAGTACGAAGAACAGGATGATGCGCGGGTCGGTCGCCGCCGGCAGCACCGCGATGAAGAGCGCCATGTTGCGGTTGCCCGCAAGTAGTCCGGCCGCGAGCGCCACCCGCTGCCCGCTCGGCGTAAAAACCAGGGCCGTCGCGAGGTTCGCGCCGAAATTGCCGGCGAAGGCGAGCGCCAGCGCACCCAGCGTCCAGAGCGGATCAGCCGCCGCCGCCGCCGGCACGCCCAGCATGACGCCGATGCCGTAGAGCATCACCAGCCAGACCGAAGCACCATCGACCGCCGGCCCCAGCGCTGCCAAACGCGCGCGGCCGAGCACGCGGCGTAGTGCGATCGAGAGCAGCAGCGGCAACCCCACCACCAGCATCAGCCGCATCATCAGCGCCGGCAGCGAGATCGCGAGGTCGATCCCCATCAGCCCGAGGGCCAGCGGCGGCGCCGTGAAGGGCACCAGAAGCGTCGAGATCACCGCCACCACCAGGCTGATCTCGCCGTCCAGCCCGACGAGGCGCGCGAAGGCCGGGGAAGAGGTCGCGGCACATGCGGTGGCCATGATGACGAATGCGGCGCCGAGCGGCCCATCAAGGCCGATCACGCGGGCAATGCCGACCGCCAGCAAGGGTGTCGCAACCAGCATCCACAGGCAGATCGCCGCGATCAGCGCGGGACGGCGGAGGTAGGCCAGCACCTGCGCCGGGTCGGTGCGGAGCAGCACCAGGGTCATCAGCCCCGCGACGGTGATGGTCACGACGTCGCGGAACAGTGCCGCCAGCGGCTGCACGGCAAGGCCCACGAAAATGCTCGCGGCAAGCAGGGCGCTACCATTGCGGGCCGACCAGGCAAGAAAGCGCAACACTGCGGCTAGAACGGAGTGCGTTGCGGCGGCATCGCCGGGAAGGCTGGAACCCGCGACCAGACAAGGGCTAGACGATGATGCAAACGCAGCATCGTCTAGAGGGCGCCCGCGGCCACCGCGCCGGCTTCTTCGGCGGTAATCAGCCGGTTCTCGAACCACAATGCGGCCGCGACACGCGACATCGCCGCGCCGTCGTGACCGACGCCGGGAACGGGAACCAGGTGCCACGGGCAGGTGATGCCGAGACGCTCGGCCGCAGCCCTGCCCTCGGCGATGTAGTTGTGCGCGCGCGCGAAGCGGTGCGGCCCCTGAGCGATGGCGGCGGGCTGCGAGGGAAGCGACGGGCCGGCGGTCTCGACATCCAGCGCTCCGGCAAGGATCGTCATTGGGAAGGCGACCAGGGCACCCAGCTCGGCTTCGCCAAGCCCGATGCCGGACATCCCGGCGGGAAAAGCGAGGTCGAAGCGTGGCAGGGTGTACCAGCCGGGATTGCCGATGGTGACAGCCTCGACGGCATCATGCGGCTGCGTCGCCATCATGCGGTGGACGAATTGCCCGCCCGCCGAATGGCCGAACACGTGCGCCTTGGCGCGCGTCGTAACGCCGGCGGCGCGCACCTGGGCGAACACGCGCAATGGGATTGGGTAGGCCCAGGCGTCGCGCGGGCGCGGGTTCCCGGCATCATCCAGCACCAGGCCGTTATTGTAGTGCTCGGCCTCCGGCCACGCCGCCTTGCCGAAAGTCGTGGCAAGGATGAGCAACCCGTGCTTATCCGCTGCCTCGATCCAGAAATCGCGGTACTCGTCGCCGTTGCGCCCCATGCCGTGCTGCACCAGGACCACAGGGCTGCCCGGTTGATGGCTGCCGGGGCGATAGCTGTGCAAGGTGAGCGGTCGCTTCGGGTCGCAGGCGGCATCCAGCCAGGGCTGTTCGCCGCGTCCATAGGGGATCATTCGGGCTGCACCTCCTGCGCAAGGGTCGTCTGGTCCATCCGCCCGGTATAGGCGAGCCCGCGGCGGAACGCCCATACCGCGCTTTCGAAATGCAGCGGCACCACCGGCATCTGCTCGATGGCGAGACGCGACGCTTCACGCAACAGCCGCCCTCGCTCCGCCGTGTCCATGGTGGTCAAGGCGGGGACCGCCAGCGCATCGAACGCGGCGTCGGACCACCCGGAGTAATTGCTGCCGCCGATGCCGCGCGCGCGATCCGCCGTCACGACCCAGTTGCGGAAGAACAGCAGCGTCTCCTCCGCGCTCGCGGACCAGCCGCCCATCGGGACGGAGAACTCGCGTCGCGCCCGACGTGTGAAGAACACGTTGGACGGCATCACGTCGACCTCGACCCGCACGCCGATGCGGTTGAGATACTGCGCGATGGCCTGCGCGATCCGCGCATCATTGACGTAGCGGTTGTTGGTCGCGTGCAGGGTCAGGGAGAAACCCTCGGCGAAGCCGGCCTCCGCGAGCAACGCGCGGGCGCGGGCAGGGTCGTAGGGCAGCACGGGCAGGCCTGGGATCGTGCCGAACATGCCCTCCGGCAGGATCTGCGCGGCCGGAAGCGAGAGGCCATCCATCACCCGGGCGCTGATTGTCGCGCGATCGATCGCGAGCGAGATCGCCTGGCGCACCCGCACATCGCGCAGCGGATTGGGTCCGATGCCGCCATTGACGAATGGTGCGGGTTGCCGTTGGTCGAGTTGCAGGAAGATCAGCCGCGTGGTCGGCGCGATGGCCATCCGCACCGCCGCATTGCCCCGCAGGCGCGGGATGTCGCCGGTGGCGGGCGCCTCGATGAGATCGTGGTCGCCGGCCAGCAAACCAGCCAAGCGAGGGCCAGCCGCGGTGACCGGCTGCAGCCGCACCTCGCGCCAATGCGGGCGCGGACCCCAGTAATCCTCGTTGCGGTCGAGCCAGGTCGCACCACCGCGGCCAAAGCTGCGCAGGCGGAAGGGGCCGGTGCCGTTGGCGGCACTGCCTTCGTTGAACTGGGCCAGGGTCGGCCAGGGTTGACCGGCACCGGCGCAATTAGTTGCGACATCGAAGGCGATGGGGCGCGGCGCCACCAGGCCGGACGGGATGATGCGGAGGCTCGACAGGTCCGAAGCGAGCAGCGGTTCCGGCACGCGGGTGGTGATGACCACGCGGTCCGGCGCCTCGGCCACCACGCCGGTCAGGCGGCGCACGGTCGCGGAGTAGCTGAGCGCGACCTCCCCCTCATTGTTCAGGATGCGGCAGAAGGAGAACACCACGTCCTGCGCCGTGAAGGGCTGGCCGTTGTGGAAGCGCACGCCGGGGCGCAGGGCGAACTCCCAGGTGAGGTCATCCCGGCGTGTCCATGCGAGGGCCAGGGAGGGCTGCGCCTTCAGCCGTGCATCGAGCTCGACCAAGCTTTCGAAGATGTGGTCGTGCAGGGTGGAATTGGGCGCGGCCGCGTATTGCTGCGGATCGGCGGAGGTGGGCTCGGCGGCCATGGCGATGCGGAGCGTCTGCGCAGCCGCGGGCGTGGCGGCTATGAGCAACGCCGTGATGGTCGCGGCCAGCAGGCGCATGGGCGTTCCATTCCCTTTTGGTTGGGGCACGACAACGCGGCCCATGCTCGGGATGGCGGAAGCGAGGCTCGCGCGCAATGGCCGGCTGGCTGTGGGCGCAGTCAGTGCGAACTGGCCTCTGCCTAATTAGCGTACCGACTTCCCTGATCCGCGTGAATATACAGGGACAATTGTTTGGTTAGCTTACGGATTTTATTTGAACCGATGCAAATATAGCTGTCGGCATTCAGGCTGATTTTTTTCAGCAACATGATCGAGCACGGGTGGGGTGATCGTTAGCTTGCGGAGAATGCGGGTAGATTGGATTGAATCCCCTCCAAAGCCGGCCGGACGAAAGCCAAGTGCCCAAACGGATCGAAGAGCTTCAGGCGCTCACGGAGCGGGGATGGTGAGGGGAGCCGAGGAACCGGAGGACATGCGGGCTGGCGTCGCGAGCGCTTGACGTTCCACGGCGGGGCCGTCGGCTTCAAGGATAGAAGCCGCGTTAACCCGTCGCATGGTCAGTCTCTGACCGAGGGCCAAGATCGGCCGTTCCAACGCCAGGTGGACAAGAATGGCGCCCATAAATGTAATGCCCAGGGCGAGAACGATCGCCAGCGCTGCGCTAGACGCCTCGGATCGCGGCAAGACCGCTGACACCACCTTGACGGTGCCCTGGAGAAGGGCCGGATGGAACAGGTAAAGCGCGTAGCTCGCTGCGCCTAAGAGCAGGATCGCTTGGCTCTTCACGCGCTTTCCGGCATTTTCGAGGATCAGGGCCCCTGCTACCACTCCCAGTGCGGGAACCCCCAGCAGGACAAAACGCAGACCGTCGTTCGCTACGGCTGTTTCCCCAAACATCATCGTCGCGGGAACAGGCGTCAGGAAACCTGCTGACATCAGAAGTAGGCCCAAGCTGACGCTGCGCATTGCGGAATGGTTTTGAAAGCGGATGTAGATAATGGCCAACGCAGCTCCATAGAGGAATTCCACCAGGATCGGCCGTCGGAAAAATTCAACGAGATAAATCGGCGAGGCCGCAACATATCTTGAGAGGATAAGGATAGAAAAGCCGACGCACAGAATTCCGAACGATCGTTCGAGCGACTTGCATGCAAGGGTTGCTGCAAATGCTCCATAGAAGAAAAGCTCATACATCAAAGTCCAGCCCAGGCTTAGAACAAGGTCGTGTCGGTCATCCGGAAATTCACTTGGAATAAAAAGCAGAGACGACGCAAGTATCCCAAAATCGAGATGCATTAGCCCGTTGGGCCGGAACCCTGCAACATAAAAGCAAACAATAAAAAAAGTTGCGAGCCAATATAGCGGAACTATCCGCAATAGTCTGTTGATTAAAAAAGAACCACTTGCGGTTTGGAATTTTTTGTTTGTGTAAAACATGATGAAGCCAGAAATTACAAAAAATATATCAACGCCAAATGCCCCGTATGTATCGTGCATATACGTCGCGAACGCATCATTTACCATCGGTTGCAAATGATAAAACACGACCATAGTTGCCGCTACTGCACGCAGCGCCTGAACATTGAAAAGGGCATTCGGTTTCATGGCATTCCAGTGGCAGAGCGTAATGCTCTCGATTCGTAACAACCTTATGCACTAGGCGGAATGAAAAGGTATATGCCACCAACGATCACGTTGATGTGTCGAAACGACGGATGTAATGCGGAATGGTTCGCGCCGAGCCCTGGCCGTCGAAAGTAACGCTTTTCCGAGGTTCATACCGCTAGGCGAGCGCTGGCGACCAAGCCGGAATGTGGGTGGATGGCGTTGCAGCGTCGAACCAGGTGGGAACTGCTGCAGGACGGAATTGGCCCCTAACCAGGGGTTCACGTGGGCGCGTTGGCTCTTGAAGGTTTGAAAGGCTTCGCAGGCGCAGTTGCTCTCGGGGCTGCGGGCGTGCGTGAAGCACGCGATGGGTTCAGCGTGGCGAATTCGATGGTCTCTGCGGCAAGCCCATCGCTGGCGGGGTGGGTCCATGACGGTGCCCTCGTGGGCGCGGATGCCGGCATGGATTTACGTCTTGGGCTTGGGTGCGGCCCATGCAGCCACGCACAGTCCGCTGCTAGCAAAGAACGTCATCGCCACAGACGCACCGGCTATGAGCCACTACACTTTACCGTGGCGCCGAACAGGCGTGCAGGGTTCGCCACGGGCGCGAACCATCAAGAGCGACGGCTTGCGGAGGAACGATCCACCGGGTTTCCAGGCGGGCGCGTTCCATGTCAGGCTGGTCTTGACCCTCAAAACTGGTCCGCTGGGAGCACAAGTTTTTCGGGCACTGTGAACCCCTGAGGAGGGGGTGGTGCCATGAAGCAGAAGCGTTACAGCGATGAGCAGATTGCCTTTACGCTGCGGCAGGCGGAGAGCGGCACGGCGGTGGCCGAGATCTGCCGCAGGCTTGGCGTGTCCGAGCTAACCTTCTACCGCTGGAAGAAGCAGTTCGCCGGGATGGAGACGAAGGAAATCCGCCGGCTGAAGCAGCTCGAAGAGAAGAACGCCAAGCTGAAGCGGCTAGTGGCCGACCTGAGCCTGGACAAGACGATGCTGCAGGATGTCTTGCGAAAAAAATGGTGAGGCCGCGCTGCGCCGCGATGTGGTGGGGGTGCTGCGCGGTACCTACCGCATCAGCGAGCGGCGGGCCTGTTTTGCCATGGGATTTCAGCGGTCCGTGCAGCGCTACAGCTCGAGAAGTGACCCGCAGGTCGAGTTGCGGATGCGGCTGCGCGACCTGGCTGCGGCTCGGGCCGCTACGGCTACCGGCGGCTGCACGTGCTGCTGCGGCGGG
>JAQGHV010000029.1 GCA_028288785.1 Rhodospirillales bacterium | reverse complement strand
AGCAAGGCGCGCGAGCCGGGGCGTTGACCGAGCTCCGCCTGAATGCGGGCGAGCACGGCGGGATTGCGCCCGTGCTGCTCCGCATGCTCGGCGAGTTGCTCCAGCGGCCAGTCGAAAAGGGGGCGGGAAACCTCCATGCCGAGGCAGCTTGGCACGCGGGGGCTTAACGGAGGGTTTTCCGGCATGCGACAAGGGCCACCGGAGGATACGACATGAATGAATTTCTGAGCCGGCGCGCGGCTCTTTCCCTCGCGGTGGCGCCGCTGGCAATGCCCGCACTGGCGCAGGGCACCTGGCCGAACAGGCCCATCCGCCTGATCGTCCCCTTCCCGCCCGGCGGGTCCAATGACGTGGTCGCGCGGCCGCTGGCCGACCGGCTGCAGCCGCTGCTCGGGCAGCCCGTGGTGATCGAGAATCGGGGCGGCGCTGGCGGTGCGATCGGGGCGGCGGCGGTAGCGCAGGCGGCGCCCGATGGGTACACGCTGATGGTCACCTCCTCCTCCTTCGCGACCTCCTCGATCATCCAGCGGACGCCGTATCGGATGCCGGATGACTTCACGCCGGTCGCGGTGCTGGCGAAGGCGCCGTTTTTCATCCTGGTCTCGCCGGATTTACCTGCCCGCAGCGTGGCGGAGCTGATCGCCTTGGCGCGCGCCAATCCTGGTGGGATCGACTACGCGAGCTCCGGGCCTGGTGGCATCAACCACTTCATCACAGAATACTTCTGCCTGCGCGCCGGCATCCGCATGAACCACGTGCCCTATCGCGGGACGGCTCAGGCGGTGACCGATCTGGTGGCGGGGCACGTGAAGGTGCTGATCACCACGGTCGCCAGCGCCAACGCCGTGGCGCGCGAGGGACGCGTGCGCGTGTTGGCCTATACCGCGCCGGGACGCAACGAGCAGTCCCCGGCGGCGCCCTTGGTGCGCGAGATGGGGCTCGACTACGAGACCGACATCTGGTGGGGGCTGTTCGGGCCGAAGGGCCTGCCGGAGCCGATCGTGGCGCGGCTCAACGAAGCGGCGAATTCGGCGGTGGTCGAGGGCGGCGTGGCGCGGATTTTCGAAGCCGAAGGCGCGCGCCCGGCACCGGGGACGGCCGCGGAGTTCGCGTCTCTGTTGGATGTGGAGCTGGCGCGGTGGCGCGAGGTCGCGCGGGCCGCAGATATCCGCGTGGAGTGAAGGAACGGCAGCGCCGGGGTCGTGGCGGCGCATCTTGGCACATTGGTCGCTGATCCTTCCGCCCGACCTTCCGGCGAGCCGCGTCCCACAACAAACGTATGATCAGGCCTAAGCTCTTCGTGAAGAGGAGAGTGCGGCCGCGTCAGCTGTTTCCGCTTGACCGCTTTTTAGCAGGAACCGCCCGCCCACCAGCATCGCTGCCCCCCAAAGCAGAAAGGCGAGATCCCACCAGATCCAGTGATCGCGCGGCGCGGTTTCGTTGACGTGGTGGATGCCAAGGAGGTGGTGGTCGATGATTCCCTCGACGAGGTTGAAAATCCCAAATCCCATCAACACCGTGCCGGCGAGCATCTTGCCAGACCAAAGCATGTGCGTGCGGTGCGCGGATCGCCAAAGAACAATGAGGCCAAGCACCACAAAAACATAGGTGCTGGCATGAAAGAGGCCGTCCCAAAATGTATTGATTTCGAGGTTGTGGACGCTGTCCGGGGGGTATCCGGCACTGGAAACCAAATGATGCCATTGGAGTATTTGATGAAGGACAATCCCGTCAAAGAACCCACCCAGTCCCAGCCCGAACAGAATTCCGGCCGAGACTGGAAATTTTTCGCTTGCGCGTTCGGCACCACCCATTCCAATCTCCTGGTAATCACCCGGGCTTCATACGAGATGATCAGAGACGCTTGAGAAGTAGACTCCACAAGCCGTGGACACGAGTGCTTGCGATGTGAACGCCCCCTCACTCCAACGTCACCCCTGCTGCACGGATCACCGGACGCCACCGCTCATACTCCGCGCGCACGAAGGCGTCCGTATCCGCCGGGCTCATCCAGATCGGCTCCGAGGCCAACGCCGTGAGCCGTTCCTTTATCGTCGGCAGCGCCAGCACCTCACGTGTCGCCACGGCCAGGCGATCGATCACCACCTGCGGCGTGCCACGCGGCGCGAACAGCCCCGTCCAGGAACGCACGGAGTATCCAGGCAGACCCTGCTCCGCCACCGTCGGGATGTCCGGCCGGAAGCTCAGCCGCTGCTCGGTCGCCACGCCGATGATGCGGATCCTGCCATCGGATGCCGGCCCCACCAGCGTCGGCAGGTTCATGACCGCGAAGGGCACCGTGCCGGAGACGAGGTCGGTCACCGCGGGTCCACCGCCACGATAGGGCACGTGGGTAAGGTCGGTATTCGTCATCATCCGGAACAGCTCGCCGCCCAAGTGATTGCTGCTGCCGGTGCCGGAACTGGCGAATGACAGGCCGCCCGGTGTCGAGCGGATCTTGGCCAGCAATTCGGGGATCGTGGACACGCCGAGGCTGGGATTGACCGCGAAGGCGTTGGGCACGTCAACGAGCATGGCGATGGCCGGCAGGGCCTCCCGCGGGTCGTAGCCCAGCTCGGTCGAAAGCAGGGCATGGAACACGTGGTTCGACGCCGAGGAGACCAGCAGCGCATGCCCATCCGGCCGCCCGCGCGCGATGATGCCCATGCCGATCGAGCCGCCGCCGCCCGCACGGTTCTCAACCACGAATTGCTGTCCAAAGCGCTCGCCGAGATGGGGCGCGATCAGCCGCGCGACGACGTCGTTCGACCCGCCGGGCGCCCAGGGCACGACCATGGTGACGGGCCGGCCTGGCCAGGTCGACTGGGCCAATGCCGGCGCGGCAAGCGCGGAGGCGATGGTTCCGGTCAGGAAAGTGCGGCGGTGCGTCATCATGCGGCTCCGGTCAATCACTTCCCTCTAATACTGCTAATTCGCGCCGGCAAACTTCGATGCCTGGGCATCGCGCAACCGTGCCCCGCCGCTCTCCTGCCTGCCAAGCCCACCCCTCAGGCGTTAGCCATCCTTGCTTCGCGCCTGAATGCGCTGCTTGGATGCTCCCCGAGGAACACGCAGCACTGGCCCACTCGCATGGCTGGTGCCGCTGCTGCGCCGCTCGCGCGACGTGGTGATTCAGGGCGCGACCTCCTTGGGCACCTTCGGCACCGGCGTCTTCAACTGCCTCCACCCTCTCTTCGGCAAGCCGGCGGTCCGCCGCGCGATCCTGCGCGCCATGAGCCAGCAGGATTTCATGTCCGCCGCAGCCGGCGCCCACCCCTCGCTATGGCACACGGGCGTGGGCGTCTTCACCCCGGAAACGCCGCTCGCGACGCAGGCGGGGATCGAGGCGCTGACGGCGCGGGGCGACATCACCCGCTCGCGGGAAGAATTGTGCGCGGCGGCTATGCCGGGGAAACCATCGTGATGATGGCGCCATCCGGCCAGGCGGTGCTCGCCGCCCTGGGCGAGGTCAGTCGCGACCTGTTCGTACGGCTGGGAATCAACGTCGACTACGTGGTGAGCGATTGGGGCACGCTGGTGCAGCGGCGCGCCAAGAAGGACCCGCCGACGCAGGGTGGCCAGAACTTCTTCCACACCACCTGGAACGGCCTCGACGGCATCAACCCCGGCATCATGCAGTTCCTGCGTGCCAGTGGGGAAGGCGCCTGATTGAGCTGGCCGACGGTACCGGTGCTGGAGGCGGCGCGCCTCGCCTGGTTCGACGCGCCAGAGCTCGCGGACCAGCGCGTGATCGCCGACACGATCCGGCGGACCGTGTTCGAGGAAGCGCCCTACCTGCCGAGCGGACAGTATTTCTCCTCCTCCGACTGGTAGCGCGGCCTCACGGGCGTGACCCCGGACATCTACGCGTTCTGGGGCATCCGGCCCGGGGTAGGGCGGCCCCTGCCTGGCATGCTAATCCCGTGAGCAAGCAGTGGGGGGCGCGGCATGGTGCAGGGTTCGGCGAGCGAGACACTCGCGCAGTTCGTGGCATCGGCCGGGTGGGGCGCGGTGCCCGATGCGGTGCGCGCATCCGGGCTGCGGTCCATCCTCAACCACCTGGGCTGCGCGCTCGGCGTGGCGAGCGATCCGGCGGTGGTGACTGCCCTTTCGGTCATGCGCGATTTCGCCGGCGCGCCGGTCGCGACCGTGGTGGGGCAAGGCGTCAAGCTCGATGCGATGAGCGCGGCCTTCGTCAACGCCGTCGCTTCCAACCTGCTCGACTACGACGACACGCATCTGGAAACCGTGATCCACCCGGCCGCACCCATCGTGCCGCCGCTGCTCGCCTTGGCCGAGCAGCGCGGCCTATCGGGTGCGGCGGTGATCCACGCCTTCCTGCTCGGCGGCGAGGTGGCGTGCCGCATCGGCAATGCCGTCTCGCCTGGACATTACGCGCGCGGCTGGCACATCACCGCGAGTTGCGGCGTGTTCGGCGCGGCGGCGGGGGCGGCGAAGCTGCTGGGCCTGGATGCGGCGCGGACGGCGCACGCGATCGGCATCGCGGCCAGCCTGTCGGGAAGCATCATCGAGAACCTGCCGACGGCGGCCAAGAATGTCGGCGTCGGCAATGCGGCGCGGCACGGTCTGCAGGCCGCGCTGTTCGCGGAGGCGGGATGGGAAGCGGCGCCAGCGGCGATCGAAGGCCGGCTGGGCTGGGCGCAGGCAACGGGCGGTAACGCGGACCTCGGCGTGCTGCTCGACGGGCTCGGGACGCGCTGGGAGATCGCGCGCAACACGTTCAAGCCCTACCCGGCAGGCATCGTCTTCCATGCCGTGATCGAGGCCTGCCTGGACCTGCGCAAGACCCTGGGAACCTCGGCCGACGCGATCGCGCGGGTCGAGGTCGCCGGCGACGCGCTGCTGATCGCTCGCGGCGATCGGGTGGTGCGGAACGCCCGCGACGCGCGGGTCAGCATCCATCATTGCGCCGCCCTCGGTCTCGTCCGCGGCCGCGCCGGCGTGTTGGATTTCGAGGATGATGCGGTGAGGGACGCCGCGCTCGCCGGCATCCGCGCGAAGGTGGTCGCGGTGGAGGACGCAACGCTCCCGCGAGGTGCTGCGCGCGTCACGGTCTGGCTGAACGACGG
>JAQGHV010000018.1 GCA_028288785.1 Rhodospirillales bacterium | reverse complement strand
TCACCGCCTGGACGCGACAGGAAACCGACGGCCTCTTCCGTGACCTCGCGGAGATCGACGGCACCATCTGGGCGCTGGTCGATCGCGCCGGCAGCCAGCGGCTGGAACGCTTCGACCGCACGCTGGGGCTGGACGCCGCGACCACTTTCAGCGGCACCATGGCGCGCGCCAGCCTGACCGGGCTCGACCATCTGGAAGGCCGCACCATGGGGCTGGTCGCCGATGGTGCGCCGCGCGATCCGGTGCTGGTGACCGGTGGTGTGGTGGCACTCAGCCCGACGGCGCGCAGCGGGCAGGTCGGGCTGCGCTTCACCCACCGGATCGAGCCGATGCCGGCGACCAGCTCCAGCAATCTCGGCCCCAGCACCGGGCCGCAGCGCAGCGTCACGATCACCTTCCGTCTGCTCGAGACCGGGGCGCTCACCGCCGATGTCGGGCGGGGGCTGCGCTCGGTGCCGTTCCGCCGGCTGGATCTCGCGGTACTCGGCGCCGCGCCGGCGCCCTTCACCGGCGACGTCACGCTCGGCGCCATCGGATGGCGGCGCGGCGGGCTCGAACCCCCCTGGCGCATCGAGGGCGATACGCCGCTGCCACTCACGCTGCTCTCCGTCACCACCGAGGCAAGGACACCCAATTGATGGCACAGATCGCATCGCTGGCCAGCGTCATCGGCGCCGGCGCCAGCATCTACGGGCAGGTCCAGCAGAAGCAGGACAACGAGAAGCGGCAGAAGGAACAGCAGCGCCAGCAGGTCGTGCAGCAGGCCGCGCAGCTGGCCGATCGCCAGGCGCAGGTGGATGTCAGCAACGCCGCCACGGTCGAGGACGAGGCGGCCCGTGCGGAGCAGCTGCGCCTCGCCGACGCGGCCAGCCGTGCGCAGCGGGACACGGTGCTGAAGCGCACCATCGCCCAGGCCCGTGCGCGGCTTGCCGCTGGAGGCGTCGACCCAAGTGGTGGTTCCGCGGAGGCACTGGTCGAGGGTCTGCAGCAGGATGCGGCCGAGAGCGACGGGCAGGACAGCGCGCTGCTGAACGCGCGCCTCGCCGCCAACCGCCGCAGCCTGCTGCAGCCGGCGAACGGCAGCTACTTGGCCAGCGGGTCGATCGCGTCGCCCAATTACCTGACGCTCGGCAACAGCGTCGGCGCGCTCGCCCGCAACCTGCTCGGCTGAGAGTCCGTGCCTGACTATCCGCCCGGCGCGAAACCGGTGGAACGGCGCCGAGCCCACGAGACCCACCGGAGAACCCCATGTCCGAGCACATCACCATCGGCGATATCGCGCCGCGCGTGCAGTACGTCGCCGACGGCATCCAGGCCGACTTCACCTTTCCCTTCCCGATCTTCGTCGAGGAGGATCTGGAACTGCGCGTCGACGGCATCCCGCTGCAGGGTGGCTTCGAGGTGCTCGGCGCGGGTGTGTCGGAAGGCGGCACGCTGCGCTTCGTGGAACCGCCGCTGACCGGCACGCGCCTCACGCTGCGCCGCCGCCTGCGCATCGCGCGCAGCACGGATTTCCAGGACAACGCGATCCTCCGCGCGAGTGCCCTGAACGATGAGCTCGACTACCAGGTCGCGGCCCTGCAGGACGTGGCAGCCGATGTCACCGACACTTTGCGCTTCGACCCCGCCGAGGGCAGTGCCGCGACCACGCTGCCGCTGCGCGGTGCGCGGGCCAATCGGGTGCTGGGCTTTGACAGCGTGGGCGCCATCACGCTGTTCGACCGCAACTCGACGCTGCTGACCGCCCCCTTCACCGGCGCTATCCCGACGACCGTCGAGGACAAGCTTTCACAATCACTCTCGGCGCGGGATTTCGGCGCGGTGGGCGACGGCGTCACCGACGACACGCCCGCCCTGCAGGCCGCGATGAACGCCGCCGCCGCCGCAGGCCGCTTCCTGGTGATCGGCGAGGGCAGCCATCGCGCCACCCATCCCCTCGTGCTGCCGGGCGCGGCCGCGGGCCTCATCATGCTGGGCTCGATCGTCTATGCCGGGCCCGCCGGCACCACGGCGCTGACGATCGGCGACGGCAATGCGACCCGCAACGCGACCAAGTTCTACCAGGGCCTGCGCATCATCCGCGCCGCCGTCTCGGACTGGACCAACGAGGGCGATATCGGCCTGGTGCTGCGCAACATGGACGCGACGCAGATCGAAATCCGCCAGGTCGAGGGCTTCACCATCGGCATCCGCACCCTGGGCGAGGAGCGCGGCTTCGAGGACACCACGCTCCAGCTCGGGCGCATCATCAACAACAAGATCGGGCTCGACATCCACACCGCGACGGCGGCGGCGTGGAACACCTCGGTGCGCTACTATGGCGGCCACTTCGCCATCGCCTCTTCGCTGCATCCGACGCTGGACCGCTACGGCGTGCGCCTCTCTGCCGCACCGGGCGCCTACATCGCGCATAACCGCCACATCTTCGACGCGCCAGGGTTCGAGTTGCAGGCCGAGGGCCGCCCGATCAGCGGCATCCCCTTCCTGTGCGAGGTGTCGTCCCTCGCGGTCTGGGCGCGCGCGATCCGCATGGAATCCTGTTCGCCCTTCGTGGCGCGCCACACAGGCCCGGCGCAGGACCACGTCTACGAGGTCGCCTGGGCGAGCCAGGCCTATAATGTCTCGGTCGACTACGTGGGCGTCTCCCGCGTCGGTGCCGTGCTGCGCACCTTCCACCAGGGCGCGGCCTTCCGCGAGGCCGCGCGCACCGTCGCCAGCGTGCCCTGCCTGCACGCGGCGCGCATCCGCTGGTCCAACGCCGAGTGGGGCTTCGAGAAACTCGCCTGCCTGTCGTCGAACGTCGCCGGCGCACCCACCGCGCTCGCCGGCTACGCCTTCCCGGCGCTGTCGAGCTTCACCTTCACCGATCGCGGCGTGATCCTGACCGGCGGGCGCGGCCTCGGCTTCGTCGCAGATGCGCGCACGTGCCGCGAATTCGCCCTCGTCGTCGATGCCGACGATCCCCGCCTGGTCGTGCAGTGCTTCGACGCCAACATGGCGCTGCTCACCGACGCCACCGGCACCATGGTCACCGCATCCGGCCAGGCGCTGATCTGGAACGAGGCGGCCAAATGGTACCAGGGCAACGTCGACATGACCGACGCGGACCTCACCAGCCGCCAGGTGGTCCGCCTCGCCGATCAGGTCGCCTACGCCATCATCGGCATCGCCCGGATCGGGCGCGACTACGAGGTGCGCGCGATGGCGTTGGCCTGCGACCCCGGCTTCGCGCCGTCCATCCTCTACGGACAGCCGGACCTGCCGCACGGCGTGCGCGAACTATCGACTGAACAAAGCTGGGACCCGCCCTCGATCGCGGCCGATGGCACCACCCAGTTCAACCTGCCGCTGACCGGCGCACGGCCCGGCGACTTCGCCTCCGCCAGCTACTCGCTCTCAACCTCCGGCGTCGTCTTCCTGGCGCAGGTCGGCGCCACGGATGTCGTCACCGTCACCGCCTGGAACCGCTCGGCGGCGGCGATCGACCTCGGCGCCGGCATCGTTCGCGGGCGCGTGGTGAAGGCATGAAGCCACGCAGCGCGCTGGTGCCAACCCAGCCCCGCCCGGCGCCCGATCTCGACGCCGCGCTCACCCTGGTCATCGGCGAATACGAACGCTTCATGGCCGCCGCCGCTCCCGCCGAGGAGGACGGCGACGCCAAGGCCTTCATCGCCCGCCACAACGCCGCCCGCGCCGCCCTCGTGCATCTCGACCAGCTGCTGAAGGTCGCGCGCCTGCTCAACCCCGATCAGCCCCGCGACACCGGCGCCGCCGCCATCCTCGCGGAGGCCCGCCAAGCCCTTGCCCTCACCCATTCAGCCGAAGAGGAGACGGAGGCCGATGAGTCCAAACAGGACGAGTGAATTTCTCGAATTCCTCTGGATCTGGAACCATGCCCACAACCTCACGACCCCCGTGCTGCATCGCCGCGTCGCCCGCTGGTTCATGGCTCGAGATGCGGCCGGCGACCGGCGCCTGGCCCTCACCGCCTTCCGCGGCTGCGGCAAGTCCACGCTTATCGGGTTGTGGTCCGCCTGGCTGCTCGCGCGGCGCCCCGACACGCGCATCCTCGTGCTGGCCGCCGACCAGCTCCTTGCCGGCAAGATGGTGACCCACGTGCGCCGGATCATCGAACGCCATCCGCTGTGTGCCCACCTCATCCCCGATGGCGGCGACGCCTGGGCCTCCGACCGCTTCACCGTCGCCCGTGACGGCGCCCTACGCGACGCGTCCATGCGGGCCCAGGGGATCGGCGGCAACATCACCGGCGACCGCGCCGAGCTCGTCATCTGCGACGACGTCGAAGTCGCCGGCAACTGCGACACCGCGGCCAAGCGCAAGGAACTGCGCGACCGCCTGGCTGAGACCGAATTCGTCCTCACCCCCACTGGCGCGCTGCTGTTCGTCGGCACACCCCACACCGCCGACAGCCTCTACAAGCCCAACGCCTACCTCAGCGGCTACCGGCGCCTCACCATCCCCATCATTGATGCCGCGGGACGCAGCGCATGGCCCGAACGCTTCCCGCCCGACGCCATCGCTACGCTGCGTGATCGCGTCGGACCAACCCAGTTCCGCCGCCAGATGCTGCTCCAGGCCGTCGAGGAAACCGCCGCACGCCTCGACCCAGCTTCCCTCGTCCGCTACGCCGAGGAACCCACCTACGCCGAAGTCCACGGACGCCCGACCCTGGCCCTGCTCGGCCGCCGCCTGGTCGCCGGCGGCGCCTTCTGGGATCCCGCCTTCGGCCGCACCGGAGGCGACGCCTCCGTCCTCGCCGCCCTCTACTCGGACGGCCAGGGTGCTCACTTCCTCCACCGCGTCGCCTACCTCTCGGTCGACCCAGACGCCGCGGAAGACCCCGCCACCCAGCAATGCCGCCAGGTCGCGCAAATCGCGCGCGAACTCCTCCTCCCCATCATCCGCGTGGAGACCA
>JAQGHV010000014.1 GCA_028288785.1 Rhodospirillales bacterium | reverse complement strand
TGATCTGGCGGGATTTGCGGCGGACGATTTGCTGGTAGGGGCGATAGCTCATGGTCGGGCCTCGTGCCGTGCTGCCGCGAATATGGAAGGCGAAGCGCGTTCGCCCAAGGGGCAGGCGCCTATTGGGTCGGCGTTACCGGACGCGCGGGCGCCGCCGGAGCGGAGAGTGGTCCGGCGCGGAGCCGGTCCGGGTCCATCGGGATGTCGCGCCTGATGCCGGCGATGCCCGTTAGCGCAGGGGCGGCGGTGCCGTCGACCAGCAGCTCGATCGCGTCGGCGCGTCCGAGGGTCAGTACCAGGCCCACACGGGCCGGCACCGGGAAGGTCTCGCCGGCGCGCAGCACGCGATCGGTGATGACGCGGCGCTCACGCGTATCGCGCAGCTGGATCCAGCTATCGGCGCGGCTGCGCAGGGTAATCCGGGGCGCGCCGGACGCGGGAGCCGCCGGCGGGGTCGCGCCGGCCACAGCGTTCGGCGCGCCGGGTGGCGCAGCAGGTGCCTGCGCAACCACGGGCGCGGGGTTCGGGGTTCCAGGCGGCGGCGCCGGTGTCACCGATCGGGTGGCCCCCGGCGTCGCGCCGGGGGGTGCCACGGTCGCGACCTGCATGTCCGGCGCGCGCGGCGGCGTCTCGGGCGCCATCTGCTCCAGGCGCGGCGGCAGCGGCGGCACGGCATCCACCATGCGCGTTGCGCCATCGGAGAAATTATACCAGCCGACATAGGCGGCAACGGCCAGCACGCCACCCGCCAACATCACCGCGCCCGCGGGCACGCCACGGCTCGGGACCGGCTCGGGGAACACCAGGTTGGCCTTGGTCGAGGGTACCGAGACCTCGCGGAAGCGCCGCAGCACCTCATCGGTGTTGAGGCCCAGAGCGTTGGCGTAGTTGCGCAGGAAGCCCACCACATAGGCCTGTCCCGGCAGTTCCTTCAGCCGACCTTCCTCAAGCGCCTGGAGATAGACGGCGCGAATGCGGATCTGCGCGGCCATGTCGGCAACCGAGACGCCCATCGACATGCGCGCTTCGCGGAGTTCCTCGCCAAGGCGCGTCGCTTCGGCGGCGGTCAAGTCCGGGCGGGCAATGCGCTTCATGTCGTTTGGCATCCGGCGTCAATTAAACCGCGGCGGGTGCGAGATCAAACCCGCTCAGGAGAGGAGAGGCGTTGCGGGCGAGACATCATCAATCCGACATGATTACGCATTCTGCACCGGATTTCCGCCGCGCAGTTCGAGTGCGGCGGCCGCTTGCCCCATCAACTCAGCGATGATGGCCGCGGCCGGCTCCTCGCGCGTCACCATGCCAACGCTCTGGCCCGCCATGAGCGACCCGCTTTCTACATCGCCGTCGATCACCGCGCGACGCAGCGCACCGGCCCAGAAATGCTCGATGTCGAGCTGGGCGGCTTCCTTGGTGAGCTCGCCCGCGGTGAAGCGGTCCAGCGTCGCCTTCTGGTGCGACATGAAGCGCTTGGTGCCGTCATTTACCAGGGCGCGGACCGGGATGACCGGGAAGCGCTCGTCGATCTGGGTAGTCGGCAGGGCGTCGCGCGCGGAGGCGCGGATGAAGGCGCGCTTGAAGTTGGGGTGGGCGATGCTCTCGGTCGCGCAGACGAAGCGGGTGCCGAGCTGGGCGCCGGCGGCCCCCATCTCCAGGTAGGCGAGGATCGCCTCGCCGCGGCCGATGCCGCCCGCCACGAACACCGGCACGTCGCGGATATGGGGCAGGATCTCCTGCGCCAGCACCGTGAGGCTCACCGGCCCGATATGCCCCCCGGCCTCGGAGCCCTCGATCACGAGGGCATCGGCGCCGGAGCGGACCAGCTTCTTCGCCAGCGCAAAGGCGGGCGCGAAGCACACGACCTTGGCGCCGCCATCCTTCGCGGCCTTGATCGCCGACCCCGGCGGGATGCCGCCCGCGAAGACGATATGCCCCACCTTGGCTTCGAGGCAGGTCTGCACGAGCTGCTCCAGGCGCGGGTGCATGGTGATGAGGTTCACGCCGAAGGGCATGTTCGTCAGCGCCTGGGTGCCGGCGATCTCGATAGCAAGCCGGTCCGGCTCCATCGCACCGCAGGCGATGACGCCGAAGGCGCCGGCATTGGACAGGGCGGAGACCAAGTGGCGCTCGCTGACCCAGCTCATCCCACCGCCCATGATGGCGTAGCGCGTGCCGAAGAAGGCGGCGCCGCGCGCCATCAGCTGGGTGACACCAGCTGTGCCAGCGGCGGCGGCTGTGATTGCCGAGGTGTCCATCAGGCGGGACCGTCCAGGCCGTAGGCGGTGTGCAGCGCGCGTACGGCGAGCTCCGTGTAATCGGCCGCGACCAGCACGCTCACCTTGATCTCGCTGGTCGAGATGACCTGGATGTTGATGTTCTTCTCGGCCAGCGCCTTGAACATGGTGTTGGCGATGCCCGCATGGCTACGCATGCCGATGCCGACGACGCTGATCTTCGCCACGTCCGGGTCGGCGATGATCTCTTCCTGTCCGAGGGTCCCCTGCGCCTTCTCCAGCACGTCGCGTGCCCGGGCGAGGTCGGACTTGGTCACTGTGAAGGTCATGTCGGTGGAGCCATCGGCACCGACATTCTGCACGATCATGTCCACGTTCACATTGGCACCCGCAAGGGCGCCGAACACGGCCGCGGCGATGCCGGGGCGGTCGGGCACGCGGCGGAGCGTGACCTTCGCGTCATCCCGCGAATAGGCGATGCCGCTGACAACGGGCTGTTCCACGATTTCATCCTCATCGACCACGAGTGAGCCGGGTTTGTCTTCGAAGCTCGAGAGCACCTGTATGCGCACGCGCGCCTTCATCGCCAGCTCGACGGAGCGGGTCTGCAGCACCTTCGCACCCACCGAGGCCAGCTCCAGCATCTCCTCATAGGAGATCTTTTCCAGCTTGCGCGCACGCGGCACGATGCGCGGGTCGGTCGTGTAGATGCCGTCCACGTCCGTGTAGATGTCGCAGCGATCCGCCTTCACCGCCGCCGCGACGGCGACCGCCGAGAGGTCCGAACCGCCGCGCCCGAGCGTGGTGATGCGGTTGCGCTCGGGGTCAATCCCTTGGAAGCCGGCGATGATCGGCACCTGGCCCTGGGCCATGCGCTCGATCAGCAGCGCGCCCTCAATGGTGTCGACGCGCGCCTTGCCGTGGGCGCCGTCGGTGCGGATGGGGATCTGCCAGCCCTGCCAGGAGCGCGCATCGACGCCGGCGGTCTGCAGCGCGATGGCCAGGAGGCCGGTGGTGACCTGCTCGCCGGTCGCGACGACGGTGTCGTATTCGCGCGCATCGTGCAGCGGCGAGAGCTCCTGGCACCATTTCACCAGCTGGTTGGTGACGCCCGACATCGCGGAGACGACGACCGCGACCTCATGCCCGGTATCCACCTCGCGCTTCACTCGCATCGCGACATTGCGGATGCGGTCGAGGTCGGCCACCGAGGTGCCGCCGAATTTCATGACGATGCGGGCCATTGGGAACCTGAGTGGACCGTGGCGGTTCCACGGGGTGGTGGGTTGCGAAGAGCTTTGGGTTGCGCGGGGCGATGGGGCGGGACAGATACCGGGGGGGGCGGCGCGCCGCAACCAGCGTTTTGGGAGAGAGGCAATGGCGGCAGGCGGTACGGCACGCGCCGACGAGGTTGGGAAATTCGACGCCCTGGCCGATCGGTGGTGGGAT
Source organism: Rhodospirillales bacterium (assembly GCA_028288785.1). Taxonomy (GTDB): domain Bacteria; phylum Pseudomonadota; class Alphaproteobacteria; order Acetobacterales; family Acetobacteraceae; genus Plastoroseomonas. Next base: position 8,361 of record JAQGHV010000014.1, on the reverse strand, counting down.
CCCCGCGGCCCGATGGCCCCTTTGCACGCCATGAACCCGCTGCGCACCGGCTGGATCGCGGCACGGTTCGAGGGCGGTCTTGCGGGCAAGCGGGTGCTTGATGTCGGCTGTGGGGCGGGCCTGGCCGCCGAAGCCTTCGCCAGGATGGGGGCCGATGTGGTGGGGACGGATGCAGCGCCAGCGGCGCTCGCCGTCGCCCGCGCCCATGCCGCGGCGGGTGGCTTGGCGATCGACTACCGGGAAGGTGGGCCCGAGGATTTGGCCGAGAGCGAGGTGTTCGACGCCGTGGTTGCGCTCGAAGTGATCGAGCACGTCGAACAGCGCACCGCCTTCATCGCGGCACTGGCCCGTGCCGTCGCACCTGGGGGAATCGTGTTCCTCTCGACCCTCAACCGGACGCCGCGCGCCTTCCTGATGGCCAAGCTCGGCGCCGAGTACCTGCTGCGGCTGCTGCCCGTCGGCACCCATGACTGGCGGATGTTCGTCCGGCCGAGCGAGCTGGGCGCGCTGCTTCGCCCGGAGGGGTTCCGTGTCACCGACATCGCCGGAATGGTGATGAACCCATTGACGCGCGAATGGCGCGAAAGCCGCGATCTCGGCGTGAACTACATCCTGGCGGCGCGGCGCTAAGTCAGGTTAGGCGTCCGAGCGCGGCACCCAGGGAATGCGCGCCACGTCGATGCCCTCGTCGCGCAGGGACTCCGCGGCGCTGTCGCTAGTTTCGCCGTAGATGCCGCGGGTCTGGGTCTCGCCGCGTGCCATCTTGCGGGCTTCCTCGGCAAAGCCGTCGCCGACGTAGTCGCAGGATGCCTCGACCTCCGCGCGAATTTTCTGGAGAAGGGCACGCACCTGGTCGGGCATGGGCCCGGCGGTCGCTGCTGGCGGCGCAGCCGGTTCCGGCGCGGGGGCCGGTGCCATTTCGGGCGCGGCGCGGCCGCGCCGGTTCTTCTTGGGAATGGCCGGCGCCATAAGGGCGCGACCGGCACCGGTATCGCCGCAGGCGGGGCACTCCACCAGCTTCGCCGCAAGCAGCTTCTCGAAGGCGGCGCCGTCCTTGAACCAGCCTTCGAATTCATGCGGGTTCGCGCCATGCACCGGGGCCGAGCAGCGAAGTGTGTAGTGGATCATGCCGTCAACAACGGATCGAGTTTTTGGGCGCGGTCCAGCGCCACCAGATCGTCGCAGCCGCCAATGTGCCGGCCACCGATGAAGATCTGCGGCACGGTCCCCTTGCCACCGGACCGGGTGCGAGCCTCCTCCCGCGCCGGCGAACCATTCGGCGCGTCGATCTCGCGGAAGGCGGCACCCTTCTTCGTGAGCAGCGCCTTGGCACGCTCGCAATAGGGGCAGAAATACTGCGTGTAGATCTCGATGTCAGACATATGACGGAAATTGGCGGAACGGGCGCCGGGGTCAAGCCCCCTCCAGCCGCGGATCTGGCACGCGGGCCGCGGCGAGCACGGTAACGCTGGCCGCCCCCGCCGCGAGCAAGGCGCGGGCGCAGGCATTGCCGGTCGCCCCGGAGGTCATGACGTCATCGACCAGCAACACATGCAGGCCCGCCACCCGGCGCGCGGCCACGAAGGCCCCATCCAGCAACGCGGCGCGCTCGGCGGCACCATGCGGGCCAAGTGCGGGCGTGCGGCGGATGCGTCGCAACCCCTGCGGCGCCCAGGGCTTGCCGGCCAGCCTGGACAGGTGCCGGGCGAGCAGCGCGGCCTGATCGTAGCGCCGTGCCAGCAGGCGCCAGCGATGCGGCGGCACCGGCACCAGCAGGTCGGTATGGTCGAGCAGGGTACGTCCGGCGCGCAGCATGTGACGCGCCAGCGGGCCGGCCAGCTCGCTCCTCCCGCCATGCTTCAGCGGCAGGATGAGGCGGCGTGCGCCATCATCGTAGCGCAGCGCGGCGCGCGCCATGACGAAGACCGGCCGCGTCGCCACGCAGCGCGGGCAGAGCTCGTCGGCGCTTGGCTGGCCGAAGGGAATGCCGCAGCACAGGCAGAGCGGCGCCGTCACGAAGGACAGCCCGGAAAAGCACGCGGCGCATTGGGTGCCCTGCGGCGAGACCGCCGCCTCGCAAGTGAGGCACCGCGGGGGAAGCAGGGCATCGACCAGCCAGCCGGCACCCCGCACCAGGGCCGCTTGCGCCGGCCGCGCCATGGCGCCGATCACGCGCGAACGGGCACCAGGCGCTTCGCGTACTCCGCCTCATAGATGCTTTCGAGCGCTGCGCAGAGGCCGGCAGTATCGCAAACGGCACTGCCGAGCAGCCGATCGCGCATTGAAATGCGCAATGCTGCGAGGCGCGCCGGTGTCCCCGGGTCGCCGGCCAGGGTGATCGCGCGGGCGACGAATTCATCCACATCGTCAGCCACCCAGTCGGCCAGCCCGGCCGCCAGCAGCAGCGACCGGCTGGTGCGCGACGCCCAGCGGTCGCCGTTGAAGGCCAGCACCGGCACGCCCTGCCACAGGGCCTCGGTGGTCGTGGTGCCGCCATTGTAGGGGAAGGTGTCGAGCGCGATGTCGATGCGGCCATAGGTCGCGAGGAATTCATGATGCGGCGCGGCGCCCTCGAGAACCAGGCGATCCGGCCCGATTCCTTCCGCCGCGAACCGGGCGCGCAGCAGCGTCTGGTTCGAGGCATCCTCCAGCGTGCCGTGGCGCAGCAGCAGCCGCGCCGTCGGTACTCCGTGCAAAATGCGCGCCCACGCCGCGATGACCGGGTGCGTCAGTTTGATCGCCGAGCAGAGCGACCCGAAGGTGATGAATCCCGAAGCGAGTGCCGGCGGTGGCTCCACATCCGGCACGGCATAGGGAACCTCGAATGCCAGGTAGGAGCCGGGGATGCGCAGGATGGGCTCGCTGTAGTGCAGTTCTTCCTCGGGCGGCAGCACGGAAGCGTCGCCGATCAGCGCGTCGTAGGCCTCCGTCCCGGTGGTCGCGAACATGTTGAACCAGCCCAGCTGCACCGGCGCCGGGCGCAGCGCGAACAACCCCAGCCGCTCCGTCACGCTATAACCGTTCAGGTCTATGAGGATGTCGATGCCGACCTCCGCGATCTTCTCGGCGAGCGACGCGTTGCTCCGGTTGCGCACCCGCCAGACCACGTCGGCCTCATGGTCGCGGTAGCCGGCTTCGCCTGTGGGGATGGCGCCGTCGGCAATCATGTGGACCTCGAACCGCGAGCGGTCGTGGCGGTTGATCACGGTGAAGACCGGCTTCATCCAGTTGGCGCTGCCGAAATAGCCCGAGACATAGGCGATGCGCAGCTTGCGTCCGGTGCTGGGCGTGGCGGCGGGGGCGATGCCGCGCGGCAGCGAGGCAGACCAGGCGCGCCGCACCTCCAGGACCGCGGCGTTGTCGGCCGCGGGGCTGCCGGGGATCATCACCGCGACATTGCGCAGCAGAAGCGCCTTCATGGCGGCATCACCATGCGCGGCGGCGCGGCGGAACTGCTCGATTGCGAGATCGACGGAGCCGGTCTGGAACAACGCTTCCGCGAGGTTGCCGCGCGCGGCGGCGTGGCCGGGTTGCCGCTGGACGGCCTGGTTCAACGTGTCGATCGCGGCGCCATAGGAGGTCCGCGCGACGAGGCAGCTGCCCAGCCCGTACCATGGCTCGAAGGATTCGGGATCGAGGGCCAGCGCGCGGCGGTATTCCGCCTCGGCTTCCGCGAGACGCCCGGCGAGCTGTAGGGCATCCGCGTGACAGGCAGCGAGGTCGGCGTGGGTTGGATGGGAGGTGCTCGCCGGGGTGAGGATCGCCAGCGCCGGCTGGGGAAGCCGGTCGGCGAGGTAGCCGGTGGCCTTGCTGAGGAGGGCTGCCAGATTCGGTAGGGAGTGGTCAGCCATCATGCGCGGGACGCTAGGGGGCGTGGAGGTATAACGTCAACGGAGACCGCGCGGCCGAACAACACGGCTGCGTATCCCGGGCTCGGGCATCTAGGCGTTGATTTCCGTGGATCGTCGGTAAGACTTGCGCGACCTGGAGATGATTTCAGCGCCGATCCCGCGCGGTCTTCAACACCTCGGATGGCTCGGAAATTGTTACTCTATCTGAGGGGTGATCGGCAGCCATGCGAGCATCAGGTCGATGCACTCACTCTGGATGGCCGCTTTACCATCAGGCACCGCCTGCCCGCGCGCCATTCCTTCCGCCGCCAGGTTCCTTGCGCTCCCGCCTCCAAACTGTGCCCATGACGCTCCAACCCGGGAGGCGAGCTTGGTGACTCAGGGCTCCCCCGTCGAACGCCCCAAATCGCCACTCACCCGCCGTCTCCTTGTCATGCGCGCCACGACGCTTGGCGCCCTCAGCCTGGCGCTTGGGGGATGCATCCTGCGCGACGGCGTGGCCGGCGGCATGTTCCCGGTCGGGGCATGACCGACAGCGATCTCGGCGACGACGCCTCCGGCCATGGCCGGCGCCAGCGCCCCGCCCCGCGCCGATCGACGCCGATCCGAAGGACGTACCCGACGCCGGACGTGCCTCGCCGTAGCTTGCACTACCTCGCGGCAGTTACCCCCACGCCCCGAACCGCGCATCGCCGTCGCGTTCGATCGCCTCGACCAGGTCGATTTCCCAGGCGAGGTATTCGCGCATCGCCGCTTCCTGGCCGTCATTGCGGTCGTAGGCCCGCAGATACCAGTCCGCGCAGTCTTCATCGGCTGGCGTGAAGCGGTCGGACAGCAGCGGCAACCCGGCCTCGCGCCAGCCGGCCACGCCTCCAGCCAGCACGCGGACCGGCACGGTCAGCAGCGGCTGCAGCTCGGCCGCGGCCAGCCGGGCGACCCAATCCTGCTCGGCCGCGATGACGACGCGCCGGTCCGGCGACAGCGACGGGACCAGCTGCGCCAGCCGGGTGCGGATGCCCCAGACGGCGCCAGGGATATGCCCTTCGCGGAAGCTGATCGAACGCGACAGCTGCACGACCTGCGCGCCGCCCTCCGCCATCAGCACCGCCAGTTCCGGCGGGGTGATCATCGCCGGCTTCAGCGCCGCGGCCTCGGGGATCGTGGGCCGCCCCTGCCCTTCTTCCAGGCGGCCTGCCAGCGCGTCCTCGCACACGAAGACCTCCCAGCCGCCGAGCAGGCGCAGCCAGCCGCCGGTCATGTTGGAGCGCACGCCGGTGTCGCAGGTCAGCACGATGCGGGCGCCGCGCACTGCGACCCACTGGTCGGTCGCCTGCACCAGCTGCCCGCCGGGCGCCGAGCGGCTGTCGCGCAGATGGCCCGCGGCGTATTCGGCGGGGTCGCGGACATCCAGCAGATAGGTCGTGTGCGCGCTGTCGCCGGCCATCGCGAATGCCTGCTCGCGGGTGCAGGTCTTCACGCCGTGGCGCTGGGCGAAATCCCGCGCGCCGGCCTGCGCGGCGGTGAGTTGGGCGGGAGTGCCATCCGCGTAGCGCTCGGTACGGCCGTGCTCGCTTTCGAAGCCGGCCAGCTCCCACCCCATCGTGCCGTTGCGCAGTGCTACGATCTTGTTCGGCAACCCCGCCTGGCGCAGGCTTTCGGCGCCGAGGATGGAGCGCGTCCGCCCGGCGCAATTCACCACGATTGTGGTCGCTTGGTCGGGTGCGAGGTCGCGCGCCCGATAGGCCAGCTCGGCGCCCGGCACGTTGATGCCGGTGGGGATCGCCATCTTGTGAAACTCGTCCATCGGGCGGCTGTCGAGCACGACCATGTCGCTCCCGCCATCGAGCATGGCGGCGAGCTCGGCGGGGTCGATCGAGGGTGTCCCGAAGTGGTGCTCGACCCACTCGCCGAAGGCCTTGGACGGCACATGGACGCCGGAGAACACCTCGAACCCGGCCGCCTTCCAGCCCGGTGTCCCGCCCTCCAGCACCGCGATATCGGTGTGGCCGATGCCGATGAGGTAGGCTGCGAGTGTCTCCGCGTAGCCTTCGCCACCATCCGTGCAGACGACGGCCGTGGTCTTGCGCGGCAGCAGCGCGCGCGCCGTCGCTTCCTTGGTAGAAAGCGGACACGGCACCGCCCAGAACAGATGCGAGGCGCCGAATTCCCCCAGCTCCCGCGCGTCCAGGATCGCGAGTTCGGCAGGCTCTTGCAGGGCGGCCTTGAGATCGGCAGGCGCGATGCGCCGGGCAGCGGACTGGGTCATGCGCGTGGCTCCGCCATGGGGGTCAGGTTGGTTCGTCGGTGGGCAGCGCCGCGGCAAAGGTGCGGCGTTCGGTGAGGTGTTCCAGCGCGACCCCGTAGAGGTGCAGGTGCCGCGCCGGACGGTTGCCGAGGATGCGGATGGAATGGATGTCGTTGGGCATCAGCACCAGGCCGTGCCCGGGTTCGACGACGACCTCATGCTCCAGGCGAAGGCTGATTTCGTCGTCCTGCAGCGCATAGATGCGGTTCAGTTCCTGGCCCTCGATTGCCGCGATCGCCACCCAGGTGGTGTGGTCGTGGGGAACGGTCTCGGTGCGCGGATTGGTGGCGTTGAGCGAGAGCTGGAAACGGTGATCCGCATCCTCGCTGAGGACGTAACGCCGCGCGCCGCTGATGCCCGGCGGCGGGGCCGGAAAATGGATGGCCGGGAACAGCGATGCCTGGGCCGCTAGACCGACAAGTTCCGCCAGGATGGCATCGAGGCCGCCGTTCTGGACTTCGATGCTGCGGATACGATCGATCATGGCGGCCACGGCAGCTTCGCGTGCGGCGGGGATGGCGCTGTCGTTCATTGCTTGGCGCTCCTCATCTCCCGGCCAGACGTCTTCCGCCAGACTAACGCAAGACACCCGCCGCGCCCATCAGCGCGAGGCGGAAGTCCTCGGCGCCTGGATAGCGGCCAGGATCGATTGTGCCAGTGCCATCGAGAGGCACGCATAGCCGAGGTCGGTGTGATGAAGGCCATCGGGGCCGATCACCGCGCTATTCGGAAGCCCCTGCGCCTCCCAGCCCTGCATCAGCGCGGTGCGCGAGTAGAGCTGCACATGGCGCTCGGCGGCGACGGCGTGCAGCGCCGCCTGGATATGCAGGCGCTCCGGCGCGGCCATGATCTGCGGCGACACCTGGCTGTCCATCAGCAGTGTCTCGATCCCACTGTCGCGCAGCTCATCCAGCCCCTCTTCGAGCTTGGCGCGGAACTCGCGCGCATCGAGGCCGCGCAGCGCCGCATTGGCACCGACCTGCCAGATCACCAGCGTGGGCGAGAGCGCGAGTACGTCGGCACGCAGGCGCAGCAGCATCTCCGCCACCTCCTGCCCGCCGCGGCCGCGATTGATCACAGTGATGTTGCGCCCCGGCAGTGCGGCGCGAAGGCGCTGCTCGAGCTGCTCCGGGTAGGTCGCGTCCGGCCAGGTGGCGCCCGTGCCCTCGGTCGAGGATGAGCCGAAGGCCAGGATGCGAAGTGGCGCGCCGGCCGCGAGCGTCGCGCGGGTTTGCGGCAAGGACAGCGCCTGCACCGGCATCGCAGGGCACTGCGCGATGGCGGGAAGGGCTGCCACCAGCACCGGCACCGCCAACAGCATCGCAGTGAGGGCCCGCCGGATCACGGCAAGTTGTGGCATCATACCAGCACTATCGGTTCTGATGGCGGTGACGTAAAGCGGGGACCGGTCCGGTGTGGCGGCCGGATGATGGAGCAACGGATGGAGGGTAGCCTCGCAACCAAGCAGGGCAGGACGCCCGCAGCCGTCCCGGCCAAGCGGCAGCGAGATCTGCGCGCCGATTTGTTCCGCGGCCTGGCGCTGTGGTTCATCTTTATCGACCATGTGCCGGGCAACTGGCTCGCCAACCTTACCATCCGCAACGTCACGCTTTGCGACGCGACCGAGGTCTTCGTCCTGCTTGCCGGCTACGCGGCCGGCATCGCCTATGGCGGCACGTTGGTGCGGGAAGGTTGGGTGTTCTCCGCGGCACAGGTGGTGCGCCGCGTCTTCACCCTCTACGTCGCGCATATCGTGCTGTTCGTGATGTTCACGGCCCAGGTAGGCTACTCAGCGGCCGCCTTGCAGGACTCCATCTACATCGATGAGCTGCACCTGGATGCCTTCGGACAGGAACCCTACCGCGCCCTGCTCGAGGCACTGATGCTGCGCTTCCAACCGGCCTTCCTCAACATCTTGCCGCTCTACATCGTGCTACTGCTGCAATTCGCCCTTACCCTGCCGCTGCTGGCCCGGCCGCGGCTTCTGCTGGCCTTCTCGCTGGCACTATATGCCGCGACGCGCTGGTTCGGGCTGGAGCTGCCGAGCTGGACAGGCGGGGGCTGGTTCTTCAATCCCATTGCCTGGCAGGTGCTGTTCTGCATCGGGCTGACCCTCGGCTATCGTGCGCCGAACGGACCGGGACCGCTCCTCGTGCTGCCTTGGTGGCGGGGCCTCGGCGTGTTCGCCGTCGTATGGCTGATCGT
>JAQGHV010000391.1 GCA_028288785.1 Rhodospirillales bacterium | reverse complement strand
GGCGGCCGTGCCGGTCAGCGTTAGCGCTTCCACATTGGCACTCAAGGTGAATGAAATGGACGACTGCACCTGGTCGATTCCGTCGCTCGCATTTTCCGTCACCGCATCGCCGATATTGTCAACCGCGTAGGTATCGTTGCCGCTACCGCCAGACATTTTGTCGGCGCCCGCCGCGCCATTCAAGATGTCGTTGCCCGCACCTCCCGTCAGCGTATTGGCGGCGGAATTTCCCGTCAGGATGTTATCCAGTGCGTTGCCAGTACCACTGATCGCAGTCGTGCCCGTTAAGATGAGATTTTCAACGTTGGCGCTTAATATGGCCGTCACGCTGGACTGGACCAGATCGGAACCTTCGCCGATATTTTCGATAATCGTGTCGCCGGCATGATCGACAACATAGGTATCGTTGCCGAGACCGCCGGACAGGATGTCCGCTCCGCTGCCGCCGTTCAGGGTATTGCCGGCGGTGTTGCCGACAATGACGTTGCTGAGCGTATTGCCAGTGCCGTTAATCGCTGCCAAACCGGTCAACGTGAGGTTTTCGATATTGACGCCCAAGGTAAAGGAGACGCTGGTGTACACCATATCAACGCCTTCATTGGCGTTCTCGGTGATTGCGTCGCCCGGATTGTCGACAATATAAACATCATGGCCGGCGCCACCGATGAGCTTGTCCGCACCTGTGCCGCCATCCAGCAGATCGTCACCGCCGCCGCCAAAAAGGCTGTCACGGCCTTCGTCCCCGAACAAACGATCGTCGCCACTGTCGCCCCAGATCATGTCGTCACCGGCAAGTCCATGAACAGTATCGTTCCTGCTCGTGCCCTTGAGAATATCTCCATCCGGGGTGGGAACGGGTGCAGTACGCAACTCGATCTCAGCGTAATCCCACACCGTACCGTCATCGAAAACAATGCGATCGATGGCTGTATTGTCAGACGCGAAATGACCCAGCACCGTGATGGCATCGTGCTCATTCATGGTCAGTACAAGATCGTCTTCGACCCGCTTGAGCAGTCCAGCAGCAGCCGCAATACCGCTACCCAGCCTGATCGTATCCACTGACGTGGCATAATCATTCGCGCTGTTATCAATCGTGTCGCGACCATCGCCGGCATGAAAGACATAGGTATCGCTGCCATTGCCGCCTGCCACGGTATCGTCCCCGGCGCCACCCCGCAAAGTATTGTCCCCGCTGTTGCCCCTCAATACGTTGTCGGCGCCATTGCCGAGTCCGCCGATATTTGCCGATCCCACCAGGTAGAGAGACTCGACGTTTTCCTCCAGGGCATGGCTGACATCGCTGAATGCCGTATCGATGCCTTCATCAACCGCCTCGACAATAGTATCGCCTCCTCCCACTATGTATGTGTCGTCGCCGGCATGTCCGGCCATCGTATTGGCCGCGATATTTTGCGATCCGTCCAATGTATTGTTAAGCTCATTACCGCTTCCGCTGACCGGGTCACTGCCGCTCAAGACCAGCTTTTCCAACGCGGGAGCAAGTGCATAGGAAATACTGCTGCGCACCGTGTCCACTCCGCCGTAGTAATTCGAGTAATAGGCCTGTTCAGCCACTATATCGCCGGGATTGTCGACGACAAAGGTATCGTCCCCCTTTCCACCTTCCATGGTGTCGATGCCTGTACCGCCATCCAAGCGATCACTGCCTTCGTCGCCGTACAAGCGATCATTGCCGGCGCCACCGTCGAGCCTGTCGTTTCCCGAGCCGCCAGTCAAGGAGTTGTCCGCATCGCTTCCCTCGATATTCCAGTCGCCATATGTGGATATCACCAGATTTTCAATGTTGCGAAACAGCGCATCGTTCAAGGATAGATTCCCGGTGGGCGTATACCTGATATGAACGGTATCGATCCCTTCGTCGACATTTTCGACCGCTTTGTCTCCGTTTCCGAGGTAATACACATCATCACCTTTACCGCCCGCGAGAATATTGGCGGCATGATTGCCGGTTGCCGTTCCCCATTCGGGAAGAGAATCACTGCCACACATGACATTATTCAGATCGTTTCCCGTGCCGTTGATCTGCGCATTGCCGATCAGCACAAGGTTCTCCACATCGGCTCCCAATGTGTAGCTGATCGCGCTTCTTACCGTATCGATCCCTTCGCCTTTGTTTTCGATGACCTGATCAGCGATGTTGTCGACTACGTAAGTGTCGCTTCCCCATCTCCCGATCAACGTATCGGCCCCCTGGCCGCCATCCAATATGTTGGCGCCATCATTACCCGTAATGGTGTTGTCCGAGCTGTTACCGGTCACATCCTGATAACTGGCCCACGTACCGGTAATCACGAAATTTTCCACGTTGCCCGGCATAACTCCACCGTACAGGGACATGATGGTATCGATGCCTTCGCCGACTTCCTCGACTATCTTGTCATCCAGATCGCGGTCCCGATAAAAATCGTTACCTGCTCCGCCATACAAGGTGTCCGCGCCCTCGCCTCCAAATAAATCGTCGTCACCGGCCCCGCCATAGATCGTATCGTTCCCCTCTTTCCCGCTTAAATGATTGTCGGCCCCATTCCCACGCATGATGTTGCCCAGAGCATTGCCTTGACCGCTGATATATAGCATTCCGGCCAGCGTGAGGTTTTCCAGATTTGCGCCCAGGGTCCAGCTTACGTTGGACTGCACAGTATCGGTACCCTGCGCGGCCCCTTCGCTGATGGTGTCTTGCACGTGGTCGACAATAAAAGTGTCGTTGCCGGCGGTCCCTGTCATCGCATTCGGAGTGCCTGTGATGACCATGGCATTGATTGCCGCCAGATCCCACTCGATCCCGTCCGCGAAGCGGATGCGTTCAATGCGTGCATTCGCATCGACAAAGAAATTCGCAACGCTTATTTGCGTCGTGCTGTTGTCAAGTACCACGACGAGGCTATCTTCGTTGCGATACAAGGAGACGTCTTTTGGCGCGATGCCCGCGCCAAGTTCAAGCGTGTCGTTGCCGCCGCCTGATTGCCACGCCTCGCTGATACCGTCATAGCCATCGCCGCGACCGAAACGATAACTGTCGTCGCCCAAACCGCCGACGAGGCTGTCGCGTCCCGCGCCGCCCCGAAGCGTGTCATTACCGCCTCCGCCTTCGAGCTGGTCATTGCCATCGTCGCCCGACAGGATGTCGTTTCCACTTCCGCCATATAGACGGTCGTCACCGCCCCCGCCGCTGATCCGATCGCTGCCTTCGGCCCCGTCAAGGTAGTCGTTTCCGCTCAATCCAATCAGATCGTCGTCGGTAGAAAAACCAATCACCGTATCCTTATCATCCGTAGCGGCCAACAGCTTGGCTCTGATATCGGAATAGCGCCAGACCGTACCATCGTCGAACCGGAATTCGTCAACCGCATTGACGCCGTTCGACCTAAAGTAACCCGGCAACTTCAGTTGTCCGTGAGGCCCGGCAAGGTACAGATCATCGGCTTCATGGCTGAGCTGCAGATCGGCAGGGGCAATGCTATCGATGAACTGCACGACATCCATCGCCGCTGACGAACCATCGTCGCAATAAAGCGTGTCCGATCCGCTTCCACGCCCAATGACGAAAACATCGTTGCCCTCGCCTCCATAAAGCGCATCGTCGCCCGCGCCGCCGTCCAGCACGTCGTTGCCGCCATTCCCGAACAAGGCGTCGGCGCCATTCCCGCCCCGCAGGCGGTCGTCGCCATCGCGGCCATAAATCAGGTCGTTGCCGTCAAAGCCGTGGATAAGATCGTTTCCATCGAAGCCGTTGAGCTTATCGTTGCCGGCGGTGGCACTATCGACAAGGACGCGTTGCCGGATATCATTCTCGTTCCACTGCGTAAAGTCTGCGAATTCGATCCGCTCGATCCTTGATGCCGCGCCAGTGGTTCCCGCTGCAAACATTCCGGAAACCGTCAGTTGATCCGTCGTGCCGACGATGCGAATGACAAGGTCGTTATCGTTTTGTTCCAGTTTCAGGTCGGGTGCTGTTATGCCTTGCGCGAGGCGGATCATGTCGACCGAGGCGGCATCGCCGCTCTCGATGATGCGGTCTGCTCCGCTGCCGCGGCCGAAGAGATATATATCGGCGCCGGTACCGCCGTGCAGGATATCCAGCCCGGCTCCGCCATTCAGGCTGTCATCACCGTTATCGCCATAAAGGGTGTCCGCGCCATCGCTCCCCTGTACTTGATCGTTGCCATCCCCGCCACGCAGCGTGTCGTTGCCAATACCGCCATCGATAAGGTCATCGCCACCCATCGCATTGATTTGATCGTCGCCACCCAGCGCTGCGATCGTGTCGTTGCCGGCGGTGCCGGTATAAATATCCGCGCCATCGGTGAGTTCATTGACAACGTTGGCGGCGACGGCCGCCTGGTCCCAGATTGTCCCGCTGTCGAATTCGATGCGGTCGATGGGCGCGCCCTTGAAATGGTCGAGTACCGTGATTTGATCGGCGCCGCCACGCAGTCGTATCATCAGGTCATTGCCGTTACGCACAAAAGACAAATTAGCCGGCGTAATGCCTGCACCAAATCGTAATGTATTAGGAGCCGGCCCGACCTGAGGGTCATTCCTGCGTCCGGTATCGGCGATGCGGTCAGTGCCATCACCAAGGCTATATAAATACGTATTATTCCCGCCGCTGCCTTGCAGCAGATCATTTCCCCTGCCGCCAGACAGCGTGGCATGACCTTGCGTGGCGATCAGCGTGTCATCATTGCGCCCTCCGAGGTGGAATTCATGTCCACCCGCATCCTGTTCGGTTATCGGGCTGTCCAC
>JAQGHV010000341.1 GCA_028288785.1 Rhodospirillales bacterium | reverse complement strand
ACGGTCACGGTGGAGACGGGGCTGAGCTGGCCGCCGGCGAAGCGGAACACGCTGACCGAGCCGGCATTGCGGTTCGCGACCAGCACCAGATTCCCGGCACGGTTGATCGAGACGCCGGAGGGACCGGCGCCGGCCTCAACGGTCTGGACGATGCGCGGCGGGGTGGACCGAATGTCGACCAGGGTGACGCGGTTGTCCGGCACGGTCTTGGTTGGGTCGGCCGGGTCGATGCGCTGGGCCGAGGTGATGATGGCGTAGCGCTCGTCGAAGGTGACCGCGACGCCCGTCGGCGGCCCGACGACGGAGTGCGGCACGGGAAGTTCCGCTATCGCGCGCGGGGCGCGGCCGCCGAGGTCGAGAATGGTGATGGTGTCGGGCGGCGGATTTGCCACAACCGTGTTCACGCCATTGACCAGGCGCTGCTTGTTGTCGTTGCCGGACACCGCAATCTGAGCCGAGGCTGTGCCGGCGGCGAGGAGCAGCACCAGCGCCGTGCCGGTGCGTAAGGCGGTTCTCATTCGTTTGCCTCCACTCGGGCTTTGTTGCCCTATGGTCGCAGTCTTGGCCGCCATGCGGCGCCGGTGCAAGAGAAGCTCGCGCGCGGGCTGCGTGCGGGTAGAAAGTGGGAGGCGGTAGTTTGATCGGCATCGACTGGGGCACGAGCAACCTTCGCGCCTGGCGTTTCGACGCCGCCGGCGCGATCACCGAAGCGCGCGAGGCGCCCTACGGCATCCTCCGGCTACCGGAGGGCGGGTTCGATGCCGCCTTCGCCGAGGTCGTCGGCGAATGGATCGCCGATGGCGAAAAAGCCGCCCTCATCGCCGGCATGGCCGGCAGTCGCCAGGGCTGGCTCGAAGTGCCTTACCTGGACTGCCCAGCGGGGGTCGAGGAAATCGCCGGCGCCACCCGCCTCCTGCCGATCGCGCCGGCGACGGTGCGCATCGTCCCAGGCTTGCGCTGCCGTGATGCCCAAGGGGTTCCAGATATGATGCGCGGCGAGGAGACAGCACTGATCGCCCTGCTCGCGCGACTGGGGGGGCGGGAAGCGACCATTTGCCTGCCTGGCACCCACTCGAAGTGGGCGCGTGTGGGCGGAGGTCGCGTGCTCGACTTCACCACGGCGATGACGGGGGAGGTTTTCGCGGCCCTACTGCAGCATACCATTTTGCGCCATTCCTGCGCGCCGCCGGTCCCGGGCGACAGCCTGCCGCCAGGCTTCATGGCCGGCGTCGCGCAGGCAAAGCAATCCGGCGGCATGCTGCACCAGTTGTTCGGGCTGCGTGCCCGAGGGTTGATGGGCGAGATGGCTCCGGCTGATGGCGCCGGCTTCCTCTCCGGCCTGCTGATCGGCCACGATGTTTCGGCCGCTCTCGAACAGGGCGTGACGCCGCCCATCATCCTCGACGGCGCTGATGAACTGTTGCGCCTCTACGCCGCGGCACTCGACGCGTGGGGCATCCCGTACGAGGCCGCAGCGGGCGAACCCGCGGCGGATGGCCTGGTGCTCATCGGCCGCCGCCTCGGCATGCTTGGTTAAGGGCTGGGGCTGGCCGGACGCCAAAATTGCCCTAGGCTCCGCACGCGTTCCCCTGGAGACCGATCGATGAAGACGCGCGCCGCCATTGCCTGGGCCGCAGGCCAGCCCCTCACCGTCGAGACCATCGAGATCGGTGGCCCCCGCCCCGGCGAGGTGCTGGTCGAGATCATGGCCACGGGGATCTGCCACACCGACCAGTACACCCTTTCGGGCAAGGATCCGGAGGGGCTGTTCCCCGCCATTCTGGGCCATGAGGGCGCCGGCATAGTGCGCGAGGTCGGCGCCGGGGTTGCATCGCTGAAGCCGGGCGATCACGTCATCCCGCTCTACACGCCGGAATGCCGGCAGTGCAAAACCTGCCTGTCGCAGCGCTCCAACCTCTGCACCGCGATCCGCGCGACCCAGGGGAAGGGCGTGATGCCGGATGGCAGCAGCAGGTTCAGCTGCGACCAGGGAACCGTCTTTCACTACATGGGCTGCAGCACATTCTCGAACTTCACGGTGCTGCCCGAGATCGCGCTCGCGAAGGTTCGCGAGGACGCGCCCTTCGACAAGATCTGCTACATTGGCTGCGGTGTGACGACCGGCATCGGCGCCGTCATCAACACGGCCAAGGTGTGGCCTGGCGCCAATGTCGCGGTGTTCGGCCTGGGCGGCATCGGGCTGAACGTGCTGCAGGCGGCGCGGATGGTGGGCGCCGACAAGATCATCGGCATCGACTTGAACCCTGCGCGCGAGGCGATGGCGCGCAAGTTCGGCATGACCGACTTCATCAATCCGGACGAGATCGGCACCGATAAGGTGGTGCAGGCGATCATGGACCTCACCGGCGGCGGCGCGGATTTCTCGTTCGAGTGCATCGGCAACGTCCACGTCATGCGCCAGGCGCTGGAGTGCACGCATCGCGGCTGGGGCACGTCGATCATCGTGGGCGTCGCGGCCGCGGGACAGGAGATCAGCACGCGGCCGTTCCAGCTGGTGACCGGGCGGAACTGGCGCGGCACGGCATTCGGCGGCGCGCGTGGCCGGACCGACGTGCCGAAGATCGTCGACTGGTACATGGAGGGCAAGATCGAGATCGACAGCCTCATCACTCACACCATGCCGCTCGACGACATCAACCGTGGTTTCGAGCTGATGGAAAAGGGCGAGAGCATCCGCTCCGTCGTGGTCTACTGAGATGTCGGTCAATCCCGCCGACCAGATCGTGTTCGGGGCGCTCTACGGCACCGACGCCATGCGTGATGTGTTTTCGGAGCGCGCCTGGCTCCAGCGCATGCTCGATGTCGAAGCGGCACTCGCGCGCGCGCAGGCCAAGCTCGGCATCGTGCCGGCGGAAGCCGCAATCGCCATCACCGACGCCGCCGATGCATCACGCCTTGACCTACCGGCCCTGGCCGCCGCCACGCGCAACACCGGCTACCCCGTGGTCGGGCTTGTCCGCCAGCTCTCCGCACTCGCGGGGGCGGAGGCCGGGCGATGGACGCATTGGGGCGCGACCACCCAGGACATCATGGACAGCGCGACGGTGCTGCAGATGCGCGACGGCCTCGACCTGATCGAGGCGGATCTGCGCGCGTTGTGCGCAGCACTCGCCGCCCGCGTGGCGGAACACCGCGACACCGTCATGGCTGGACGCACCCATCTGCAGCACGCGCTGCCGGTCACGCTCGGCTACAAATGCGCAGTCTGGTTGGCGCCGCTGCTCACCATGCTCGAACGCGTGGAGCAGCTGCGCCCGCGCGCGCTGCGCCTGCAGTTCGGCGGTGCCGCCGGCACGCTCGCCTCGCTGGGCGATGACGGCCTCGCGGTCAGCGCCGCTCTCGCGGAGGAACTCGCACTGCCGGAAGCCGAGATCCCCTGGCACGTCGCGCGCGATGGTCTGGCCGAAGCGGTGTGCTGGCTCGGCCTGCTCACCGGCGCGCTGTCGAAGCTCGCGACCGACGTGGTGCTGCTGATGCAGTCCGAAGTCGGCGAGCTGTCGGAGCCCCATGTCGCCGGGCGCGGCGGCTCCTCCACCATGCCGCAGAAGCGCAACCCGATCGCCTGCGAATACATCCTCGCGCAGTCGCGCGGCGTGCACGCGCTGGTGCCGCAGATGCTGACCGCGATGGCGCAGGACCAGGAGCGCGGAACGGGCCCGTGGCAGGCGGAGACGCTCGCGATCGGCCAGGCTTTCCTGCTCACCCATGGCGCGGTCGCGCAGGCGCGCACCATCGCGGAGGGCATGGTCGTGGATGTCGCGCGGATGCGGCGGAACATCGCGTCCTCCGGCGGGTTGATCATGAGCGAGGCTGTCATGATGGGGCTGGCACCGGAGCTCGGGCGCGGCGAAGCGCATCACGCTGTCAATCACGCCTGCAACGTGGCGATCGCGACGGGCGTGTCGCTCAGCGAGGCGCTGAAGGCCGAACCAGCGCTGGCCGGGCGCATCGACGATGCGATGATCGCGCGGCTGACGGAGCCCTCCAGCTATCTCGGTGCGGCGGGGGCGTTCTGCGACCGGGTGATTGCACGGAGCGCGGCACTGCTCGGGTGAGAGCGGAAGCGTGTGTCGGCGGCGCACGGACAGACGGGCGAGTCCGCCGCGGCGGCACCTCGGCGGTGAACGCGGTTCTTTGGAAAGCGAGCGCATTGAACGCCATTCACCTTCACTGGTCCTTTACCTGGCGCGGGTGACAATCGGGCATCGCGCCAGAACGGCGCTGAAGGATGTCGGCATTGAAAAACAATCCGCGCAGCGTCGCGTCCTCCGGCCAGGACTCCGGCCGCTTCACCTTCGCCCGCCTCGCGAGCGCGCTCCGCGGGCGCCGCCGGTCGGTGCCGGCGCCGCTCACACCCCCAGCGGAAACCCTCGCACTCATGCTGCAGGTGCTGGCCGAGGAGTTGTCGCGCCTCAAGCGTGAGGGCGCCGAGGTGAGCCGCACCCTCGCCGAGGCCGCCGCCGCCGGCCGGCACATGCAGGACGCCGTCATGGAGGCCAATGCGCGGCTCGCCGAAAGCGCGCGCCTCAGCACTATGACGGCGGAGGCATTGTGCCTGCTGCCAGCCATCGTCAACCGCCAGGCGGATCGCATCGACGGCCTGTCGGACAAGGCCGAGGCGCTCCTTGCCCAGCCGGACGACCTGCGCGCCTCCATCATCCGGCTCGAAGCCGCCCGCCCGGACCCCGCCTTCGCGCATTGCGTGATCGCCGCGACCGAACGCCTCGAAGCCATGATCGAGGGCATGGCGCAGCACGGCGTCGACGCCGGCCGGCTGGAACAGGCGGCCCAGCGCATCGAATCCGCGACCGGCACCTTCGACGCGCTGCCTGCCGCGGTTGAAGCGCGCCTCGACACCGCCGCCGCCGCGACGCTCGGCAAGGTGGATGCCAAGGTCGCCCGCGTGGTGGCCAAGCTCAGCCGCCTCGCCCGGAAAGCGCAGGCTAGTGACGCCCGGCCCGGCGCGGGCCAGCCCTGGCCACCAGCGGCCGCGACAGCGATCCGCCGGGCGTCTTGAACGCACGGCGAATTTTTCGGCGTCCGCCCAGAAGTGGCGGCAGGCGTGCCGGGATACGTCCCGAATCGGCGGCAGATCTGCCGGCGCACGCCTCGGCTTGGCCGCAGGCTTGCAGCGCGGGCCACGAATGGCCGCAGACTTGCTGACGCAATGACTAAGTAACGGCAGACGTGCCGGCGCACGCCCCGAAGTGCCGGCAGGCTTGCCGGCGGGGCAGGGCGGCGCCACCTTGGTCGGCATGGCGCTCTCCCTCTCCATCCTCGACCAGTCCACCATTTCCGTCGGGCGCGACGCCGGCGCGGCGATCGCCGAAACCCTGGCCCTCGCGCGCAAGGCGGATTCCTGGGGCTACGCCCGCTACTGGCTCGCCGAGCACCACAACAGCCAGGCCCACGCCGGCAGCGCGCCCGAAATCCTCATCGCCGCCATCGCCGCCACGACCCAGCGCATCCGCGTCGGGTCGGCCGGCATCATGCTGCCGCACTACGCCTCGCTGAAGGTGGCCGAGCAGTTCCGCGCGTTGGAAGCGATCGCGCCCGGCCGCATCGACCTCGGCGTGGGGCGCGCTCCGGGTTCCGACGGCCGCACCGCCATAGCGCTCAATCCGATGGCGATGCGCCAGACGGAGGACCGCTTTCCGGCGCAGGTGATGGAACTGCTCGGCTGGACCGGGGACGGGCTTCCGCTGAACCACGCGCACGCCGCGATTACCGCGCAGCCGGTCGTCAGCACGCGCCCGCAGGTCTGGGTGCTGGGGTCCAGCGACTACGGCGCACAACTCGCGGCCTATTTCGGGCTGCCCTACTGCTTCGCACATTTCATCACCGATGGCGGCGGCTGCGGCGAGGCTCTGGCGCTCTATCACGCGCAATTCCGCGCCGATGCGGGCAACCTCGCCGCACCCCTTGCCGCACTTGGCGTCTTCGCGCTCGCGGCCGAGACCGAAGCGGAGGCGGAGCGCCTGTTCGCCTCCCGCGCGCTGTCGCGACTGCTGCGGGACCGCGGCCGATTCATCCCGCTACCCTCGCCGGAGGAGGCGCTGGAATACCCCTATACCCCGGCAGAGCGCGCCCGAATCGCCGCCCTTCGCGAGCAGGCGATGATTGGCACGCCCGCCAAGGTGCTGGCGAAGCTGGAGGCGCTGGCTGGGTCGGTCGGCGCGGCGGAAGTGGCCATCCTCTCGCCCTGCTTCGACCCGGTGGCGCGCGCGCGTAGCTATGAGTTGATCGCACGCGAAGCCGGCCTGGCACAGGCCATGCCGATCGCCGCCTGACCATGCGCGCACACCGGCGCCGCACGCCCTGAGGAGACGCAAGCCATGGCCGCGCCACCGGCCAGTCTGCTGTCCGCGTCGCCGATACCATCTGCAGGCTGCCGCCGCCGGCGCGGGACTTCGATGTCCATGCCGTGATGCAGCCGCCCTGGATCGTGCAGCCGGACTGGCCGGCTGACCCCATGGGCTGCGCATACGCGGCGAAGTCTATTTCTTCGCCGTGAAGGATGCGTACAAGGAGCCTAGCCCCCGCCGAGCGGGCCGCCCACGAACGGGGCTACCCGATCCCGCCGGGTTGGGAGGGATACATCGACAGGCGCCGGCGTGGTTGGCGGCTCAAGCGGTAACGTGAGCGCTCGACTCGTGCCGAGCGGCCGAATGGCCGCCGCCGGCAGTCCGGCGAGCCACGCGCACGGATCGGGCGCTCGGCGCTTGACGGCAAAAAAAAGCGGCTATTCTCCATGATCGCTGATACCCGGTTGCCTAACCCACCTGATGGTCGCGGACCATCTCGCGGATCTTTGTCTTGAGCAGCTTGCCCGTCGCGGTGTGCGGCAGGCTCTCCACCACCAGCACGTCGTCGGGCATCCAGAACTTCGCGATCTTGTCGGAGAGATAGTCGAGGATGCTCGCCTTGGTCGGGTTCGTCCCCTGCTTCGGCACCACCAGCAGCAGCGGTCGCTCATCCCATTTGGGATGGGGTATCGCGACCACCGCCGCCTCCGCCACATCCGGATGCCCGACCGCGAGGTTCTCGATCGCGATGGAGCTGATCCATTCGCCTCCTGACTTGATCACGTCCTTGGAGCGGTCGGTGATCTGCATGTAGCCGTTGGGGTCGATTGTCGCGACGTCGCCGGTATCGAAGAAGCCCTCCGCGTCCAGGATGGGGGCGCCCTCCGCCTTGAAATAGGCGGACGTGACCGCCGGACCTCGCACCTTCAGGCGGCCGAAGACCTTGCCGTCCCAGGGCAGGGCCGTGCCGGCATCATCGGTGATCCTGATCTCGACCCCGAACGTGGGCAGCCCCTGCGTCGACTGAAGGTCGAGCAGCGCTTGGCCTTCGAGATGAGCAACTTCCGGCTTGATGAAGGACCACGTGCCGAGCGGCGACATTTCGGTCATGCCCCAGGCGTGGAGCAGCCGCACGCCGTATTCGCGCTGGTAGGCGTCGATAAGCGCCGGGGGGCAAGCCGAGCCGCCGATCCCCACCCTATTCAGCGTGGAAAGCTGCCCGCCGCTGGCGCGCAGATGCTGCAGCAGCATCATCCAGATGGTCGGCACTGCGGCAGAGAAAGTGACGCCCTCGCTCTCCAGCAGCTCATGCACCGAGGCGCCATCGAGCTTCGCGCCGGGCAGCACCAGCGATGCGCCCGCCAGCGGCGCGGCGAAGGGCAGGATCCAGCCATTGGCGTGGAACATCGGTACCACGGGCATCACAATGTCGCGCGCCGTCAGCGCGGCCATGTCGGCGGTGTTGATCGTCATCGCGTGCAGCACGTTGGAACGGTGCGAATAGAGCACGCCCTTCGGGTCGCCCGTCGTGCCGGAGGTGTAGCAGAGCCCCGCCGCTGTGCGCTCATCGACGCTGTGCCAAGCGTAGTCGGCATCCGCTTCGGCGAGCCAGGTCTCATAGGGCACGGCGTTGCGCAGCGAGGTCTCCGGCATGTTCGCGGCATCGGTCAGCACAACGAAGCGCCTGATGTACGGCAGTTGCTCCGCGAGCTGCTCCATCAGCGGCACAAAGGTGAGATCAACGAGCGCCAGCCGGCTCTCGGCGTGGTTCATGATCCAGGCGATCTGCTCCGAGAACAGCCGCGGGTTGACGGTGTGATAGACGGCGCCGATGCCGCTGATCGCGTACCATGCCTCGAAATGGCGCCAGGTGTTCCACGCGAGGGTCGCGACGCGGTCGCCCTCGACCACACCCTCCATGGTGAGGCGCTTGGCCAGCTGCAGGGCACGCGTTCGGAGCGTCGCGTAGTCGGTCCGGTGGATCGGGCCTTCGACGGAGCGGCTGACGACGGCGCGGCGCGGATGCTGGATGGCCGCGTGGTCGATCAGACGGTGGATCAGCAATGGCCAATCCTGCATCAATCCGAGCATGACGTTCTCTCCCTGGCCTGTTTTCCGCCATTATATTCCCAGCGCTTTACATACTGCCATAGACACGCTTCGCATGCCGCCGCCGGCGCGGATCGTGCGCCATGAGGAGAGCAGGAATGAGCATTCAACTTGGCCAGATCGCGCCTGATTTCGAAACCGAAACCACCCAGGGGGTGATCCGCTTCCATGAATGGCTGGGCAATTCGTGGGGCGTGCTGTTCAGCCACCCGAAGGATTTCACCCCGGTCTGCACGACGGAGCTCGGCGAGGCCGCGCGCCTCAAGCCGGAATTCGACCGCCGCGGCGTGAAGATCATCGGCCTCTCGGTCGATCCGCTGACCAGCCACGGGCTGTGGGAGGCCGACATTGAGGAGACCGAGGGCCACGCGGTGAACTTCCCGATGATCGCCGACCCCGACCGCAAGGTGGCCGCGCTGTACGACATGGTGCACCCCGAGGCGGACCCGTCGATCACCGTGCGCACCGTCTTCGTGATCGACCCGAACAAGAAGATCCGCCTGTTCTTCGTCTATCCGCCGAGCACGGGGCGCAATTTCGATGAGATCCTGCGGGTGATCGACAGCCTCCAGCTGACCGACCGCGCGAAGGTGGCCACCCCGGTCAACTGGCGTCCAGGCGAGCGCGGCATCATTCCACCCTCGATCCCTGATGACAAGGCGCGCGAATTGTTTCCGCAAGGATGGGAAGCCAAGAAGCCCTATCTGCGCTATGTTGAGGTGAAGTAGCCGGATCAAACCCTCGCATCCGGCCCCTGTTGTTGGAGTCTCCAATGAGCACTGTGCCGGATGTGAGCGCCACCGAAGCCTGGGCAGCGATCGCCAGCGATCCCGATGCCGCCCTTGTCGACGTGCGAACCGACGCCGAATGGAATTTTGTCGGCCTGCCCGACCTCGGGCCGGCCGGCAAGGAGCCGGTGTTGATCCCATGGCAGGTCTACCCCTCCATGCAGGTCAACGGGGCCTTCACGGAGAACCTGCGCAAGGCCGGGCTCACCCCGCTGAAGAAGATCTACTTCCTGTGCCGATCGGGTGCGCGTTCGCTCGCGGCGGGGCAGGCGGCGCAGGCCGCCGGGTTCCCGCATGCGTTCAATATCGCGGCCGGCTTCGAAGGGCCGGTCGACGCGGAGGGCCATCGCGGCACTGTGTCCGGCTGGAAGGCCGAAGGGCTGCCTTGGCGCCAGCGTTGAGACCGGCGTGGGCGGATGAGTGACCCCTCCCACCGTCCCGCGCCGGCACTGCCCGCGGCACTTTGCGCCGCGGTACGCGCAGCTGCGGGTGATCATCGGCTGCGGCCCCACTGCATGCCGCGCTGACCATGGAGATTGCTGAGCGGCCGGCCGAAGGTTTGCAGCGCCGCTTCCGCCTGGTTCTGCCGCCGGGCCCGATCGCGGCGGAGTGCGCGCGCCGGGCCGCTGAACTCGCCGTCGGCCTGGACCAGAACGGCGCGGTGCCGGAGGCCCAGCGCAGC
Source organism: Rhodospirillales bacterium (assembly GCA_028288785.1). Taxonomy (GTDB): domain Bacteria; phylum Pseudomonadota; class Alphaproteobacteria; order Acetobacterales; family Acetobacteraceae; genus Plastoroseomonas. The sequence continues at coordinate 830 of JAQGHV010000341.1, read as the reverse complement.
GCGATGCTGAGCCGATCTGACGCCGCGATCAACGCCGACATTCTCGGCAAGGCGATCGAGGCAGCGATCGGCGGCATCCTGCGTGACGCGGGCATTCGGCCCGCCGCGCGACCCACGATCACCCTGGAGCCGCGCGGTTTGGACGGAGCCTACATCGTCACGATCAACGTCGAGGCGCTGCCGGAGGTCTCTGTCCCCGTGCTTGGCGAGGTCGTGCTCGATCGCACGGTTGCGGCGCCGGATGAGGATGAGATCGAGGCCGCAGTGCAGGCCCTGCGGCGGCGCCATGGCGTCTGGCACGAGCTGGTGGACGCGGGCGCTGACATCGCGGATGAGATCACCTGCGACATCAGGGGCTGGGCGGAGCCCGATCCGCTGTCGGCGGCACCCGCGCCGCACCCGGCGCTGCGCGCGGAGCGCTTCGCGTGGCGTCTCGGCGAGGAGGGTGTCCTTCCGGGCCTCGATGCTCAGCTGTTCGGGCTGCGACCCGGCGAGGTGCGTCGGGTCAGCCTCGCCGGGCCGCTTCGGAGCGCGACATTGCCGGACGAACTCGCGGGTCGCGCACTGGTGCTCGAAGCGCGGGCGCATGGGCTGCGCCGACTGACCCTTCCCGTGATGGATGCCGATTTCGCCAAGCTCTGCGGGCATGGCGATCTGACCGAATTGCGGGCGGCGCTGGCCGACGATCTGCGTCAGGAGTTCGCGGCGGTGACGGCGCGCTTGCTGCGCCAGGCGTTGCTCGCGCGGCTGGCAGCGTCGGAAGTGCCGGCAGGACTGCCTAGATCGCTCGTCGAGAACGAATTCCGGCTGCTGGCGCAGAGTACGCCGCA
>JAQGHV010000325.1 GCA_028288785.1 Rhodospirillales bacterium | reverse complement strand
CGGCGTAGGAGGCGCCGTGGTCACCGCGCACTGATGCAGCGCCTGGTGGGACGGTCAATCGGGCCTTGGCGTGGCCCAGGGCAATGGCGGCATCATCAGGCATGGGTTTTCCGGGCGCCGCTTGGGCATGCGACAGCCTGGTATAATCTGGCCTGCGGTGGCGCCGGAGCAAGGATAATATCGCATCCGATGGCCCGTGACGTGGTTGCCGGGCGCGGAGTGCCATGCTAGGCAGCGCCTCCCGCAGGGTCCGGTTCGCCGGGCACCGCGATGGGGGATAGTTTAACGGTAAAACTCCCGACTCTGACTCGGGCATTCTTGGTTCGAAACCAGGTCCCCCAGCCACTTTGTCAGTCACTAGCAGCCACGCATTATGCTGGAACCGACGGCTTGTAAGCCGGCGTTTGACCCGCTGCGAGTCGGCATGGACTGATGATGTAAGGGCGACACGAAAGCGCTTACCGCTGCTACTGCGCCGATCGAAGTGGGCAAACATGCCATTCGCCCTCGGATTTAGCGCTACAGGGTGGCTGAGCAGCGGCGCTACTGCTGCGCGAGACGTAGCGAAGGATATGCGGATCGGAAGGCCGTCCGTCTATCAATTCAGCACAGATTCAGAGTAATCGGCGAGTCATGGTGGTCGCCTTTCCGCCCCCGGCAACCTCACTGCACAAGGAAGCACCAATGGCTGCAAAGGCGACCATTTCAGTTTTCTGGATTCCTTTGCTCTTGGGTGGCGCCGGTATTGCGGGTGGCTGGGCTCTCGCAACCGACCGTTATACGAGGGAGGCGTGGGCCATTGTCCTCGTTCTCTGCGTCGGCGCTGCCGTTTTGGCTTATCGCTTGCCAGCAGCCATCGGCGGCAAACGGGCTGGTCAGGGTGGCGACGCCAGTGTTCATGGCGATCACAGCGAGGCCATCGGAGGACGTGGAGGCGATGCTGGAACCGGGGTTGGTGGCAAAGGGGGAGACGCTGCTGTCGAAGGCAACACTTCCAAAGCTACGGGCGGCGATGGCGGTCGCGGTTAGCCGTCTTAGGCACTCGACCTGGCGCGGTTCCCATCGTCTGGCTGCGCGATGTGCTTGAGCAGCATGTGCGCCAGAGCGATTGCGCTGTCAGGGGTTAGCGTCACGGCATGGGTATAGATTGCGCTCCGAGTTCCTTGCGAATCAACAGGTGGTCCCTGGTTACCAAATGCGATCCGCAGAAGTCGTCCCGGTTCTTCGGAAGTAAAGACGAACTTGTGGGCAGCAAACTCTGGCATCCCCGGCCGAAACACTGCTTGCCACTCGGCAAGAGAGAGGCCCCATACCAACTCAGCTTCCCCTGTCATGATCGAATCCTCTTGTGGACACAGTGAACATGACTAATCACGATTGCGAACGCACCGGAGGAAGTGGAGGCAATGCTGCTGTTAAGGGAGATAGCAGTAGCGCCACCGGTGGTCCAGGTGGAGACGCGGGGCCTGGAGGAGGCGATGGTGGACGAGGCGGCAACGCCAGTGTGGTGGGCGACTTCAGTACCGCTCGAGGGGGGCCTGGTGGCCGAGGTGGCCTTGAACCCGGCATGGCTGGAGGCGATGCGGAGGTCATTGGCCATCAAGCGTTTCTAGCCGGAGGTGAAGGGGGTGAGGCCTCTCAGCACGACGGCCGTGGAGGGCGCGGTGGGCGTGCTTTCGGGCAATGGCCTTCCCCGCACATGCGTCGCCCCTACGGAGAGCCCAACACGGAACCGGGGCGTGGAGGGGATGGCGCCGACACACCACAATACATGGCCCGCCGGCTGATCGTCGAGGAGCTGAAGAAGCAGTTCTTACAAGCGCTCGGGTTGCCTCTGAACGATGTGTGGTGGGATCGCCAAATCGTGCCGCTGGAATGGATAAATCAGCGGCTTGAGGAGAATGGTCACCGCTGGCGTACCGCCATCGTTGACCATGAGTATGAGTTTGCTGATCTCCGCCAAGAGGATGCCTGCTCCTAGCAGACAGACCAAACGGCTGGATTGCCGCGAAACGCGCCGCTCGCCTAGGCTTGCCCTCCTGGCGAGAATAGCCATCAAGAAGGAGCTCCCCATGCAAGGCGTAGTCTTCACCGGCGACCGCGAACTCGCGCTCATGGACTTCCCCGATCCCACCCCCGGATTCGGCGAGGTGGTGCTGGAGATGAAGGCCTCCGGCATGTGCGGGTCCGATCTGCACAAGTATCGCCAGCCGAAGGGGTTCCGCCAGGCCACCGGCATCGCCGCCCCCACCACCCCCACCATCGCCGGCCATGAGCCCTGCGGCATCGTCGCGGCCATCGGGCCGGTGGTCGATCCGCGGGTGGCGCAGGTCGGTGCGCGGGTCATGGTCCATCATTACCAGGGCTGCACCACCTGCAGTCATTGCCGCACCGGCTGGCAGCAGCTCTGCCAGAAGACCACCGTGAAGGTGTACGGCAACAACGGTCACGGCGGCCACGCCAAGTACATGTGCGTCCCCGCCAACACGTTGGTGGCGCTCGATGAATCGCTCAGCTTCGTCGCCGGTGCGGCGATCTCCTGCGGCACCGGCACGGCCTATGGCGCGCTGCGGCGGATGAAGGTTTCCGGCTACGACACCATCGCCATCTTCGGCCAGGGGCCGGTCGGCCTGTCCGGTACCCAGCTCGCCGCCGCCATGGGCGCGCGGGTCATCGCGCTCGACATCAGCCCGGAGCGCCTGGCGCGCGCGAAGGAGTTCGGCGCCGCCGAGACCATCAACCCCTCCAACATGGACGCCGTCGCCGCGATCCGCGAGCTGACCCATGGCGAGGGCGCCGATCTGACGCTCGAAACCTCGTCCAGCCCCGAGGCGCGCGTCGCCGCCGTGCAGTCGCTCAAGGTCTGGGGCACCTGCTGCTTCGTGGGCGAGGGCGGCAAGGTCACGATGGACGTGAGCCCGGACATGCTGCGCCGGCAGGCGACGGTCATCGCGTCGTGGACCTTCTCCACGCCCGGCCAAGCGGAATGCGCTCAGTTCATCGTGGATCGCCGCATCAAGGTGGACGCCTTGTTCACCGATGAATGGCGACTGGACCAGGCCGCCGAGGCCTACGCCCTGTTCGACCAGCAGCGCACCGGCAAAGGCGTATTTTTGCTGTAGCGCCGCCTTCCCCACTCCGCACCAAAAGCCAAAAACAAAAGAAAGGGGTCCGGGGGAATTCCTTCCCCCGGCCTTCTTCCCTCAGAGCGACAGTCGCGTTCCCACCAGCACACTCCGCCCCGGCACGGAATAGCTGTTCACCGGCTCGTACCGCGTATTCCCGAGGTTCCGCCCTTCCGCGAAGACTTCGACCCCCGGCTGGATCCGCCAGGTGCCAGTGAAGTTCGCCACTGCCCCGGAGGGGTTCACGCCGCGCGTGCCGAAGCGGTTTTCCGCTGAATAGACGAAGTCGTTCTGCGCCCCGGTGAAGCGCATCTCGCCCGCCAGCGTGACGGCGTCGATGGGGCGCCAGGTGATGCCGCCGGCGATGGTGTTGGACGGCCGCCGCAGCAGGCGCCGGTCGGTGGTGTCGTCGAAGGATTCGGTCACCGTCCAGCTGCCGCGCAGCTGCAGGCTCGGGATCGGCATCACGGCAAGGGCGAACTCCGCGCCGTCGATCCGGGCACGCGCGATGTTGCGGGACGTGCCGGGGAAGGACGCGAAGTCGAGCACGATCAGGTCGCGGATGCGGCTGCCGAAATAGGTGCCGGACACTTCGACCTGCGGCACCGGCCGCCACGCCAGCCCGGCCTCGTAGCCCAGGCTGTGTTCCGGCTTGAGGTCGCGATTGCCGGTGACAAAGCTGGAGACGCCGAAGCGCTCCTCCAGGCTCGGCGCGCGGAAGGCGGTGCCGATGGCGGCGTGGGCGCGCAGGCCGAGCTGCTCGATCGGCAGCACCGCGCCGAGCCGCCAAGTGGTGGCGCCGCCGAAATCCTCCGCCTCCTCGTGCCGCAGCGCGGCCGAGAGGTCGAGGATGCCGGCGACCCGACCCTCGATGCCGGTGAACACGGAATAGGAAGTGGCGCCCGCATCGGTCAGCGTCACGCCGGTGCCCTGGCTGCGGCTGGTCTGCCGCTCCACCCCGGCGCCGAACGAGAACACGACGTTGGACACGCCCGGCGCATCCGGCAGCCGGATCTGGTTGCCCCATTCGAGGTTGGTGCGGGTGCCGAGAAACAGGCTGTAGGGGTTGAACGGGAAGGGATCGAAACCGTCGGGCGCATTCAGCGCGCGGCGGCGTTGTTCGCTGCGCGACAGACGCAGCCCGGTCGTCCAGGCGCCGTCGAGCAGCCGCGCCTCGCCACGGATGGCGCCCAGCCAGGTGCGGTCGCTGCCGGTGGCGTTGGGGTCCTCGCTGCCGGCGGAGTCGAACTGGTAGTTGGTCTCCCGGAAGCGCAGCAGCGCCTCGAAGCGCAGCGCCTCGTTCGCCTGCCAGCCGAGCCGGAGGGTGCCGGCGACCGCGCGGTAGCCGTCGCGCTCACCATTATGGCCGGGGATGCGCGGCGCGTTGGCGTCGCTTCCTTGGGTCGAGAAGGTCTGCCCGACCGCGAGGTAGTCGAAGGCGCCCACGGTACCGGCCAGGCCGGCATTGGCCCGCACGGTGCGGTTGGACCCGCCGGCGAGCTCGCCGAAGGTCGTTGCCTCGCGGTCCGCCGGCGCGCGGCGGGTCACGAGGTTGATCGCGCCGCCGAGCGCGCCCGACCCGTACAGCGAGGAGAACGGCCCGCGGATGATCTCGATGCGCTCGATGTCGCCCAGCAGGTCCTGGCCGAAATCGAAGGCGCCGGCCGGGGTGGAGGGATCGTTCACGGGGATGCCGTCGATCAGCACCAGCGTGTGGTTGGAGTTGGTGCCGCGCATGAACAGGCTGGTCTGCTGGCCGAGGCCGCCGGTCGGCGAGAGGTTGACGCCGGGGACGGTGAACAGCGCCTCGGCGACGGACTGGTAGCCGCGCTCCTGGATCTGCTGGCGCGTGATGACCGTCACGCCGGCGGGGATGCGTTCGACCGTGGTCGGCGCGGTGGCCGCGCGGACGATGGTGTCGGGCACCGCCGTGGGCGCGGTCTGCGCGTATGCCGGCAGCGAGAGAGCGGTGGAGAGAAGCAGGGCAAGGCGGCGCATCGGAGGATCCCCCGTGGATGCAAGGTCAACGACATGACCAAGGGCTCGCGCCCTTAATCGGTGGGCGTCGTTCCCGCATCGGAGGCGCAATCGGGCGCCTGGATCCGTGACATGGGTGCACCCCGCCCCAAGCGCGCGAGACAACTCCGCCTGGCCGGTCTCCTGGCTCGCGGCTCTCGCCCGGCTTGCGCCGGGCGTCGCCCGCCCCGCCTTCTCACACCGAACGGGTGCAATGGCATTGGGGCCGGCATCGCCGCTCACAGTTGCGGGGGCAGCGGCGGTTTCACCTTCGGGGCCGAGCCCTGCTGGTTTTCCACCTTCCCGTTTCAGCCCTTTCGGGCCACCGAAGCGTGATGGGGGACTAGCAGAGTGTTACCGATTTGTCGCGGCCCGATCCCTTGTCACGCGCAGCGCATTGAGAATACAGACCCGCCATGAACGATATTCTCCCCCTGCTCTCCGATCCCTCGGCCTGGGCGGCGCTCGCCATGCTGACCATCATGGAAGTCGTGCTGGGGATCGACAACCTGATCTTCATCACGATCCTGACCAACAAGCTGCCGGAGAATCAACGTGCCAATGCGCGGCGCATCGGCATTGGCGCAGCCCTCTTGCTGCGGCTGGGACTGGTCGCGCTGGTCTTCGTCATCGTGCAACTGTCCGAGCCGGTGTTCATGGCGTTCGGCCAGGGCTTTTCCTGGCGCGACCTGATCCTAGTCGGCGGCGGGCTGTTCCTGGTGTGGAAGGCCACTAAGGAGATCCACCACAATGTCGACCCCGATCCAGGTCCGGACGTGTTCAATGGCGGCACCGCTGCAATGGCCAATGTCGGCGCGGTGATCGGGCAGATCCTGCTGCTCGACCTGGTCTTCTCGGTGGACAGCATCATCACCGCGGTCGGCATGACGCCGCATATTCCCATCATCATCGCGGCCATGATCATCACCGTCGCGGTCATGCTTATCGCGGCCACGCCGTTGGCTAATTTCGTCCACGCCAACCCCTCCGTGGTCATCCTCATGCTCGGCTTCCTGATGATGATCGGGATGGTGCTGATCGCGGAGGGCTTCGGCGCGCATGTACCCAAGGGGTATCTCTACGCGGCGATGGCGTTCTCGGCGGTGGTCGAGGCGCTGAACCTGATGGCACGGCGGGCGCGGAGGAAGCGCAGTCCCGTGCCAGCGCCCACCGCCGAGCCGCGGATGCCCGTGCAGCGCTGAGCGCGCGTGGTCAGAACAGCCAGCGAAAGGCCTCGACTCCTAGCCAGCCGACGGCGATGAGGACCCCGGTCGCGAAGAGATTGCCCGCGATGGTGGCGGCGATGCCGATTCCGACGGTGCGGTTGTCCGATTCGACCACGCCGAGCGCCATAATCATGGTGCCGAAGGTGGGCGGCCCGTTGGTTCCGGGCCCAGGCAGGATAATCATGATGGCGGCGTAGGCGGTGAGCCAGCCGACCGCTCGATCGCCCATGGTGCCGACGAAGGCGCCGGGACGGGGGCGAACGAAGCCCTCCACGCGCGCGAGCCAGCGGGTGGATGTCTCGGCGAGGTGCAGGATGTGGCTGCGCTTGAATTTCTGTCTGGCGACGAAGCCCGGCAGTTTTGGGCGACGCAGGCCAAGGCCCATCTGGATGCCGAGGATCAGGATCGGCAGGCCGAACACGCTCGCGACGCCAGGCAGGAACGCCGGCAGGCAGAGCAGCAGGATGAGGATGCCGAAACCGCGGTCGCCGAGCAGCTCGGCAAGTTCGCCTAGACTCACCTCCTCATTAGGGCAGCGCGCGGCGATGTCGGTCAGCAGGCGCGAGATCGGCGCCTGCTGGGTCGTGTCGGCGCCTATGGCGTCCATTGCGCGGCGTCCCCCCGGGAGCGCCGCATATGGGTCGTGCTCAGCGGCCGGTGAAGGCGGGCTTGCGCTTTTCCATGAAGGCCCGCCGTCCCTCGGCGTAGTCGGCGCTGTCGAAGCACGCGACCGTCGCCGCGTTGATCGCCGCCATGTCGCGCTTGTCGGGATCGAGGCTGACCGACTTCACCGTGCGCTTGTTGGCGCGCAGCGAGAGCGGCGCATTGACCGCGAGCGTCGCGGTGAGCTTCGCCACCGTCTCCGACAGCGCCTCCACCGGCACGACCTTGTTGATCAGGCCGAAATGCAGCGCCTCCTCGGCGGTGAAGCGATCGCCGGTCATCAGGATCATGTTGGCGTTGGCCGGCCCGACCAGTGAGACGAGGGCCGTCACCATGTCGAAGCCATAGGCGATGCCGAGCTTGGCCGCGGGAATGCCGAACTGGCTGTCCGACGACGCGATTCGGATGTCGCAGGACATTGCGATGCCGAGTCCGCCGCCCATGCAGAAGCCGCGGATCTCACCGATCACTGGCTTGGGGAAGTTGTTCAGGCGATCGCGCCCGGCGCCGGTCTTCTTGCCGTACTCGCGCTGCGCATCCGCATCCGAGCGGTTCTTCTCGAACTGGCTGATATCAGCGCCGGAGACGAAGGCCTTGTCGCCCGCGCCGGTCAGAACGACACAGCGCACATTCGCATCATGCTCGAACACCTCGAGTGCGGCGGCCATGCCATCCCACATCGAGATCGACATGGCGTTGCGCTTTTCCGGCTGGTTGAAGGTGATGCGGCCAACGCCGTCACGCACCTCGGCGAGGATCTTCCCGTCTGCATATTCCATGGAACTATCTTTCTCTCAGAGGATGGCGTTGCTGGCGCGGAGCGCCGCGATCTCGTCGCGCGTCACGCCGGCTTCGAGGAGGATTTCCTCGGAATGCTGGCCCAGCCGCGGCGGCAGGGAGTGCACGCTGGTCTCGTGCCCCTCGATGTTGATGGCACTGTCCACGACATGCGTGTCGCCCATCGGCAGCGCCATGCGCAGATGCTGCACCTGCGGGTCGGCGAAGACCTCGGCGATGTCGTTGACCGGGCCGCAGGGGATGCCCGCCTCCTCCAGCGTGTCGATCCACCATTGCGCGGAGTGCTTCTTCATCTGCTCGGCAATGGCGGCGTTAAGCGCGGGGCGATCGGCCGTACGGTTCTGCGCGGTCTTCCACTTCGGGTTCTCGAGCCAGTCCGGCCGGCCCGCCGCATTGGCGAAGACGGTCCAGAGCTTCGACGAGGAAGCGGCGATGTTCACCAGCTTGTCGGAAGTCTGGAACACGCCCATCGGCGAATTCACCGGGTGATCGTTGCCGGCCTGGCCCGCGACTTCGCCTGCCATCAGGTAGCGGCTCGCCTGGAAGTCCAGCATGAAGACCATGCTTTCCAGCAGCGACGTCGTCACGTGCTTACCGACGCCGGTGGTGACGCGCTCGTACAGCGCCATCATGACGCCAAGCGCGAGCAGATTGCCGGCGGTGAGGTCGCAGATCGGGATGCCTACGCGCACGGGACCCTGGCCGGGCAGGCCCGTGATGGACATGAGCCCGCCCATGCCCTGCGCGATCTGGTCGACGCCACCGCGGGTGGAGTAAGGCCCGGTCTGGCCGAAGCCGGAGATCGAGGCGTAGATCAGCCGCGGGTTGATGGCGCGCAACTCATCGGGGCCGACCTTCAGCCGGTACTTCACCTGCATGCGCATGTTCTCGACCACGACATCGGCCGTCGCGGCGAGCTTGTAGAAGGCGGCGAGCCCCGCCGGATCCTTCAGGTTCAGCGCAAGGCTGCGCTTGTTCCGGTGCAGGTTCTGGAAGTCATATCCGTTGCGCGGATTGCCGAGCGCATCATCCCCGGAGGGGGGCTCGACACGGATGACCTCCGCGCCCCAATCGGCGAGGTGGCGCACGCAGGTCGGACCCGCGCGGGCGAGGGTGAGATCGAGGACTCGGATGCCGGCGAGCGGCAGTGGCGCGTGTGTGTCGGGCATCATCAGAGCCTAGGACGACAACGCGCAGCCGGCCAGACCCCGCAAACCGAGCTGGACCTATTCGCGCTCGCGGCGCTCGTTCGGCTGCAGTTCGGCTTCGAGCTCGGCGTCGAGCGCGTGGCCGTTCGCCATGCCATTCGACTCGCCGGCCTGCGGCTCGCCCTGCTCCTGGCCCTCGGCACCTTCGCCGTAGGGCTGGTAGCGGCGCTGCTGCTGCTGCCCGCCCTGCTGCGGCGCCTGCTGCTGCACCTGGTTCATGGCATTAATGATGCGGAAGTAATGTTCCGCATGCTGAAAGTAGCTTTCCGCCATCACGCGGTCGCCGCCGCCGGTCGCGTCGCGGCCGAGCTGGAGGTACTTCTCGAACAGCTGCTGCGCCGTACCACGCATGCGCATGTCCGGCCCGCTGCTGTCGAAGACGTGGTTGCGGTTCATCGGCTGCGCGCCATTGCCGCCACCACCACCACCACCCGTGGGCCGGAAGCTTCCGCCGCCACCGCCGCCGCCGCCACTGCCGCCACCGTGCCGGCTCTGCTGCCCGCCACGACCACGCATGCGCTTCATGTTCATTGGAGTTACGATCGCCGTCTCGTTCCTGCCGGCTTCGGCGTGCGGCCCCTCAATCTGGGCATGCGCGCCGCCAAGCGCGGCCATTTCAATGTCACGGACCGGTGCTCCGGCGCCGCGGTTGCTGGTTTGGTGCCTAACGTCTTTGCGTCATGTGGTGGCCCAAAGGACCGGCTTGCCCGACCGATCAAACGATCCGCAAGGGCAGCGCCACGTGGGCACATTACGCGGTGACAGGCCCAGCGCCAAACTGTTTTTTCAGCGGCAGCGCCCGGGGGATGCCCCCCAGGTCCGGCCGTGCCGGCCCTGGAACGAGGCCGTTCCGCGCCGCCAGCGTACCGACCGCCCGCCCCTGCCCTGCCCCGAGTTCCAGGATGGCCACGCCATCCGGCGCCAGCAGCCCCGGCAACTGCGCCAGGATGACACGGTACGCATCGAGGCCATCCGGACCGCCATCGAGCGCGGAGCCAGGCTCGAACCGCGCCACCTCCGGCATCAGGCCGGCAATGGCGGCGCTCTCGATATAAGGCGGATTGCACAGCACCAAGTCAAACCGGGCGTTGAGCGCGCTTCCCCAATCACCGACCAGGAAGCCCGCGCGCAGGATCAGTCCCGTGCGCACGGCGTTGTCGCGGGCCAAGGCCACGGCGGCGGGAATGCGATCGACGCCGAGGCCCCAGGCACTCGGAAACTCGCTCAAGGCCGCGAGCATCAGCGCGCCGGTCCCGGTGCCAAGGTCCAGCACGCGCAGCGGCAGCGAGCGGTCAGGGAAGGCATGCAGCGCCGCCTCCACCAGCGTCTCCGAGTCGGGGCGCGGGATCAGCGACGCCGACGAGACGGCCAGATCGAGCGTCCAGAAGCCACGATGGCCCACGAGGTGGGCAATCGGCTCCCCCACCAGCCGGCGCTTGAGCAGGGACGCGAATCTCGCCGAGGCCTCGGGCGCCACGGGCGCCCGGGCGTCGCGTAGCAAATCCTCCGGCGGCACGCCCATCGCGGCGCCCAGCAGCATGCGTGCCTCCTGGCGCGGAGTCGGCATCGACGCGGCGCGCAGATGCTGGCCGGCGCGGCACAGGTAGAAGCCCACCGTGCCGGCTGGGTCGGCGCAGGTCTCGGCCAGGCTCACAGCCCAGCCTCGGCCAGCCGTGCAGCCTCATCCTCTGCCTGCAGCGCCTCGATGATCTCGGAGAACTCGCCCAGCATCACCCGGTCGATCTTGTGCAAGGTCAGGCCGATGCGGTGGTCGGTGACGCGCCCCTGCGGGAAGTTGTAGGTGCGGATGCGCTCGCTCCGGTCGCCACTGCCGACCTGCGACTTGCGGTCCGCCGAGCGCGTATTCGCCAGGCGCGAACGCTCCGCCTCGTAGATCTTCGCGCGCAGCAGCTTCATCGCCTTCGCGCGGTTCTTGTGCTGGCTACGCTCCTCCTGCATCGCCACCACCGTGTTGGTGGGGATGTGGGTGATGCGCACCGCGCTGTCGGTCTTGTTGATGTGCTGGCCGCCGGCGCCCGACGCCCGGTAGGTGTCGATGCGGAGGTCCGACTCGTTGATCTGGACATCAACCTCCTCCGCCTCGGGCAGCACGGCCACCGTGACGGTCGAGGTGTGGGTGCGGCCCTGCGTTTCGGTCGCGGGCACGCGCTGCACGCGATGGACGCCACTCTCGAACTTTAGCTGCGCGAAGACGCCACGGCCTGCGATCTCCGCGGTCGCACCCTTCACGCCGCCGAGGTCGCTCTCGTCGTAGTCCAGCACTTCCCACCGCCAGCCGCGGCCCTCGGCAAAGCGGCGATAGGCGCCGAACAATTCCGCGGCGAACAAGGCAGCTTCGTCGCCACCTGCGGCGGGGCGGATTTCCAGGATGGCGTTGCGCTCGTCGGCGCTGTCGCGCGGCAACAGGGACACGCGGATCTCGCGCTCCAGTTGCGGCAAGCTGTGCTTCAGGCCGGCCAGCTCATCCTCGGCCAGGGCGCGCATTTCAGGGTCGGCCAGCATCGCCTCGGCCTCGGCGCGGGCGCGCTCCGCCTCACGCAAGGCGCCGACCTTTTCGACGAGCGGCGCGATCTCCGACAGCTCGCGCGAGAGGACGCCGAAGGCGGTACCATCGGCCGTCGCCAGCATGTGGCGCAGTTCTTCGGCGCGGGTCAGGACGCGGTCTAGCTTGTCGGCGAGACTCACGGATGACAGGCCGGGGAAAGGAATTTCCCCGGGCCCCATTCTTTTATTTTTGTCGATTGGGACTGCGTCATGGAATCACGACAGTCGCGCGGGGAGTTCGGCGAGGAGGATGCTTTCCTGGGTGCCGGCATCTAGGTCGCGCAGCTGGGCGCGGCCCTCAGTCAATTCGGCATCGCCCAGGATGACGGCGTAGCGCGCGGCGATTCGGTTCGCGCGCTCCATCCGGCGCTTCAGATTGCCCTTGTAGGCGATCTCGGCAACGATCCCGGCCGACCGCAGCGCCTGGAGTACCTCCAGCGCCGCACCCTCCGCGGCATCGCCCACGGGGATGACGGCCACTGCTCGCGGTGGCGCCGGCGTGCGGCCGCTGGCCTCCAGCAGCATCGCCAGGCGCTCGATGCCGGCCGCCCAACCGACCGCCGGCGTCGGCGGGCCGCCCATCGACTCGACCAGGCCATTGTAGCGCCCGCCCGCCATGACCGTGCCCTGCGCACCCAGGCGCTCCGTCACGAACTCGAAGGCGGTGTGCGAGTAATAGTCGAGGCCGCGCACGATCCGCGGGTTGATCCGGAACGGCACCCCGAAGCCCGTGAGATACGAACACACGGCATCGAAGAACGCCCGCGCCTCGTCGGTGAGGTGCGCGAAGATGGTCGGCGCGTCCGCCACCAGGGCGCGGTCCTGCGCTTCCTTGCTGTCCAGGATGCGCATCGGGTTCTTGTCGAGACGCACCTGGCTCTCGGGCGACAGGGCCTCCCGATGGGCGGAGAAATACGCCACGAGCGCGGCGCGATAGGCCTCGCGTGAGGGCGTGTCGCCGAGCGTGTTCACCTCCAGCACGGTCCCCTCGTCGACGCCGAGTTCGCGCTGGATGTGCCAGCCGCAGGCGATCACCTCGGCATCCGAGAGCGGCTCGGCGGCGCCCAGCACTTCCATGCCGATCTGGTGGAACTGGCGCTGACGGCCCTTCTGCGGGCGCTCATAGCGGAACATTGGCCCGGCGTAGAACACCTTGCGCGGAAGCATCCCCTGGGTGAGCCCGTTGCTGACCAGCGCGCGGCAGATGCCGGCGGTCCCCTCGGGGCGCAGGGTGACGCTCTCTCCGCCGCGATCCTCGAAGGTGTACATCTCCTTGGTCACGACGTCGGAGGTGTCGCCCAAGGTGCGGCCGAAGACGCGGGTATCCTCGAAGATCGGCGTCGCCCATTCGGCGAAGCCATAGAGGCGCGCGATACGCCGGGCCGTATCGATCACGGCGTGATGGCGAGCGAAATCCTCGCCGATGAGGTCGTGGGTGCCGCGCGGCGGCTGGAGAAGGTTGGGGGCCATGTCGCGGGGGTTTAGGCCGCGAAAGGTAGGGGTTCAAGCGGCTGGTGGGATGATGCTCGCGTAACGCAAGCATTCCGCACCATCCTCGGGCACACGTCACGGCGTCAAGCGATGGTCATGACGAAGATCCATTTCGCTGCCGGTCGTGCGGTGATCTGCGACCCCGGCATCAGCTTCGACCACTCGCTGGGCACCTCTGAACATGTGCGCGGCGCCTGACGATGTCGTCGCGATCAATGCCTCGGCCGTGCTGCCCGAAGCGGGCGGACTGATCAACCACGCTGCTTCAAGACGAGCCGGGATGCGTTGCTTGATGGTAGATTCCTTGCCCTACAAGATTCCGTACTTCGTCGCGTCGCACCCAATGACGGAGCGAAAGGTGTTACCTACTCCGCCGCGAGTTTCTCCGCGGCTTCCAGCTTCTCGGCAGCCTTCTGGGCCTCGATCACGCGCGCCTTTGCTTCGACCAGCCCCACGATGTGATCGACCATGGAGACGCCCTCCACCGTGTGGTCGGTCTTGCCGGCCGCATAGACCATGTGCCGGCCCGCGCCGCCGCCGGTGACGCCGATGTCGGTCATCAGCGCCTCGCCCGGCCCGTTCACCACGCAGCCGATGATGGAGAGCGTGATCGGCGTCTCGATATGTGCGAGCCGATCCTCCAGCGCGGCCACGGTGCGGATCACGTCGAACCCCTGCCGTGCGCAAGACGGGCACGAGATGATCTTCACGCCGCGATGCCGGATGCCGAGGGATTTCAGCATCTCCCACCCGACATGGACCTCCTCCGCCGGCTCGGCCGAGAGGGAGACGCGCAACGTGTCGCCAACGCCGGCCCAGAGCAACGAGCCCATGCCGATAGAGCTCTTCACCGTGCCGGTGCGCTTCCCGCCGGCTTCGGTGATGCCGATGTGCAGCGGGTGGTCGCAGACCTCCGCCAGCTGCTGGTAGGCGGCGACGGCGAGGAACACGTCGGACGCCTTCACGCTGATCTTGAACTCGTGGAAGTCGAGATCCTGCAGGTGCGCCGCGTGCCACAGCGCGCTTTCGACCAGTGCTTCCGGGTTGGGCTCGCCGTATTTTTCGAGCAGATGCCGCTCCAGGCTGCCCGCATTCACGCCGATGCGGATGGAGCAGCCATGGTCGCGCGCGGCCTGGACAACCTCCTTCACGCGCTCCTTGGAGCCAATATTGCCAGGGTTGATGCGCAGGCATGCGGCCCCCGCCTGCGCCGCCTCGATGGCGCGGCGGTAGTGGAAATGGATGTCCGCCACGATCGGCACGTTCACTTCGCGCACGATCTCGGCCAGCGCGGCGGTCGCTTCCTCGGTCGGGCAGGACACGCGGACGATATCGACGCCGGCGAGCTCCGAAAGCCGGATCTGCGCGATGGTCGCGGCGGCGTCCTCGGTCGGCGTGTTGGTCATGGTCTGCACGGTGATCGGCGCATCGCCGCCCACGGGCACGCGGCCCACCATGATCTGGCGGGATTTGCGGCGGACGATTTGCTGGTAGGGGCGATAGCTCATGGTCGGGCCTCGTGCCGTGCTGCCGCGAATATGGAAGGCGAAGCGCGTTCGCCCAAGGGGCAGGCGCCTATTGGG
>JAQGHV010000236.1 GCA_028288785.1 Rhodospirillales bacterium | reverse complement strand
CGCTCCTCCTCGATGACGATGGATTCAACCAGCGCCTCGATCTGCCCATCGGAAAGGTTGCGCGCGGCGCTGTCGCCGGCGACCCGCCCCCAGGCAATGCGCCGTGCCGAGGCCAGCGCCCGATCGCGCGCGACAACGCCGTTCTCGGCCGTCGCTTCCGCCGGTACGCCACGTTGGGAGTATTCCGCCTGCTGCGCTTGCGCAGGGAGCGCCAAGAGTATCAGCATTGCGCCGAGCCTCGCGCCATGGTTCACCGCGCTCGACCACCCGCGCCGGGAGCATCCCCGCATTGCCGCGCACTCCTGCCCAAAGCCTCACCGAGCCCATAGCCCATCGGAGCCCGCCATGACCAGCCTCACCTACCGCGATGCGGGCGTGGACATCGATGCCGGCGACGCCTTGGTGGACGCCATCAAGCCGCTCGCCAAATCGACCAGGCGCCGCGGCACCATGGGCGGCCTGGGCGGATTCGGGGCGCTGTTCGACCTCAAGGCGGCGGGTTTCTCCGACCCGATCCTGGTCTCCTCGACCGATGGGGTGGGGACCAAGCTCAAGCTCGCGATCGATGCCGGCAATCATGACCATGTCGGCGTGGATTTGGTCGCCATGTGCGTGAACGACCTGGTCGTGCAGGGCGGCGAGCCGCTGTTCTTCCTCGACTATTACGCGACCGGCAAGCTGCGCGTGGACCAGGCGCGCGCGGTCGTGGCCGGAATCGCCGAGGGCTGCCGGCAGGCCGGCTGCGCCCTGGTCGGCGGCGAGACGGCCGAAATGCCCGGGATGTACGCCGCCGAGGATTACGACCTGGCCGGCTTCGCGGTGGGTGCGGCCGAGCGCGGCAACCTGCTGCCGCGTGCATTGGTCGCGGGCGACCTCATCCTGGGCCTCGCCAGCACGGGGGTGCATTCCAACGGATTTTCCCTGGTGCGGCGGGTGATCGACCATGCCGGGATGACGCTCGCCTCCCCCGCGCCCTTCGCGCCGGGCGTGACGCTCGGGGACGCGTTGCTGGCGCCGACGCGCATTTATGTGCGTGCGTTGCTCGCGCTGCACCGTGCCGGGCTGCTCAAGGCGGCGGCCCACATCACCGGCGGCGGTCTGCCCGGCAACCTGCCGCGCGTGCTGCCGGAGGGGCTTTCGGCGGTGCTTGCGGCCGGAAGCTGGCCGGTGCCGCCGGTCTTCGCCTGGCTCGCCGAGGCGGGGAACGTCACCGCGGACGAGATGCTGCGGGTGTTCAATTGCGGGGTCGGCATGGCGGTGATCATCGCGCCGGGCAACCTGGTCGCGGCGACCGCGATCCTCGCGGCCGAGGGCGAGGCGGCGCCGGTGATTGGCGCGCTGGAGGCGGCGCCGGGCGCGGCCGGACTGCGCATCGACGGCCTGCCTGAAGGCTGGCCGCGCAAGTGAAGCCCGTACCTGGCACGTTGAGCGGAACCGAGGCTGTACGCGGCACATGGTGATGTCAGCGGCTGGCGATGCGCCCATCACGCGCCGTCGCGTCGCCATCCTGATCTCGGGCCGTGGGTCCAACATGACGGCGCTGATCGCCGGCGCCCGGGCGCCCGGCTACCCCGCCGAGATCGCGCTGGTGCTCGCGAGCCGTGCGGATGCCGGCGGGCTGGCGCTCGCCGAGGCTGCCGGCATTCCGGTCGCCACCGTCGCAAGCAGCGCCTTCAAGGGCGATCGCGCCGGCTTCGAGCAGGCGATGCAGGCGGTGCTCGACGCCCATGCCATCGAGCTCGTGGCGCTCGCCGGCTTCATGCGCATCCTGACGCCTGGCTTCGTCGCGGCCTGGCAAGGGCGGATGCTGAACATCCATCCCTCCCTGCTGCCGGCGTTTCCGGGGCTCGACACCCATGCCCGCGCGATTGCCGGCGGGGCAAAACTGCATGGCTGCACCGTTCACCTCGTCAGCCCCGGCGTCGATGAGGGACCGATTTTGGCGCAGGTGGCGGTGCCGGTGCTCGCCGGCGATACCGAGGCATCGCTGGCCGCACGGGTACTGGAGCAGGAGCACCGGATCTACCCGGCGGCACTCGCCTGGGTTGCGGCCGGGCGGCGCACACCTCCCGAAGCCGAGGGTGCGCTCGCGAACCCCTTGCCCCGTGACGATTGGCTTCCTAAAAGCCGCTAGAGTGAGTGGCGTGCCGATCTTCGGCGCCCGTCGCAGGTGGCGACGAGCGTCAACGGCAGGTCACTGGAATTCACCCCAGCGCATCGCCACTCCGGCGCCGCACCGCGAGGATGTATCCCATGGCCGACCCGCAATATGAATTCGGTGGCAGCGACAATGCCGCCATTGCCGCCGACCGCATGAAGATGTGGGAAGCCTTCACCGGTGTGACGAAATACGCGGTCATCGCGGTGGTCGTCCTGCTGTCTGCGATCTATCTCTTCTGGGGGTAACAAGCAGCGGTCATGAAGAATGACCGCTGGATTTTGTGAGCCCTCGGGCGCCGGGCGCCGCCTCCGGCGGCTTGGATCGCCGGACGACCGGCGGCGCCCATTCGGGCTTGCAGCGCTGCGCGCCGGTTCGCAGCCTCGCCGGACGAGGCGCAGGGGGAAACCTTCCCCCCTCTCAGCTCAGCCGACCAGGTCGCAGCCCGCGAAGAAGTACGCGATCTCGTTCGCGGCGTTCTCGGCGCTGTCCGAACCGTGGACGCTGTTCGCCTCGATGCTCTCCGCATAGAGCTTGCGAACCGTGCCCTCGGCGGCATTCGCCGGGTTGGTCGCGCCCATCAGGTCACGATGCTTCGCGACGGCGTTCTCGCCCTCGAGCACCTGGACCACCACCGGGCCGGACACCATGAACTCGACCAGGTCGTTGTAGAACGGGCGCGCGGCGTGCACGGCGTAGAACGCCTTCGCCTGGGCCTGGCTCATCCAGATGCGGCGCTGGCCGATGATCTTCAGGCCGTTCTCCTCGAAGATGGCGTTGATCTTGCCAGTGAGGTTGCGGCGCGTCGCATCCGGCTTGAGGATGGAGAAGGTGCGCTCGATGGCCATGATGCCGGTTTCCTGAATGTTGGGTTCGCCGGGCGCTTAGGCGGGAAGCGGAGCTGACGCAACCCCGACGCTCTCATAACGGAGGTATCCCATGCGGCTCTCGGGCAAAACGGCCATCGTCACCGGCGCCTCCTCCGGGATCGGGCGTGCCATCGCGCGCCTCTTCGCACGCGAAGGTGCACGCGTGCTGATCGGCGACGTTTCCGAAACGGTCCTGGAAGGCGGCGAGCCCACCTGCGCGTTGATCGCGGAGGAAGGCGGCACGGCACTGTTCCAACGCTGCGACGTCTCGGTCTGGGCCGATGTCGATGCGCTGGTCGGCCGCGCCGTCGCCGAATGGGGCGCGCTCGACATCATCGTGAACAACGCGGCCATCCGCGGCGCCGGCACCCCCTTGCTGGAGACCACCGAGGAAGACTGGGACCGGGTGATGGCGGTGAACGCGAAGGGGGCGTTCTTCGGCTGCAAGCGCGCCGTCCAGCAATTCCTGACCCAACCGGTCCAGGGCGATGCGCGCGGGCGGATCGTCAACATATCCTCGCAACACGGCATGGTCGCGTCACCTGGCAAGCTCGCCTACGGGGTGGGCAAGGCGGCGGCGGCCTACATGACGCGGCAGATCGCGGTCGACTACGCGAAGGATCACATCCTGTGCAATGCGGTCGCACCTGGCCGCATCCTGACCGGTAGGCCCAACCCGGACGCACTCGAATACTCCCACAGCCGAACCCCGATGCCGCGCCTTGGCCGCCCGGAGGATGTGGCGAGCGCCGCACTCTTCCTGGCCAGCGAAGCCAGCTTCGTCACCGGTCACAACCTGATGGTCGATGGCGGCTGGATGGCGTATTGATGGGAAGCGGCCAACGACCGCTTCCCATCAATACGCAGTTTTTTTGTGCCCTCAGGTGCCGGGCGCACGCTCCGCGTGCTTGGATCGCCGGATTGCTGGCGGCGCCCGTTCAGGCATGCGGCGCTACGCGCCGTTCTGGGCCCTCCATGCCCTGGCCGCACGCCTTGCGGGCTTGATCGGCCGAACTAACAGCCGCGCCGTTCGGGGCTAGGCCCACGAACCGGGAGCCGCATCTCGCTGGATGAGGCGGGCAGTTTGAAGCACACGGCGCTGAGGGCCGACCCGTCTCAGCTCCTACTCGGCCCCTCCCTCCTGCCGCACGGCAATCGCGCCGTCTTCATCGCGCGGCGCTTGGCGCCCCGGCGCTTATCTCCCATACGTCGCCAATGTCCGCCCTGATCGTTGAAAACCTGCGAAAAACCTACCCGCCGCGCCGCAACGCTCCGCCGCCGCGGCCGGCCGTCGACGGCCTGTCCTTCCGCCTTCCCATGGGCGAGACCTGGGGCCTGCTCGGCGGCAACGGCGCCGGCAAGACCACAACCATCGCCATGCTCCTGGGCCTGCTGGTGCCGAGCGGCGGGAGCATTCTCGCCCTCGGCCACGACATGGCGAAGGACCGCTTCGCCGCCCTCGCGCGGATGAATTTCTCCTCGCCCTACATCGCCCTGCCGCACCGGCTTTCGGTGGCCGAGAACCTGCGCATCTATGCCCATCTCTATGACGTACCGGACATGGAGCAACGCATCGCGACGCTGGCCACGGACCTCAACCTGACCGAACTGCTCGACCGCCCCGCGGGGGATCTCTCCGCCGGTCAGAAGACGCGCGTCGCACTCGCGAAGGCGCTGATCAACCGCCCCGCACTGCTGCTGCTCGATGAGCCGACCGCCAGCCTCGACCCCGACACCGGCGACTGGGTGCGCGGCTGGCTGGAGCGCTACAGCGCAGAAAGCGGCTGCGCCATCCTGCTCGCCTCGCACAACATGGCCGAGGTCGAACGGCTCTGCGGCCACGTGCTGATGCTGAAGGAGGGCCGCATCCTTGACCAGGGCAGTCCCGCCGTCCTGACCGCGCGCTACGGCCGCGAGGATCTGGAGCAGGTCTTCCTCGACATCGCCCGCGGCACCCGCGCGGAGACCATGGCATGAACCCCGCCCTGCGCCGCATCTGGGGCCTGGTCTACCGCCACGTTGCTCTCTACCGCCGGTCCTGGCCGCGCGTTGTCGAGCTCATGTACTGGCCGGTGCTGCAGATGGTCGTCTGGGGCTTCATCAGCAGCTACATCGCCGGCCTCACACCAGGGTCGGGCACGCTCGCCGCCGGCGCGCTGCTGGGCGCGGTGCTGCTGTGGGAGGTCGCGCTGCGCAGTCAGATGGGCTTCGCCCTCTCCTTCCTCGAGGAAATCTGGTCGCGCAACCTAGGCCACGTCTTCGTCTCGCCGCTGCGCCCGCGCGAACTGGTCGCGGCACTGATGAGCATGAGCGTGCTCCGCACCCTGGTCGGCGTGCTGCCGGCGATGGTCCTGGCCTGGGCCTTCTACGGCTTCGGCCTGTTCTCGCTTGGGCCTGTCATCGTGGCCTTCTTCGCCGCGCTGCTCATGATGGGCTGGGCCGTCGCGATGCTGGTCACCGCACTGATCCTCCGCCACGGTGCCGGAGCGGAAGCCCTAGCCTGGAGCGTCCTGTTCGGCCTCACGCCGTTCTCCGCAGTGTTCTACCCGGTCGCCGTCCTGCCCGCTTGGCTGCAACCGGTCGCACTCGCAATCCCCGCCGCGCACGTGTTCGAGGGCATGCGGGCCGCGCTGCTCGACGGGCATGTCGCCTGGGGCCACCTGGCCGCGGCCTTCGCGCTGGATGGAATGTGGCTGGCCATCGCAGCCGCAGTGTTCATGCGCCAGTTCGAGGGTGCACGCGTACGCGGGGCACTGCTGAATATTGGGGAGTAAGGCGGGGGAAAAGAATTTCCCCCGGACCCCAATCTTTTGTTTTCTTCAATGGAATGCTGTGCGGGTAGGGCTGGCCTGCCAAGGCGGCGCCACCTGGCGGCAAAAGCCAATTATTCAAAAATAAAAGAATGGGGGTCTGGGGAAATTCATTTCCCCCATTCTGTCACCAGAGCTCACTCACCCCCGCTTCGGCCGCGCGGTTTTCGGCAGCAAGCCAGGCCAGCGCACCACATGGCCTTCGAGCGGTCCCGCCTTGCGTTCTGTCATCACTCGGTCGCGGACGGAGACGCCTGCCTCGTGCACGGTATCGGCTCGGCCGGAGACCAGCGGGTGCCACCAGTACAGATCCCGGCCTTCGGCGACGAGGCGGTAGGCGCAGGATGGCGGCAGCCAGTCGATGGCGGCGACCTTCCGGGCCGTCAGCTTGACGCAATCCGGCACGAAGGCCTTGCGGTGGTCGTAGTCGGAGCACTGGCACGAGTGGGTATCGAGGAGCCGGCAGGCCACTTCAGTCCAGGCGAGCTCGTCCGTTTCGGCGTCGCGCAGCTTGTGCAGGCAGCAGCGGCCGCAGCCGTCGCAGAGGCTTTCCCACTCGGCGCGGGACATCGCGGCGAGAGTTTTCGTCTTCCAGAAGGGCGCGGCATCGCTCATTGCGGCTTAGATAGGCGCTCTGCCCTCAAAATTCTTGGTGCCGGCCCCCAACCAGCACCCGAAATCAAAAAATAAAAGAATGGGGCCTGGCGAAATTCCTTTCCCCAGCCTTCTTCCTCAGTTCACCTGGCGCTCGGCAAGCCGGCGCGCGCTGTCGGCGGCATTCACCATGCCGTCGACGGCACCCTGCGACAGCCGCCGCGTGCCGGAGATCAGCCGCGCGATCGCGCTCTGTTGCGGCAGCAGCTGGGCGGAGGGCACCTCGCGCAGGCGCTGGATCAGGTCGCGCTGGTCATCGCGGGCGGAGCCCGCCGGCAAGACGTCAGGTGCCGCTGTGAACACCGCAACCGGCGTGCAGGCCGTGGTCGCGGTGCGCGAGCGGCCACCGATGCCGAACACGCCACCCTCGCTGAGCGCAAATTCCTGCACCTGGTACACCGCCTCGTCATCGACGCGGGCGCGGAGCAACTCACGGCTCACCACGGGCACGACGTGCAGGTTGCGCTCCACGAGCAGCTTGATGTTGGCATTGCTTGGGTCGGCGAACTGCACGAAGAAGCCGACCGCGCCATCCGTGCTGGCCGCGACCTGCTCGATCACGTCGGTCGAATCACGGCCGTAGCGGATGTTGGCTTCCACGATGCGGCCCAACCCCTCGGGGTCGATCTCGCGCAGGTAGCTGAAGCTGGCGGCCGAGCCACTTTCGCGCGGCGGCAGGATGAAGTTGATCCGTCGCGCCAGGCCCTGCACGTCGCCGAGCGTCGCGAGCCGGTCATTGCGCGTGATCATCCACAGCCCTTCGCATCCGATGTCGCGGCGGATCACGGTCAGGCGCTGGAACTCCGCCGGGCGCCGCGCTGCCTCGCGGCTATAGACGTCGAGCTGGGCGAAGCCGATCGCGCCAGGAGCCTCGAGCGCGCGGGTGATGTTCTCGAGCGTCCCGCGCGAGGTCGTGCAGGCATAGCCGTTGAAATAGACGCGGGTCAGCGCCGGCGGGAATGGCGGGCAGAACAGCGTGTGGTAGGCGCCCTGGGCGCCACCGGTGTTGATGGTCCGCGCCCGCTGGGTCTGGACCGCGGTCGGCGCCTGCGCCGCCGCGGGAAGCGCGGCGAGGACGAGCAGGAGGGTGCTGAGCAGCAGGCGCGTCATGGCGAAGGCTCCTTGCGACGGTGCAACATATAACCCCAACGCAATCCAGCCCCTGCGTCAAGAGCCGGGCGATGAAAGCGGTGTGAGACGCCTCAATCGTCCAGCCACGCCACCGCGCGGATGGGGCTGCCGGTGCCGCCTGCGGTATGCTGGCGCCCTCGCCGCCACGGACAGGCGCTAGCGCAACGGACGCGTGGGACCCCATATACGGGCCTGTGACCTACATCATCGCATTGCTGCTCTTCGCGCTGCCCTTTGGCGCCTTTGTCCTGTGGCGCCGGCGAAACCCGGATGGCGAGCCCTCGCGCACCCTGCTGCTGCTGGCGATCATCGCCGTCGCTGCCTCGGTCGGCAGCGCCGCCTGGTACGGGCTGACGCGGCGCGAGGCGCCTGGTGTCTATGTGCCGCCGCGCGTCGAGGATGGGCGGATCATCCCCGGCCATACCGAGCCGCGTCGGTGATCGTGCCGCGCCCGGCCTTCCTGGATGCACCGGCGACGGCCGCGATCCTGGAGGCCCTGCCCGGCGCGCGTGCCGTGGGCGGCGCGGTACGCGACAGCCTCGCGAACCAGCCGGTGCAGGACGTTGATATCGCGGCGCCGCTGCCGCCCGAGGAGATCGCGCGGCTGCTGCGCGCCGCCGGTGCCAAGGTTTTCGAGACCGGCATCGCGCATGGCACAGTCACGGCGGTGCTGGGCGGCCTGCCGCATGAGGTGACCGCGCTCCGCCGCGACATCGCGACCGATGGCCGCCACGCGGAGGTCGCCTGGACCGCCGATTGGCGCGAGGACGCGGCGCGGCGCGACTTCACCATCAACGCCATGTCGATGGGCCCGGACGGCACCTTGTTCGACTATTTCGGCGGTGCGGCCGACCTCGCCGCCGGGCGGGTGGTGTTCGTGGGCGAGCCGGCGGCGCGCATCGCCGAGGACTACCTGCGCATCCTGCGCTTCTTCCGCTTCTTCGCCCGCTACGGCCACGGCGAGCCGGATGGTGCCGCCCTGGCCGCGATCCGCGCCGGCGTGCCTGGCATGGCGCGGCTCTCGGTTGAGCGGGTATGGATGGAGCTCAAGCGCCTGCTGGCGGGACCGGCGCCCGCCGAGGCCGTCGCGCGCATGGCGGAATCCGGCGTGCTGGCCGCCGTACTGCCGGAGGCGGGCGGGCCAGATGCACTAGCGCGTGTCGCGGAGCCAGACCCACTTCTGCGCCTCGCGGCCCTGCTGCGGCCGGGTGCCGATATCGCAGCACTTGCAAGCCGCCTGAAGCTATCCGGCACCGAGGCCACGCAGCTCGCGGCCATGCAGGGCGCAGTGCCTTCCGGCGATGACGACGCGCTGCGCCGGGCCCTCGCCGCCGCCGGGCATGACACGCTGCTGGCGCGGGTGGCGCTGGCGGAGGCGCGCGACGGGGTGGATCGAGCGGCCCTGCGCGCGCGGCTGCAGGTACTTCCGCGACCGGTGTTTCCGCTGCAGGGACGCGATGGATTGAGCCTCGGCGCCGCGCCTGGCCCTGCGCTGGGGGCGGCGCTGGCGGCGACGCGCGCCTGGTGGCTGGAGCGCGGCTGCATCGATGATGCGGATGCCTGCCGTGCGCAGCTTGCCCGCGTGCTGGCGCTCCAAAATTGAACAAGGACGGCCGGCCTGCTACGGCCCGGCCATGGCCAAGCCGCTCCCCGCCTCGACCGTCTCGCTGATCCGCCGCCTCTGGCGTGAACAGGTGCTGAGGCATCGGCCGGGCGTGGCGCTCGCGCTGCTCTGCACGGTGCTGGTCGCGGGCTTCACCGCGCTCTACCCCGTCGTGATCCAGCAGAGCTTCGATCGCTTCACGGGCAACGACACCTCGACGCTGTGGCTGGTGCCCGTTGTCATCATCATCATCACCATGGCGAAGTCGCTGGCGCAGTTCGGTCAGGCGGTCGCCATCCAGTCCGTGGTGCTGCGCGTGATCGAGGGGTTGCAGGGTGACCTGTTCCGCGCGCTGACTCGGGCCGACCTGGCCGCCGTCGGACGCGATGCGCCGGCCAGGCACGCCGCGCGCTTCACCGTCGATGCCGCGATGATCCGGGAGGCGCTGACCAAGTCGATCAACGCGATCGCCGACGTGCTGACGGTGGTGGGCCTGGCGGCCTCGATGCTGTGGCTCGACTGGCAGTTGTTCCTGATCGCCATGGCGCTCTACCCAATCGCGATCCTGCCGATCACGCGGCTAGGCAAGCGCATCCGCCGGGCGTCGGGGGGCATGCAGCAACGCATGGGCGAGACCGCGGCCGTGCTGACCGAGAGCTTCGCTGCCGCGCGCGTGGTGCGCGCCTACCGGCTGGAAGCGCAGGAGGAAGCCCGCGCGGCACGCATCTTCGCCGGCCTGCGCGAGAGCCTGCTCCACATCCAGCGCACGCGCGCGAGCCTGGACCCGATGCTGGAGGCGCTCGGCGGCATAGCGGTCGCCGCCGTGATCGCCTTCCTCGGCTGGCGGGTGAGCACGGGTGCGGGGACGATCGGCGAGTTCACCGGCTTCGTCGCCGCGCTGCTGATCGCGTCGCGCCCGGTGCGCGCCCTGGGCTCGCTGAACGCGGCTCTGCAGGAAGGCCTTGCCGGTCTGTCCAGCGTCTACGCCGTGATCGATGAGCGGCCGCGCATCGTGGAGAAGCCCGGCGCGATGGCGCTGCCGGAGGGCAAGGGGCGGGTCGAGTTCGACAATGTCGGCTTCCGCTACGAGCAGGGCAACGCCGATGCCGCGCTGGAGGGGCTGAGCTTTATTGCCGAGCCAGGCCGGACCGTCGCACTGGTCGGGTCTTCGGGGGCGGGCAAGTCGACGGCGCTCGCGCTGGTGCCGCGCCTGCATGATGCGACCTCAGGGAGCCTCCGCATCGATGGCGCTGACATCCGTGACGTGACTCTCGCGAGCCTGCGCGACGCCATTGCCTATGTCGGGCAGGATGCGGTGATCTTCGACGATACCGGCTTCGCCAACATCGCGTGCGGCCGTCCTGGTGCGACCGACGCCGAGGTGCACGACGCCGCGCGCGCTGCCGCCGCGCACGACTTTCTAATTGCACTGCCGCTGGGATACCAGACCGTGCTGGGTACCGGCGGATCGCGCCTATCGGGCGGGCAGAAGCAACGCGTGTCGTTGGCCCGCGCCCTGCTGCGCAACCCGCGCATCCTGCTGCTGGACGAGGCGACCAGCGCGCTCGATGCCGAAAACGAGGCGCTGGTGCAGCAGGCGCTGGCGCGATTGAGGGCGGGGCGAACCACGCTGGTGATTGCGCATCGCTTGTCCACGGTGCGTGACGCCGATCTCATCATCGCGATGGACCGAGGCCGCGCGGTGGAACTGGGCAGCCACGTTGATCTGATGAAGGCGGGCGGGCTGTATGCGCGGCTGGTGCGGACGCAGGCGTTTGTGGAAGCTGAGGCGCCAACCTGATCCGCTATTCGCGGCGCAGCACCTTATCGAGCAGCCGGTCTGCCCAGGGTTGGCTCTGGAACGAAGCGCGCAGCGCGGCTTCGTTGTAATCCTCGCGCAGCCAGTCGAGGAAAGGTTTGGGTGCCGCTTCCGCGTAGCTCGCGAAGAAGGCGTCGAGGATCCCCGTTTTGCCTTGGCGGATGTGTCCGTGGCGCAGAGTGAGTTGCGCCGTCGCTTCGGACACCGGACGGCCTTGCAGAAGCAGCCAAACCCCGGCGACCAGCCCGGTGCGATCCGCCCCGGATTTGCAGTGGATGAGGAGGGGTTCCTCCACCGTGGCCAGCGTGTCCACCAGGCGCAGGATGCGGTCCTTGTGGGGCGCACCGCGGCTTTCGAACGGCGCGTCGATCTGGGTCAGGCCAAGGCGCGCCGCCTCGTCACGGGCCAGCCGGTCGGAGCCGCAATTCTCGCGATGTCCACGCAGGTTGATGACGGTGCGGATGCCATGCGCCCGCGCTGCGGCGCGCAGTTGCCACGGCAGCGGATGGTTCGACCGATAGAGCCTCCCCGGCTCCACCACAGCCCAATTCCGCCACCCAATCCGCAGCGCCGCATGATCCACAAACAAACTATTCAGCCAAGTCGATGCCATGCCCGATTTTCGCTGGGTTGAACCAATAGCCAAAATAAAAGAAGAGGGTCCGGGAGAATTCCTTCTCCCGGCCTTCTTCTACCGCCCCGTCACTGCATCAGGCGGCGCCAACGCCGTCCCTCTCGGCCCAAGTGGCGAGCTTCGCGGCGTCTCGCACCCAGCCAGGAACATCAGCGTCAGCAGCAGCAACAGGCGCATCGGGCCATCCTCATTCGTCACGTTGGACAAGGCACGGGCCGGGGTGGTCTCGTCAAGCGTGGCGCATTAGATTGCGCGGATGCAGCAAGACACGGTCATCGGCCTCATCGGCGGCTCCGGCCTTTACGACATCGAGGGTCTGGAGGGGCGGGAGTGGCGCCGGGTCGAGACGCCGTGGGGCGAGCCTTCGGACGCCTTGCTCTTCGGCCGCCTGGCGGGCGTGCAATGCGTGTTCCTGCCGCGCCACGGAAGGGGCCATCCGACGCCGCCATCGGC
>JAQGHV010000211.1 GCA_028288785.1 Rhodospirillales bacterium | reverse complement strand
GCGGCCATGGTCAAGGCCGCGGCTGGCGACCACACGCTCTATGAGACATTCCTGTTCGGCGGCATCGGCGAGCGCCTGGCCGCGCGCTTCGGCACCAAGGGTGCACCGATCTCGGTGACCACCGCCTGCGCCACGGGTGCGACCGCCATCCAGACCGCCGTCGAGGCGATCCAGCGCGGCGAGACCCTGGCCGCGATCGCCGTCGGCGCCGATGGCAGCGTGCAGCCGGAGGCGCTGATCCGCTTTTCCCTGCTCTCCGCCCTCTCAACCCGCAACGAGGAGCCCGCCCGCGCCGCGCGCCCCTTCGAGAAGACCCGGGACGGCTTCGTCATGGCCGAAGGCGCCGCCGCCCTGGTGCTGGAAGATTACGACGCCGCCCGAGCGCGGGGCGCCAACATCATCGGCCTTATCGCCGGCTGTGGTGAGCGTGCGGACAGCTTCCATCGCACCCGCTCCAACCCCGACGGCGCGGCCGTCATCGGCGCCATCCGCAATGCCATCGCGGATGCCGGCGTCGCCCCCGCCGAGGTCGGCTACGTCAATGGCCACGGCACCGGGACGCCCGAGAACGACAAGATGGAGGCGCTCGGCATGCGCGCGGTGTTCGGCGATGCGCCGCCGCCGATCTCCTCGATCAAGTCGATGATCGGGCACACGCTTTCCGCCGCCGGCGCGATCGAGGCGGCCGCGAGCCTGCTCTCCATCCGCGACCAGATCCTGCCGCCCACGATCAACCATGTGGAGCCGGACCCAGCCATCACGCTCGACGTGGTGCCCAACGTGGCGCGCCACGTCACCGGGCTGCGACACGTCCTCTCCAACTCCTTCGGGTTCGGCGGGCAGAATGTGTGCCTGCTGCTCTCCGCACCGCCCGAGGCGTCATGATGATGCGTGCGCTCCGCCTGCATGGCGACCGTGACCTGCGGCTCGACACCATCGAGGCGCCGCCGCCGCCCGGTCCCGGCCAGGTGCAGCTGCGCATGCGCGCCATGGCGCTGAACCACATCGACGTCTGGGGCTGGCGCGGCATGGCCTTCGCCAAGCGCGACCTCCCGCTCGCCGTGGGCGCAGAGGCGGTGGGCGAGGTGGTCGCCACCGGCGCGGGCGCCACGCGGTGGAAGATCGGCGACCGCGTCGCCCCCTATGGCGCGCTCACCTGCGGCGTCTGCAAAGCCTGCCGCGAGGGCCGCGACAACATGTGCGAGGACGTGCGCGGCGTCATGGGCTTCCACGTCGACGGCTTCGCCCGCGACCTCGCCAACCTCGACGAGCGGCTCATGGTGGCGGTGCCTGACGGCATCTCCTGGGAGGACGCGGCCTGCGGCGCGATCACCTTCTCGACCGTCGAGCACATGCTGTTCGACAACGCGAAGCTGGAGCGCGGCGAGACCATCCTGATCCACGCAGCTGGATCGGGCATCGGCACGGTTGCTATCCGCATCGCCAAGGACCTCGGCTGCGTCGTGATCGCGACCGCCGGCGATGACGAGAAATGCGCCAAGGCGCGGGAGCTCGGCGCCGACCATGTGGTGAACTACTCGACGCAGAACTTCCCCACCGTGGCGCGGCGCATCACCGGCAAGCGGGGCGTCGATGTCGTCTTCGAGCATGTCGGTGCCACCACCTGGTCGGGCTCCCTGCTGTCGCTGCGCATGGGCGGGCGGCTGGTGACCTGCGGCAGCACCTCTGGTGTCTCCGCCGAAACCAATCTGATGATGCTGTTCCAGCGCCAGCTGCGCATTTTCGGCAGCTTTGGCGCGGCGATGCGCAACATCGCCGATGGCTACGCGAAGATGGCGCGCGACATCCTGCCGGTGATCGATACCGTGGTGCCGCTGGAACGCTTTACCGAAGGGCTGGAGCGCCTGGAAAGCCGCCGCGTGTTCGGAAAGATCGTCGTGACACTGTGATGGATGCGGTGCTCGGCGCGCTGCTGCGTGGCCTCTTTGCGCTGACGCGCGTGTTGGGCTCACGCGGGGCGCCGGCGATCGGCAGCTTCCTCACCCGCACGCTCGGGCCGCTCACCGGCTCGCACCGCATCGCGCGCGACAATATCGCGGCGAGCTTCCCGGAAGGCGATGAAGCTTGGCGACGCGCCGTGCTGCGCGAGGCCTGGGACAATCTCGGCCGCACCACCTGCGAATACGTGCACATGGAGGCGATCTGGGACTACGACCAGGACGCCCCGGACCCCGATGGCCGCATCCTCATCGCGCCCGAAGTCGCCGCGCGCTTTATGGAACTCGCCGACGATGGCAAGCCGGCACTCATCTTCGCCGCCCACCTTGCGAATTGGGAATTGCCGATGATCGCGGCAGCCAAGTGCGGGCTGCCGGCCGCCGCGTTGTACCGCACCCCGAACATTCGCGCCGTGGCGCGCGAAATCCTGGCACTCCGCAAGGGCGCCATGGGCGAGCTGATCCCCGCCGGCCCTTTCGCACCCCTTCGTATGGCCACCGCGCTGGAGCGCGGCCTGCATGTCGGCATGCTCATCGACCAGCGCTTCGGGCGCGGTCCGCGCATAAACTTCCTCGGGCGCGAGGCGGCGGCCAACCCGCTGATCGCCCAGCTCGCGCGCCGCTTCGATTGCCCGGTGCACGGCGCTCGCGCCATCCGCCTGCCCGGCGGCCGCTTCCGCCTCGACTTGACCGAGGCCCTCGACCTGCCGCGGGATGCCGAGGGCCAGGTCGACGTGGCCGGCGCCACGGCCGCGATGAACGGCGTGATCGAAGGCTGGATCCGAGAATACCCCGGACAATGGCTCTGGATGCACAGGAAATGGCGATGACCCTGGTCCGCACCCCCACCATCGAGATCGACTGCACCATCACCGGGCCGGAGGATGGGCTGCCCGCCATCTTGCTGCCCGGCTTCCCCTACGGCGCGCGCGACTACGACGCGGTCGCCCCCATCCTCGCCGCCGAAGGCTGGCGCGTGATCGTGCCGAGCCTGCGCGGCCACGGCGCCACACGCTTCCTGCGCGACGAAACTCCCCGCTCCGGCCAGCAGGCCGCCCTCGGCCAGGATCTGCTGGACCTCATGGATGGGCTGGCGATCCCGCGCGCGGTGGTCGGCGGCTATGATTGGGGCGGCCGCGCCGCCTGCATCGTGGCGGCGCTGCACCCCGAACGCGTCGCCGGCCTCGTCACCGGCGGCGGCTACAACATCCAGGACATCGCCGGCGGCGCGCGCCCGCTCTCGCCCGCACAAGAAGTGCGGCATTGGTACCAATGGTACTTCCACACCGAACGCGGCGCGACCGCGATGTGTGAACACCCCGCCGAAGTGAACCTGCTCCTCTGGCAGATGTGGTCGCCGGACTGGGATTTTTCCGACGCCGAATTCACTGAAACGGCGGCGGACTGGACAAACCCCGACTACGCCGCCGTCGTGATCCATTCCTACCGCCACCGGCACCGCGCCGCCCCCGGCGATCCCGCCTACGACGCCATGGAGGCGGCACTCCAGGCACAACCGCCGATCACCGTGCCGACCGTGGTGCTGCACGGCGCATCGGACGGCGTCGCGCCGCCGGAAAGCAGCGCCGACTGCCAGCGCCATTTCACCGGGCCCTTCGCGCGAGAGGTTATCCCGGCCGTTGGGCACTGCATCCCGCGTGAGGCGCCGGAAGTGTTTGCGGCGGCGGTAAGGGTGTTTGGGAGCGGGGCATAGGAGCAGGCGGGGGAAAGAATTCCCCCGGCCCCCTTCTTTTATTTCTATCGAATGGTGCTGG
>JAQGHV010000209.1 GCA_028288785.1 Rhodospirillales bacterium | reverse complement strand
GCGCACCACGCGGATGACCCGCGCCTGGCCGCCTGGATCGCCGGGCGGGCGGTGGCGCGGGTGGAGAATATCGGCTCCTCCATCAAGATGCTGCGGGTGGCCGAGGGCGCGGCGGATGTGCATCCGCGCTTCCACACGACGATGGAATGGGACACGGCAGCGCCCCAGGCGGTGCTGGAGGCGGCGGGCGGCAGCCTGTCGCTTTGGGCCGGCGGCGCGCTCCGCTACGGCAAGCCCGGGTGGGAAAACCCCGGCTATCTCGTCACGGGTGCGGCGTGACGGAGCGGCTTGGCCCGGCCGATATCGCGCGCGCGGCGACGCTGCTGCGCGCCGGCGAGCTGGTCGGATTCCCCACCGAGACGGTCTATGGGCTGGGCGCGGATGCACGGAACGGGCGTGCGGTGGCCGGCGTGTTCGAGGCCAAGGGACGGCCCCATTTCAATCCGCTGATCTGCCACTTCGCCAGCGCCGAGGCCGCCTTTGCCCAGGTCGAGGCGGATGATCGTGCGCGCGCCTTGGCGGCGGCTTTCTGGCCGGGGCCGTTGACGCTGGTGCTGCCGCGCCGGGACGGTTGCGAGGTGGATCTGCTTGCGGGTGCGGGGCTCGACACGCTGGCGGTGCGGGTGCCGGCGCATCCTGTCGCACTCGCGCTGATCGCGGCGATGGATGGGCCGGTGGCGGCGCCCTCAGCCAATCGCTCGGGCGGGGTTTCTCCGACGACGGCGGCGCATGTGCTGGCGGGTTTGGATGGGCGGATCGCGGCCGTGATCGATGGGGGCGCCTGCCCGGTGGGGGTGGAGAGCACGGTGCTCGACCTCAGCGGAGGGGCCGTGCTGCTGCGCCATGGCGGGGTGACGGTGGAGGCGATCGAGGCGGTGATCGGGAGGGTTGGCAGACCGCTGCCGATCACGGCTGCCGAGGCCTCGTGCAGCCTGCGCAGCCCGGGGATGATGCTGTCGCACTATGCGCCGGGACTGCCTGTGCGGCTGGGTGCTGTGGAGGTTTCCGCCGATGAGGGGCTGCTTGCTTTCGGGGCTCCACTGGCGGGCGCTGGTGCGGTGTTCCAGTTGAGCGAGGCGAGCGATGTTCGGGAAGCGGCGGCGCGTCTCTTTGCAGGGCTGCGGGCGCTGGATGCAATGCCGGGGCTCACGGGAATTGCCGTCATGCCGGTGCCGGAGGCAGGGCTCGGCGCGGCGATCAACGACCGGCTCACGCGCGCCGCGGCGCCACGATAGTTCAGACCCGTCCCCTACTCCGCCCTTCCCATCGGCGCCGCCACGCTCTCCAGCGGCTGCCCTTCCGCGGCGAAGCCCAGCTTCCATTCCGTCGCCGCCGCCACCAGCATCAGCGCGGCCGCCGCCATGTAGCCCCAGAGGAGGTCCATCCGCTCGCCGCCCTGGATCAGTGCGCCGAAGAGGAAGGGCGCCGCGACGCCGCCAACGGCGGTGCCGATCGCGTAGAACAGCGCGATCGCCAGCGCGCGCATCTCGAGCGGAAAGCTCTCGCCGACCGTGAGATAGGCCGCAGAAGCGGCCGCCGAGGCCACGAAGAAGATGCACGTCCACATGAACGTCAGCATTGTTGCGGATAGCAACTCCTGCTGGAACAGCACTGCCGTCACGGCCATCAGCAGCCCGGCGCCGGCGTAGGTCGCCGTGATCATGATGCGCCGGCCGATGGTGTCGAACAGCGGCCCGAGCAGCAGCGGCCCCAGCAGGTTGCCCACCGCGAACGGCAACATGTACCAGCCCATATATTCAGCCGGCACGGCGTAGAACTTCGTCAGCACCAGGGCGTAGGTGAAGAACACCCCGTTGTAGCAAAAGGCTTGGCACGCCATCAGCGTCAGCCCGAGGATGGAGCGGGCGCGGTACTGGCGGAACATCACCTGCAGCACCTCCGACATCGAGACATGGCCGCGCGTGCGGAGCCGGATCGCGCCATATCCAAGCGGCGGCAATGCCCCGCGTTCGGCGGCGACCTCGCGCTCGATCCGGGCCACGATCTCCAGGGCCTCGGCGTTGCGGCCATGCGTCATCAGCCAGCGTGGGCTCTCGGGGATCCAGCGGCGGAGGAAGATCACCACCACGGACAGCGCGCCGCCGACCAGGAAGGCCAGGCGCCAACCGAGCTCGGGGTCGATCACCGCGGGGTTGAGCAGGAGCAGCGACGCGCCGGCGCCGAACATCGCGCCCAGCCAGAAGGTGCCGTTGATCGCGAGGTCGGTCCTGCCCCGGTGCCGTGCGGGGATCAGCTCCTGGATCGCGGAATTCACCGCCGAGTATTCGCCCCCGATGCCGGCACCGGTCATGAAGCGGAAGAAGGTGAAGGACCACACATCCCAGGACAGCCCCGTCGCCATCGTGGCGACCAGGTAGACCAGCACCGTGATGGTAAACAGCCGCTTGCGCCCCAGCCGGTCCGTCAGCCAGCCGAAGAACAGCGACCCGAACACCGCGCCGAGCAGGTAGGCCGAAGCCGTCATCCCGACCTGCGTCTCCGTGAGCGCGAGGGAGGGACTGTTGTGGATCGCCGGCGCCAGCGATCCGACCAGCGTGACCTCCAGGCCATCGAGCGTCCAGGTAATGCCGAGCCCGATGCAGACCAGCCAATGGAAGCGCGCCCAGGGGAGGCGATCAAGCCGTGCGGGAACGTCGGTGGAGAATACGGTGCCGTCTTGTCTGCCATCCGGCATGCGCCGCACTCCCCCCTGCCTCCGTGGCCGAACGCCCACGGGAGCGGAATGTTGCAGAGCGGTCCGATCAGGGCGTCACTCCCAAAGCCGCTTCGACACCAGCCAGTCCTGCACCAGCCCCGCCACGGCGTCGCTGTTGCGATCCATCATGATCATGTGGCTGTTGCCGCGGATGCCGCGCTCGGGGAGATCAACCACGTCGACGCTGCCGCCGGCGGCGCGTACCGCCTCTGCGAAGCGGACGCCATTCGCGCGGATGGTCGGCCAGCGCGAGTCGCCGGCGATGTAGTCGCCATAGACCATCAGGATCGGGATGTTGCGCAGGGCCGCGACCTTCGCGACGTCGCCCACCGCGGCGGGTTCGATCAGCACCAGCGCGCGCACCGCCTCCGGCCGTTCCTGCGCCGCGCGCCAGCCGAACAGCCCGGCCTGGCTGTGCACCACCACGACCGAGGGCCCGACCCGGTCGAGCAAGGCGAGGTAGGCATCGAGTGCCAGCGCATCCGTGGTCGTGAAGCGCGGCACGATCTGGCGCATGAAGTTCAGGTAGCTCTCGCGATCGGACGGGAACTGGTTGCCGGGCAGCACCTCCTGGCGGCCATAGGAGCCCTGCCCTGCGCCGATGCGGAAACGCTCATACGGGTTGTCCAGCGTGAGGGTCAGCGCCTGGCCACCGGTCTGCTCGGGGATCTGGCTCCAGCCGGCGCGGCCGCGCTCGACCGCATCGCTCACATAGGTCGCCCAGCCACGGCGGAGGAAGAAATGCTGCCAGCCCTCGCGGCCGTCGGGCGTGGTCTCCCACGTCACGCCGGTGAGGCCGCCGCCGTGCCAGAACAGCATCGGTACGCGCCCGCGCTGCGGGGCCGGGACCATGAACTGCGCGTACATCCCGCCCATGAGGTAGGTGCCGTTGGGGTCCACGCGGGCGGGCACGCCGCCGGGGGTGAGCAGCACCTCGCGGATCGGCTGGCCGGAGACCACCACCTCCTGCCCACCGACATGGAAGCTGCCCCACCGCGCGAGGGTGAGTGGTTCGTCGGCGGAGGCCACGCCCGGCAACAGCGCGGCGGCGATGGCGGCGGCTCGGATCGTGTTCTTCATGCTGGTCCTCCCGGCGCTTCGATGATGACGCAGCGCCAGGGGCTTGCGAAGGGGGCCGATCGGTCCTTCGCTGTGGGTGATTTCGCGGGGAGCGATGCGTTGGATGAGATGGTGGTGCCGACACGGGGGGCCTTGTTCCTCGGCTATGCCAAGGCGGGGCTATTCGGCTTCGGCGGCGTCGCGGCCTGGGCGAGGCGCATCATCGTCGAGGAGAAGCACTGGCTGACGGAGCGCGAATACGCCGAGATCCTGGGCCTCGGCCAAGTGCTGCCGGGGCCGAATGTCGGCAATACCGCTGTCCTGATCGGGCGGCGCTTCCATGGCCTGGCGGGTTCGCTCTGCGCGACCGCGGGGCTCTATATCGGGCCGCTTTGCGTCCTCATGCTGCTCGCAAGTTTCTATCAGGCCTATGGCCAGGTGCCGCGAATCGGGGCGCTGATGCAGGGCATCGCGGCGGCCGCGGCGGGCATGGTGATCGGCACCGCGGTCAAGATGGCCTCGCGCCTGCAGGCACCGCCGGAGATGATCGCGCTCGGCCTGCTCGCGGCGGTCGCGGCGTTCTGGTGGCGGATACCGCTGCCGCTGATCATCCTCGGGCTTGGGCCTGTCGGCATCTTCCTCGCCCATCGCCGGCAATCCGCGATGGTGTCGCGCTAATGGTCTGGGGCCTGTTCGTCATCTTCGCCTCCATCTCACTCATCGCCGTCGGCGGGGCGACTTCCTCTCTCAACGAAATGCATCGCCAGCTGGTCGAAAACCGCGGCTGGCTGGATGACCGCACCTTCGGGCAACTCTTCGCACTGGCCCAGGCCGCACCCGGGCCGAATGTGCTGGCGGTGAGCCTCTTCGGCTACTGGATCGCCGGTTTTGCGGGGATGATGGCGGCGACCTTCGGCATGCTGCTGCCCGCCGGCACCCTCGCCTTCTTCATCGGCGGCGTGGCGCAGCGGCTGAAAGGCCATCCGGCGCTGAAGGCGATCAATGGCGGGCTGGTGCCCCTCGCGGTCGGGCTGATCATGGCCGGCGGCGTGACCATCGCCGAGACCGCAATGGCCCATGGCTGGGGCTGGATCGTCATGACCGTGGCGAGTGCCGTGTTCGTCTGGCGCACGAACTACTCGCCATTGTGGATGCTGGCGTGCGGCGCGGTTATCGGGCTTATCATCGGCTGAAATCAGGAAGGAAACGTGGAATGAACACGATGATGCTGCGGCGCGCCTGCCTCGCCGCGCTGCTGCTGGCCATGCCGGCCGCCGCACGCGCGGCCGAGATCCGCGTGATGATTTCGGGCGCCTTCTTCGAGCCGTTCCGCCAGGTCGCGCCGATGTTCGAACGCGCGACCGGCCACCGCGTGGTGACCATCCAGGGCGCCTCGATGGGCAATGCGCCGGACGCCATCCCGGTGCGCCTCGCGCGTGGCGAGGTGGCGGATGTGATGATCCTGGCGGCCCCTGCCCTCGATGCACTGGTCACCGCGGGGCATGCCGCACCGGGGAGCCGCGTCGACCTCGTGCGCAGCCTGATTGGCATGAGCGTGCGCAGCGGTGCGCGGCGGTGGGATATCTCGACCGAGGAGGGTTTTGTCCGCGCGCTGCGGGAGGCCAGCAGCATCGCCTATTCGGCGAGTGCCAGCGGGACCTACTTCTCCCAGACCCTGCTCGCGCGGATGGGGCTGGACGCCGAGATCGGACCCAAGGCGCGGCGCATCCTGAGCGAGCGCGTGGGTGCGGTGGTGGCACGCGGCGATGCCGAACTTGGCATTCAGCAGGTGAGCGAATTGCTGCCGATCGCGGGGCTCGACTTCATCGGCGTCCTGCCGCCCTCGGTGCAGCAGGAGACGGTGTTCTCCGCCGGCATCGGCGCTCGTGCCGCGGAGCCGGCGGCTGGGCGCGCCCTGGTGGCCTTCCTGGCTGGGCCGGAGGTTGTGGAGGCAATCCGCGCGGCCGGGCTGGAGCCGGTGCGATAGGCGCCCGGATTCAGTTCAATGGGTCGGGTTGCTCACTCGGGCTACGCGCCCGACGACGACGATCACCCGCAGGCCGAGCACGCGGAGCGTGCGCGCTCGGCATCGGCAGGTGCAAAACCCTCAGTAAACATCCTTGAAGGCGGCGAAGTTCATGACCGCGCCGGTCTTCTGCATGTAGAAATCAGCCCCGGTGCATCGGCGCGGTTAACCGGGTTGCCGCCAATGAAGTTTTCAGCGGTCCAGGTGCCATCTTCGGCCACCGGCATGAGGTCATTCTAGGGATCGATGAAGCGAATCTTGGTCTCGCTTGCGCCGATCACGATGACATTGTGCGAACCCTCGGGGCTCCAGCGGCCAGCGACCCAGACTGGGCCCAGGCTGAGCCACTTGCCGAAATCGCTGGGAGCCCAGGATTGGCCGGCGCCCCAGGAATGCAGGCCAACGGCCATGGCAGCCTTCATGTTGTCCCGCGTCAGCAATCCAGTGGTCTTCTTGGCAGATTCGACCATGATGCCGGCAACGCTGAGCTTCCCTCGATGCTCAATTCACCCCAAGCCCTTGTACGAATACATCATTTTCAGGCAAATCAACCAGCATGCCGTGCTTGCTCTCTGCGTACGCGTCATGTTTTGCCAATTGGGCCATTTCATCGGATCGGCGCTCGTATTTCCCCATGCGAATTCCGATCAAGTTTATCGGGTTGACAACGATACGCTCGCTCGCGGGTTCAAAGTAAGTTAACACTCGCAATGATTGGGGAGCCGTGCCCGGCAGACTAGCCGATCTACCCGCCTGCACGGGTTCGCCGGCGCCGCGATGGCCTCGGCGGCCGTGGTGCCGCAGGGTTAACACACCGACCCAGCCCGGTCACGGCGCCGAGGCAAGTCAGGGCCGCGTGCCCACCCCTGGCCGCGAACCCCGTCCCTCATTATGGTGCGCCGCGACGCCGACGCCCGCCCCGAGGAATGCCATGCGCGACCCGAATCAGACCGGCTACACCCCGAAGGCAATCGCCGGCGTCACGCCCCATCAGCGCGTGCTCGCCGACCGCCGCGCCGTGCCCTGCGACGGCGAAGTCGTTGGCGCATCCGGGCATCCGCGCGTCTGGCTGCGGATCGTGGACCATGAGGTCACCTGCCCCTATTGCTCCATCACCTATGTCCTGAGGGATGGCGCGGGCGGCGATGGACATCACTGAGCCGGCACTGCCGCCGACCCCGCCTGGTGAGCGCCACCTGATCCTGGTGGATGGCTCGGGCTACATCTTCCGGGCCTTCCATGCGCTGCCGCCGATGACCCGTCCCGACGGCACGCAGGTGAACGCCGTGTTCGGCTTCACCCAGATGCTCACGCAGTTCCTGCAGAAGCATATCGGCACCCACATCGCCGTCGTGTTCGATGCCGGCCGCATGACCTTCCGCAACACCATCTACCCGGCCTACAAGGCGCACCGTCCCGAAGCGCCGCCCGAGCTGATCCCGCAATTCGTCCTGATCCGCGAAGCGACGGACGCCGTGGGCGTCGCGCGGATCGAGCTCGATGGCTACGAGGCCGACGACCTCATCGCAACCTACGCCCGCGCGTTCGTCGAGGAAGGCGGCCGCGTCACCATCGTCTCCTCCGACAAGGATTTGATGCAGCTGGTGCGCGACGGCGTCGAGATGCTCGACCCGATCAAGCAGAAGCCGATCCGCGCCGCCGAGGTGTTCGAGAAGTTCGGTGTCGAGCCGCGCCTGGTGGCCGATGTCCAGGCCCTCGCCGGCGATGCCACGGACAATGTGCCGGGCGTGCCGGGGATCGGCGTGAAGACGGCTGCGCAGCTCCTTGGGGAATTTGGCGACCTGGAGGGGCTTCTGGCGGGGGCGCACACCATCAAGCAGCCGAAACGGCGCGAGGCGCTGATGGAGAATGCCGAGCTCGCGCGCATTTCCAAGCGGCTGGTCCTGCTCGACGATGACGCGCCGATGCCCCTCGCGATTGAGGCGATGCTGGCACGCTCACCGGACCCTGCGGCGCTGGAATTCTTCCTCCGCACCCAGGGCTTCCGGAGCCTGCTCGCGCGGCTGGGCTTTGGGGAGGCCGCGCCGCACCCCGCCGCACGGCGCGACTCCACGCCGGTAACGGAAGCGCCCGCCGAAGCCGCGCCCTTCGGGCCCTACGAGACGGTCACGGACCTCGACAGCCTCGGTCGCTGGATCGCCGACGCCAAGGCGCAGGGCGTAATGGCGATCGACACCGAGACGGACAGCCTGGATTCGCTGCGCGCCGGGCTGACCGGCATCTCGATCGCGACGGCACCTGGCCGCGCCTGCTACATCCCGCTTCGCCATGGCCTGGTTGCGCAGGACATGCTCAGCGAGCCGGCGCCGCTGCAGATCAACCCGGAAGCGGCCTTGGCCGCGCTGAAGCCGCTGCTCGAAGACCCGACCGTGCTGAAGATCCTGCAGAACGCCAAGTACGACCTCGAGGTGCTGGCGCGGGTTGAGAATGGCGGCATCGCCATCGCGCCGCTCGACGACACGATGGTCATCTCCTACGCGATGGAGGCCGGCAAGCACGGGCATGGCATGGATGAGCTGTCGCAGCTCCATCTCGGCCATACGCCGATCACCTATGACAGCGTGACCGGCACCGGCCGCGCCCGCATCCCCTTCACCGAGGTGCCGCTCGACAAGGCCACCGCCTACGCCGCCGAGGATGCCGACGTCACGCTGCGGCTGTGGCACGTCCTCAAGCCGCGCCTGCGCGCCGACCAGTCGCTCGCCCTGTATGAGCAGGTGGACCGGCGCATCATCGGCGTGCTGCAGGCCATGGAGACCGCGGGCATCAAGGTCGATGGCGTCGAGCTCGCCCGCATCGGCGAGGATTTCACCCAGCGCCTGATCACCATGGAAGCCCGCATCCATGAACTCGCGGGCAAGCCCTTCAATGTCGGTTCGCCCAAGCAACTGGGCGAGATCCTGTTCGACGAGCTGAAGCTGCCGGGCGGGAAAAAGGGCAAGGCCGGCGCCTGGGGCACCGACGTGACCGTGCTGGAGGACCTCGCCGCGCAGGGCATCGACCTCGCGCGCGCGGTGCTCGACTGGCGGCAGATCGCGAAGCTGAAATCGACCTATGTCGATGGGCTGCAGGCCCAGCTCGATCCGCGCACCGGGCGGGTTCACACGAACTACTCGCTGGCCAATACCTCGACCGGGCGGCTCGCCTCGACCGAGCCCAACCTGCAGAACATCCCCGTGCGCTCGGAAGAGGGCCAGCGCATTCGCGCCGCCTTCGTGGCCGAGGACGGGCATGTGCTGCTCGCCGCCGACTACAGCCAGATCGAGCTGCGCCTGCTCGCGCACCTGGCGGA
This sequence comes from Rhodospirillales bacterium, assembly GCA_028288785.1. GTDB lineage: Bacteria > Pseudomonadota > Alphaproteobacteria > Acetobacterales > Acetobacteraceae > Plastoroseomonas. The sequence continues at coordinate 2,764 of JAQGHV010000209.1, read as the reverse complement.
GGTGCCCACGCTGCGGGAGGCCTTCGAGCGCGGCGAGGACATTCATAGCCGCACCGCCTCCGAGATCTTCCACATTCCGCCGGGCCAGGTGGACAAGGAAGCGCGGCGGCGCGCCAAGACGATCAATTTCGGCATCATCTACGGCATGTCCGCCTTCGGGCTGGCGGGCCGGCTCGGCATCACCGCCGGCGAGGCGCGCGGCATCATCGACGCCTATTTCGGCCAGTATCCGGGCATCCGCGACTGCATGGACCGGCTCAAGGCGGAGGCGCGCGAGCATGGCTACGTGCGCACCAGTTTTGGCAAGAAGCTGTGGATTGCCGAGATCGGGTCGCGCGATCCGCAACGCCGCGCCGGCGCCGAGCGCGCGGCGATCAACGCGCCGTTCCAGGGTGGTGCCGCCGAGGTCATCAAGCGCGCCATGGTCCGCCTGCCCCGCGCCCTGCGCGACGCCGGGCTGAGCGCACGGATGCTGCTGCAGGTGCATGACGAGCTGGTCTTCGAGGTGCCCGACGCCGAGGTCGAGGCAACCAGCCTCATCGTGAAGCGTATCATGGAGACGGTCGCTGAGCTCCGGGTTCCGCTCGCGGTCGATGTTGGTGTGGGACGCAGCTGGTCCGAAGCGCATTGATGCTGGGCTGGGCGGCGGGGAGTTAGAAAAACAGTGAGTGAACGCCGCACGCTAGCCGCCATCTGCGCGGTGCATTTCACCAGCCATTGCCACATCCTCGTGCTGCCGCCGCTGTTTCCGCAGCTGCGCGACGCGCTCGGCGTGGGCTTCGTCGAGCTGGGTTTCGCGCTCACCCTGTTCAACATCGTCTCCGGCCTCACCCAGGCGCCGATGGGGTTCCTGGTCGACAAGGTCGGCGCGCGCCGCGTGCTGGTCGCAGGACTGACGCTCGGCGGTTCCGCCTTCATCATGGTCGGGCTGTTTCCCTCCTACCCGATGCTGCTCGCGGCGGCGTTGATGGCGGGGCTGGCCAACGCCGTCTACCACCCCTCCGACTACTCGATTCTATCGCGCAGCATGAGCGAGGCGCGCATGGGTCGGGCGTTCTCCATCCATACCGCATCGGGGTTTTTCGGAGGTGCTGTGACGCCGGCGCTGATGCTGATCCTCGCCACGCAGTTCGGGCTGGGCACCGCGCTGATCGTCGCCGGCCTGCTTGGGCCGCTGGCCGCGTTGCCGCTGCTCCGCGGTGCGATGGCGGAGAACCCGACGGCGCGCGCAGTGCACAAGCCGGCCAACGCGGTGCCGATGGCGCAGATACTGTCGCCGACGATCATCGCGCTGACCGGCTTCTTCGTCCTGCTCTCGCTGTCCGCGGGCGGGCTGCAAAGCTTCTCCATCGTGGCCTTCACCGAAGGGCGTGGGCTGTCGCCCGGCGTCGCGAATGCCGCGCTCACCGCCTGGCTCACGCTCAGCGCGATCGGCGTGCTCGTCGGTGGCATCATCGCGGACCGCACCCGGCAGCATGGGCTGGTCGCCGCCGCCGGATTCGCGGCCGCGACGGTGCTCATCCTGGCGATCGCGCTGCTGCCGCTCCCGGTGACCGCGATCATCGTGCTGATGGGCGCGTCCGGCCTGATGACGGGTGCCATCATGCCGTCGCGTGACATGATGGTGCGCGCCGCGGCGCCGCGCGGGATGGAGGGGCGTGTGTTCGGCATCGTCTCGACCGGGTTCAACATCGGCGGCGCCATCGGACCGTTGATCTTCGGCGCGATCCTGGATGGCGGGCGGCCTAACCTCGTCTTCCTGCTCGCGGCGTTTTTCACGGCGATGACGGCCGCTATGGCGATCCGGCAGGAGTTCACTGCCCGGCGCAGATCGGCGCTCATGGCCGCTGAATAGGGGCGCAGCAACGGCTTCGGTACCGCTTACCGGCGTGGCCGGCCAGTTAGATGCACATTTGTAATTAACGGCGATGCATCCGGCCATCCTCGATCAAGTACCGCCTCCGGCCCCGGGCGGGCTTGCCCGGAGATTCGCATATTTCGCGTGCACTCATTGCGCTTGCCCTGTTGAGCGCCACGCTCTCGATGCCTGCGTTTGCGCAGAATTGCGATACCAGCTTCACCGTGGTCAACGCTTCGGGCCGCACCATCATGGAGATCTATTTCAGCCCGGCGAGCCGGAACAACTGGGCGTCGACCAGCTCGGCACCGGAGTGCTCGCGATGGGCGCCACCAAGGCCTTCCGCCCGAGCCCGGCGGCGCCTACGACTTGCGCATGGTGTTGGGTGGCAGCGCGCCAGTCGAGCGTCGCGCGGTCGATATCTGCTCGCTGAGCACCATCGTGGTCACCCCTGCGGGCATTGCCGCCCAGTAATCAGTAGCGGGCGGTCGTGAAGAACGACCGCCTTTTTTGTGTCCTCAAGCGCCGGGCGCCGCCTCCGGCGGCTTGGCTCGCCGGACTACAGGCCGCGCCCAGTCGGACGCTTTATTGCACCCTTGAGCGCCTGGCGCACGCTCCGCGCGTTTGGCTTGCCGAATGGCCGGCGGCGCCTATTCGGGCTTGCGGCGCTGCGCACCGGTCGTGCACTCAACCGGCCTCAGTGAGATGGCTGAACGGATACCAGCGGTCTTATCGGCATTAAGCCTGCTTCGCGCCGTGCTGGTTGGCCCAAGGCTGATGTCGCGGCCGGTCTAGGCTTCCGCGCGAGGCAGGTGGCCCCGCGCTTCCTCCAGTCGCCAATATTCTCCGCCCGCCGCCAGGATGATTTCGAGCGTGAGATCGCCCGCCGTCATGGCGCTGAACACG
>JAQGHV010000107.1 GCA_028288785.1 Rhodospirillales bacterium | reverse complement strand
CGCGCCCGCGCCGCCGGCTGCGGCCGCAGCCCCGCCGGACCCGGCCGTGGCAGCCGAACGCGCCGTCCTCGACGCCCTGCGCGAGCGTCGCGCCGGGATCGACCAGCGGGAGCAGGCGTTAGTGGTTCGCGAGGTGATGTTCGCCGCCGCCGAGCGCCGGTTGCAGACCCGTGTCGCTGAACTCGTCACCATGCGAGACCGGCTGGAGGCCCTCGAACGCAGCCGTGGCGAACGCGACGATGCCGGTTGGCGCGGCTTGGTGCGCGTGTACGAAGGTATGCGTCCGCGCGACGCGGCGGCGATCTTCGACGATCTGGAAATGCCCGTGCTGGTGCAGGTGATGGACCGGATGGGCGAGCGGAAAGCGGCGCCGGTGCTTGGCGCGATGCGCCCGGAGCGCGCTCGGCAACTGACCACCGAACTCGCGCGCCACCGGGCGCAGCGTAACCCGAACGAGTGAAGCGGGGGATGGGCATGGGCCGGTTGGCTGGACAGGGGCGGGCAGGGGCGCGACTCGTTGCCATGGCTCTGCTGGGTGCGTGCGGCTTTGTGCCGGAGGTGTGGTCACAGTCTGGGGCCGCAGTGACTGCGGCGTCGGAGCGGGCCTCGGTGACGGTATCGTCGGCGCAGATTGCTGCCGAGCCACCATCCGGGCCGGTACTGCGTTCCACCGCAGTCCCGGTGCTCGCATCACCGCCGGCTCGTGCCGCAGGCACGGTACCGGCATCGTCTCCAAGGCGAGCGGTGGTCCCGGTGCTTACACCGCCCCGGCCAGCAATCGAGCCATCTTCCGGTCCGTCGCTGCCGACGGCAACGGTTCTGGCGGATGCCTCTTCGGAGCCTGTGCTGCCGGCAGGCGAGCCCTCGGTCCGCGAGGCTGCATCTCCGTCACCGCGAGCGGCGACGGTCGCGTCGCCTTCATCGTCGCCAGCTCCGTCACAAGCGGTGCCACCGCCGGTTAGGTCCTCGCCTGGCCCGCGTCGCCAGGTTCGAGGGGCGCTTCCGCCGCGCACTCCGCCGCGTGCGCGAGCCGTAAGAACACCAGTGTCGTCTAGGTCGCCAGCCTCGGCGCGAACGCCTCCACCAGCTGGCGCGCAAACTCCAGCGTCCCCTTCGGCGGTGCCACCCGCTGGTCTTACCGCCGCGCAAACGCCTTCGCCCCCTCAGCCCCCGTCTGGTGCGCGATTACCATCACCTCCCCAAGCCTCCGCGACGCCGCCACCTGCTTCTCCCGCCATCCTCCTACCCCTTCCACCGGCGCCGCGGACGGTGTCGCCCTCGCCAGAGGTCGTCGTCATGCCGGCGCCGGCGCCGCCGGTCACAGCCCTGCCACTTCCGTCCGGTGCGCGGTCCGAACCGGCCAGCGTCAGCGTCCGCCTGCTCTCCCCCGGGCGCAGCGTCGCGCTCCCCATGCCCCCTGGCACTGGCGCCGCGGTGTTCCGGCGCGGCGACGCCGTGCTGGCTGTCTTCGACGCCCCCGGCGCGCTGGATCTTGGCCAGCTTCGGGACGATGCGGCCTTCGGCGCCGCGCAGAGCTGGACCCTCCCCGATGGCGTCGTGCTGCTGGTTCCCCTCCCCGATGGCACGGCCATCGAGCCGCGCCGCGAGGGCGATGCCTGGGTGCTGGAGGTGGAATCCGGCACGCCCCGCCGTCCTGGGCCGCGCCGCCGCCCAATCATGGCCGAGGCCGAACCCGGCCCACCCGCGCGCCTCGTCATCGGCATCGAGGGCGGCGGCCGCGTCCTCGCCATGGAAGACCCCGAGACTGGGTCGCCCCTGCTGGTCGGGACGCTGGCGGTGCCGGGCCAAGCCCACGCCGCCGCCTGGCGCCTCACTGAATTCGAGGTGCTGCCGACACGCCAAGGTGCTGCTATTCTTGCGCGGAGCGATCGCGTCGCGCTGCGCAGCCTGCCTGGTCGCTTTGCCCTCACGATGCCCGGCGGCTCCCTGCGCCTCGCGACGCCGGGCGGCCTCGACCTGACGGCGGAGGCGGCGCGCCTCACCCGCCTGCTCAATTTGGCGGTCCTCCCGGTGGAGGCCCTGCTGGGGCGGCTGCGCGCGCAGCAGGGCGCCATCGCCACCACCTTGCCGCTCGCTCGCGGTGGCATGCGGCGCGACGCGGCGGAGACGCTGCTGGCACTGGGCATGCCGCATGAGGCGCAGGCGATGGCCGCGCTCGCTCTGCAGGAGGATCCGCGGCTGCGTGGCGACCCTCGCCTGCTGCTGGCGCATGGTGCGGCGGCTCTGCTCGCTGGCCGCCTGGGCGATGCCGCCACGATCGAGGATGCACGCGTGCCGCCGAGCGACGAGGTGCTGCTCTGGCGCGGCTTGCTGACGGCGGCGCGCGGCGATCCCAACCTCGCCGCTTCGGACCTCGCGCCCGGCCTGGCGCTGCTGTTTTCCTATCCGGAAGGGCTGCGGCAACGCTTGCTGCCCATGGCGACCCTGGCGCTCGCCGAGAGTGACGCGGTGGCATCGACCCGCCGGCTGCTTGCCGCGCTGCCCGAGACCGCGCCGCATGGCTACGCCCGCGCCCGGCTCAGCGAAACCGATGGTGAGACCGCCGATGCAATTCGGCAATACGCAGCCTTGGTGGAAAGTCCCGATCGCCCTGCGCGGGCGCGAGCGATGCGGCGCCTGGCCGAGTTGCGCCTTGCCGTCGGTGAGATCGACCAGAAGGCCGCGGCCGACGCGCTCGACCGCTCCATCTTCGCCTGGCGCGGTGACGCCGAAGAGTTGGCGCTACGCCGACGCATCGCGACGCTCCGCCGCGCGGCCGGCCAGCCGCGCGCCGCCTTCGACATGCTGCGCGAAACCGCGGCGCAGTTCCCCGAACAGGCGACCCGGCTTCGCCCCGACATCGCCGCGAGCTTCACCGAAGCCATCCTGCACGAACCACCCATTGCCGCGCTCACCCTTTTCGAACTGCACCGGGACCTGTTGCCACCTGCGCTCGAAGGCGCCGAAACCCTCGCACTTCTGGCCGAGCGCCTGATCACCATGGACCTGCCCGAGCGCGCCATTGCGCTGCTGCAGGAGGCGGCCGATGGCGCCGCGACGCGCGAGGGTCGCGCGCGCCACGGCACCCGCATCGCCGAGCTGCGGCTGGTCGAGCGGGATGGCGCGGGCGCACTGGCCGCCCTCGATGCCAGCAGTCTGCCGGAACTGCCACCGCCGCTCGTGACGGCGCGCGCCTTGCTGCGTGCGCAAGCGCTGGTCGCGACTGGCGAGCGCCGAGCGGCCGAGGCACTGCTCGCGGGGCTTGGCGCGGAGGGCCGCACCACGCTTGCTGCGATCCGCGCCGATGCACAGGACTGGGCCGGCGCGGCCGCTGCGCTTCGCGAGCATTTGGCGGAAGAATTCCCGCCGGGCGAGGGCGCATTTGATCCGGCACTGCGGCGCGATGTGGCACGGCTCGCGGCGTTCCACGCGCTGGCTGGAGAGACGGCCGCACTCGCGTCGCTCGCCGCACAGGTTGCTGGCCGCATGGGGCAGGGGCCGGTCGCTGACGTCTTCGTCCTCTTCGTATCGGATCCGATGCGCGGTATCGCAGATGTTCGGCGCCTGGGACGCGAGCTCGACCTATTCCGCGCCCTGCCGGGCCGGCTTTCGGCGCAGGGTTTGTTCTGAATAGCCCTACCGACCGGTGAAGTTTCCCGCGGTTACGGGGGGAAACAAGCGGAGTGACGCGCGCCCCCGAGGGGGTAACCGAAGAATTTTCGGTCACATCACCGGAATTTCTCTTGCGGTACTGCTCTGATTGCCCCATATGCGCGGCCCGTTGACCTGTTGTTGTGTTGGTCATCTGCTGGCTGGAAGGAGCCCAAGCTATGGAAGCTCTCGTCCAACTGGGGATGGTCTCGGATGCGCCGAGCGAAGCCCAGAGTGATGAGTCCCGCTCGGTGGAGGCGAAGGATTACTTCGTTTTCCGAGATGGTGTGCGTTATGCGGGTACGCACCTGATCATCGATCTGTGGGGGGCCACCAATCTTGGTGATCCCGAGCATATCGATAGCGTGCTGCGCGAGGCGGCAATCGCCACGGGCGCCACGATTCTGCACGGTCATTTCCACCATTTCTCACCGAATGGCGGTGTCTCCGGCGTGCTGGTGTTGGCGGAGAGCCATGTCTCCATCCACACTTGGCCGGAACGCGATTACGCGGCGCTGGACATCTTCGTCTGCGGCGACTGCAACCCCTACAAGGCGCTGTCCGCCTTGAAGCGCGGCTTCCTGCCGGAGCGCGTGCAGCTCGCTGAGCACAAGCGCGGCCTGATCGGCTAGCGCCATCGACGGTCACAAAAAATGACCGTCGGTACCCGCGCATCAGGTCCAAACAGACAAAAATAAAAGATTGAGGTCCGGGGAAATTCCTGTCCCCGGCCTTTCTTTTGCGAGGCCGCTCATGACCGATTCCTGGGTGAACGAAACCCTCTACCCGGCCTGGGGCCAGCGCTTCCGCGTGGTTCGCGAACTCGCCCGCACGCGCTCCGATTTCCAGGACATCATGGTATTCGACAGCGAGATGCATGGCCGTGTGATGCTGCTCGACGGCGTCGTGCAGATCACCGAGGCGGATGAGTTCGTCTATCAGGAGATGATCGTGCATGTGCCGCTACTCGCCCATGGCGAGGCGTCACGCGTGCTGATCATCGGCGCTGGCGATGGTGGTGTGCTGAAGCGCGTGCTGCAGCACCGCACGGTGACCCGCGCCGTGATGGTCGAGATCGACGGCGAGGTTATCCGCCTCGCGCGCGAGTTCCTGCCGGCGATCGGCGGCGATGCCTGGGATGATCCGCGCGCCGAGGTCATCGTGGGTGACGGCATCGACTATGTGCAGCGCGCCGCCGATGCGAGTTTCGACGTGGTAATCGTCGACAGTACCGACCCGATCGGTGTTGGCGAGGTGCTGTTCACCGATGATTTCTACGCGAATTGCGCGCGGCTGCTGACGCCGTCGGGCGTGTTGGTGAACCAGTGCGGCGTGCCCTTCATGCAGGCCGAGGAGCTCCGAGAGACGAGCCTGCGCCGGGGAAAATTCTTCGCTGATGTGTCGGCCTATGTCGCGGCGGTGCCGACCTATGTCGGTGGCTTCATGACGCTGGGCTGGTCGGCAAAGGCGGCGGGAATGCGTGAGCTGGCACCGGGGTTGCTGCGCTCGCGTGCAGCCGCGGCGGGGGTGCTGGGCACCACGAAGTATTGGTCGCCGGAGATGCAGGCCAGCGCCTTCGTGCTGCCGCCCTACATCCAGGATCAGCTCTCCGCCTAGCCCGTCGCGAAGCCCTGCACCAGGCTGGCGGCGAGCAGCCTCCAGCCATCGACGATGACGAAGAATACCAGCTTGAACGGCAGCGCCACGACGGACGGCGGCAGCATCATCATGCCCAGCGACATCAGGATGCTGGCGACGACCATGTCGATGACGAGGAACGGCAGGAAGATCAGGAAGCCGATCTCGAAGGCGCGCTTGAGTTCGCTCACCATGAAGGCCGGCACCAGCGCGCGCCACGGCGCCTGGGCGTTTGCCTCCGGTGTTGGTAGGTTGCCGAGCTCGAGGAACAGTGAGAGGTCGGCTTCACGCACATGCGCCGCCATGAACCGGCGGAAGGGTTCCGCGGCGGCCTGAATGCCCGGCAGCTCGGCAAGGCGGCCTTCGCTCATCGGCAGCAGGCCCTCGGTCCAGGCCTGCTGGAAGACCGGCTCCATGACGAAGAAGGTGAGGAACAGCGCGAGCCCGATCAGCACCGGGTTGGGCGGAATGGACGGCGCACCGATGGCGCTGCGCAGCAGGCCGAGCACGATCACGATGCGCGCAAATGCGGTGCCCATCACCAGCAGGGAAGGGGCCAGCGAGAGAAGCCCGATCAGTGCAGTCAGCTGCACCAGGCGAGATGTCGTGCCCGGCTGTCCCGCGGCGGCGCCGAGATCGATCGCGACGCTCTGTGCCAGCGCCGGCAGCGCGAACAGCAGCAGGATGGCGGCGACCAGGATCATGCGGATCATCACGGTGCGGCTTCCGGCAGCCAGCCGAGGCAGACATCCGTGCCCCCGCCGGTCAGCAAGACCATCGCGCGGCCGTCGACACGCAGCAGCGTGACGCGGCGCCGCGCATCGAGCGCCAGGCTTTCCTCGATGCGCAGGCGCTGCCCGCCACCGCGCGGAGCGAGGCCGGTGAGCCGCGCCGCGCGGCCAAGCAGCAGCAGCACGGCCACCATCGCGATCAGTGCACCGGCCGCCCAAATCCATTGGGTCATGTCGTAGGGCATTCCGCGGCCTCCTGCCGGCGGTTGGGGGGACGGCTAGGCGGGCGGCATCAGGGCGGCATGCAGCTGGTCCAGCTGGTCGCGCAGCGTCTCCAGCAGGGGCCGCAGCTTCTGGCCCTCCGCCAACGGCATCGCGAGGATGCCCACGCAGAGGCGGCAAAATTCTTCGCCGAGGCCGGCGAGATCGACGCGGCGCCCGCTCTCGATCAGGCCGGCGGTGACGCCGAGGATCAGGCGCAGGCCGTTCGCCATGTCTTCGGCCAGCAGCGCGGCGTCGCTGCGGCGCGCGGTCCGGTGGGGCGTCGGCAGTGCTTCGGCGGTCTGCTCCATGCCCCGAATCAAGCACGGTTCTCCTTACCGGAAGGTTGCGCGCGGCACCGATTGCGATGGTGGCCGCATTAACCGCCTGTTCCGCATTGCTGTGCCAATGACACTGCATGGACCCGACCCAAACCGGCCCGATCGCCATCGCCGAACGCCGCCTGCACTGGCTCGAGGCGCGGCAACGCGTGCTCGCGCAGAACATGGCGAATCTCGACACGCCCGGCTATCGGCCGAGCGACCTGCGCCCCTTCGCCGAGACACTTGCGCGCACCAATGGCGGCCTCACGCGCAGCAACCCGCTGCACCTCGTCGGTGTCGGTCAGGCGGGCAATGCACGGCCGGACCGGCAGCTGGTGGAGCGCACGCCGGACGGCAATGGCGTGTCGCTGGAAGACCAGTCTTTGAAGGTCGCCGACACCGACACGGCGCATGCGCTCGCCATCTCGTTGCATCGCCGGTTCCTGACCATGTTCCGCACCGCCCTCGGGCGGCAGGGCTGAGGAGGCCCAGAGCCATGGATATCGAAAGCGCACTGCGCATTTCCGCCGCCGGCATGAACGTGCAAGGCACGCGGCTGCGGGTGGTGGCGGAGAACCTCGCCAATCGCGACAGCACGGGCCCGGTACCGGGTAGCGACCCCTATCGGCGGCGCACCGTGACCTTCGCCAACCGGCTCGACCGCGAGATCGGCGCCCAGACCGTTCGCGTGAGCCGCGTCGGCACCGCACAGGGCGAGTTTCCGCTGCGCTTCGATCCCTCGCATCCGGCGGCGAACGCGCAGGGCTATGTGCGCACGCCGAACGTGGACAGCCTGGTGGAGACGATGGACATGCGTGAGGCGCAGCGCAGCTACAGCGCCAATCTCGGTGTGCTCGAAACCTCCCGCGCGATGCTGACGCGCACGATCGAGGCGCTGCGCTGATGGCGATCCCTTTGGTCGCCGCCGGCGTTGCCGCCGCGTATCGCAGCGCCGACGGTTTGGCCGGCGCATCGTCCCTGGGCGTGGCCGCGAATGATGGGGGGTTCGGCGCCGCCCTGACCCGGGCGGTGGAGCAGACCATCCAGGTCGGGCGCGCTTCGGACAGCATCGCCTCGGCCGCCCTCACGGGGCAGGCGAGCGTCACGGATGTGGTGCTCGCGGTCAGCCGTGCCGAGCTAGCGTTGCAGACCGTCGTCGCGGTGCGCGACCGCGTGGTCGCCGCCTATCAGGACGTGATGCGGATGCCGATCTGAGTGGCTCGCACATGCGAGCGGCGCCGCAAAATGCGGTGAAGGTTTAGCGATGGAACAGGTGATGGTCGCCTCGCGTGAGGCGCTGTGGGTGAGCCTGCAGATCGGCGGGCCCCCGCTTGCGGCGATGCTGCTGGTGGGGCTTGCGGTTTCGGTGTTCCAGGCGTTGACCCAGATCCAGGAAGCGAGCCTGGGCTTCCTACCCAAGATCGGGGCGCTGGCGGGCGTGCTGGTCCTGCTTGGCCCGTTCATGGCTGGCGTGCTGCGCGGGTATGCGGAGAACCTGTTCCTCACCATCGTCGCTGTCGGCGGCGCACCGTGAGAAGCGCCGTGGGCGGTGCACCATGACCGAGGCGGAGCTGGTTGCCTCGCTGCCGGTGCTGGCATTCCAGGCGGCGCTGCTGTTCGCGCGCGTCGGCGCTGCGGCAATGCTGCTGCCGGGGCTCGGCGAGCAGGAGGTCTCGCCGCAGATCCGGCTCGCGCTCGGGATCGGCATGGTGCCGTTGCTGCTGTCGGCCCTCGCGCCCAATCTGCCATCCGCACCGGATGATGCGGCGGAAGCCGTGCGCCTCGTGGTCTTGGAAATCCTGATCGGCGTCTGGCTTGGCGGCCTGGCGCGGCTGGTGACGCTGGCTTTCGCGATCGCCGGCCAGGTTGTGGCGCTGATGCTGGGCCTCGCGAGTGCGCTGGTGCCCGATGCGCAGCTGGGTGGCCAAAGCACCGCTACGAGCCGGATGTTCGCACTCCTCGCCATCGTGCTGGTGCTCGGCACCGGGCTGTACATGCTGCCGCTGCGAGCGCTCGCGCAGAGCTACGCGGTGCTGCCCGCGGGTGCCGCGTGGCCAGCGGGTGATGCGGCGGAGGCCTTCACCCAGGCGGCCGGTGAGAGCTTTGCGCTCGCGTTGCAGCTGGCCGCACCCTTCATCCTCGGCGCGATGGTTCTGAACGTGGCGCTGGGTCTGCTCTCGCGACTGGCGCCGCAGGTGCAGATCTACTTCGTGGCGATCCCCGGGCAGATCCTGGCGGGGATCGCGCTGCTCGCGCTGTTGCTGCCTGCGATGGTCGGCGCCTATGCGGAGGCCGCGCGCGTCGCCTTCGCCGCCCTTCCGGGCAACCGTTAGCCATGGCCGAGGAGCAGGGCAGCGAGGACCGCACGCAGGATCCGACGTCGCGGCGGATCGAACGCGCGCGGGAGGACGGCAAGGTCGCGCTGTCGCGGGAGGCGGTGATGCTGGCGACGTTGCTGGCCGGGCTCGCCGGGCTGATGATCGGGCTGCCGCCGATGGCGCGGGACCTCGCCGCGGCACTGCGCGGCATCCTCTCCGCGTCGCATCGCCTGGAACCGGGTGAGGCCCTGGCGGCGCTCGCGGGGCCGATGCTCTTCGCCGTGTTGCCGGTCGCTGGCCTGACCGTGCTGGGCGCGCTCGCCGGGACCATGCTGCAGACGGGCGGGCTCGTCTCGGCCAAGGCGCTGGTGCCCAATTTCGGGAAGCTGAATCCCATCGCGGGCCTGGGCCGGATGTTCGGCATCGAGGCGGTGATCGAGCTGCTGCGAACGGTGTTGAAGCTCTCCATCGTGGGCCTCGCACTTTGGTCCGCGATCGGTGATCCCGCCGGCTGGCAGGCTCTGCTGCACAGCCCCGTCGCGGCGGTGCTGGGGCTGTCGGCGGAGACCGCCTTTCGCCTGATGCGCGCGGCCCTAGCGGCCTTCGCGATGGTCGCCGTGCTCGACCTGGTGCTGGTGCACATTCGCCACCGGAACAGCCTTCGGATGAGCCGCGAGGACATGAAGACGGAGCAGAAGGAAGCGGAGGGCGACCCGCAGGCGAAGGGCCGCATGAAGCAGTTGCGCCTCGCGAAATCGCGCCTGCGCATGATGGCCGCTGTTCCGCGCGCCGCGGTCATCATCACCAACCCGACACATTTCGCGGTGGCCCTCGCCTATGACCGCGAAGGTTCGGGGGCGCCGCGGGTGGTAGCGAAGGGCGTCGACGCCATGGCGCTGCGCATCCGCGAAGTGGGGCAGGCGCATGGCGTGCCGATCGTGCCGAACCCGCCTTTGGCGCGCGCGCTCCACAAGATGGAGCTTGAGGCGGAGATTCCTCCCGAGCATTATCAGGCCGTGGCCGAAATCATCGCATTCATCTGGCGCCTCAACGCCCGCGCCGCCGAGAGCGTGCGATGACCCCGCCGGGCGGGGCGGTGGAACCCGTGTCCCCGGCGTTAGCCAACGAGAAGCAGCCGAGCCTGCCATTCGTCACCTCGGGGTCACGGCAGCGCACCGGCGACGTCAGCGCCGCGGCGCTGCTGCGCGATGCCGCCATCGCGCTCCGCCCACTCTTCGCCGCCGAGGAAGCCGGGCTTGCGATCCTGGATGCCGACGGCCATGTGGTGGCCGCCAATGCCGGCTATGTGCTGCTCGCCGGCGGCGAGGCCTCGGCGACCGCCGGCAGCGCGCCGCCGCCCGCGACGCTGGTCGCACCTTCCGAGCGTGAAGCCCTGCGCCGCCTCATCGAGGCCGCGATGGACGGTCCGCCCGCGCCGGCGCCGATCGAACTGCGCCCGGCCGATCCGAACGCCGCCGCCGATGCCTGCCTGCTGATCTCATGCCGCCCGCTGCGCGCTGAGCCCGGCGTGTTGCTGCGCGTCGCGGATGCCACCCATCGGCGCAGGCTGGAGCGTGAGTTGGCCGAGGCCGGCCGCCTGCAGGCGGTGGGTGCCCTGGCCGGCGGTGTCGCGCATGACTTCAACAACCTGCTCACCGCCATCATGGGCAGCGCCGAGGCGGTGCAGGACCTCGCACCCTCAGCCGCCATCGTCGAGGAGATGGTCCGCATTCTGGATGCGGCGACGCGCGGCGGCCAGCTGGTGCGGCAACTGCTCGCCTTTGCCGGGCAGCAGGCGTTGCAACCGCGGTTGGTGCCGCTCGATGGGGCGGTGCGCGGCATTGCGGCGCTACTGCCGCGCCTGCTCGGCGGCGGCGTGCGGCTGACGCTTGCGCTGGGCGCTGCCGGGGATTGCGTGATCGTGGATCCGGGTCAGCTCGACCAGGTGCTGCTGAACCTCGCGGTCAATGCGCGCGACGCGATGGGCGGCGGCGGCGAGTTGCGTCTGGCGACCCGACGGGAGACGCTTCCGCAACCACGCGCCGAAGCTTCGGGCACGATCCCCGCCGGCGATTGGGCGGTGCTGGAAGTGGGCGACAGCGGACCCGGAATCGCGCCCGAAATACTCCCGCGCATCTTCGAGCCGTTCTTCACCACGCGGCGGGAGGCAGGCGGCACCGGCCTGGGTCTCGCGACGGTGCATGGCATCGTGCAGCAATCCGGCGGGTACCTCTCGGTCGCGAGCGAGGGCGGCGTGGGGACCGTGTTTTCCCTCTGGTTTCCACGCCGCGCCGCCGAACCGGTGGTGGCCGTCGCGCCTCCGCCCGCCCGGGTGGTGCGGCCGGCAACCCCCGCGCATGTGCTGCTGGTGGATGATGAGCCGATGATCCGGCGCCTCGCGGAACGCACCCTGGTCGCGGCCGGTTATCGCGTCACCCTGGCGGAGAATGCCGAGGCCGCCTTGGACCTGCTGCCCGAAGGTGCGACAGCGCCCGACCTGCTGCTGACCGACGTCAGCATGCCCGGCATGGACGGCGTGGAGCTTGCGCAGCGCCTGCAGCGCCAGTTCCCAACCCTGCGGGTGCTGCTGGTTTCGGGATATTCCGGGCGGCTGCTGGGCCTCGACCTGGACGCCGCCCGCCTTCAGTTGCTAGCGAAACCGTACCGCGCAGCGGAGCTCATCGACGCAGTCGCATCGATCCTCAAAGGGCCCGCGCTACTGGCAGCGACGGAGCCTGCGCTTTCACGCCGACGTTAAGACTTTGTTTACGTATTGTTCTTGTTTGCGCGGCCCCGAACCCGCATATCCTGGGTCGACGGCGGTGCGTCGATTCGCGTGACGTTCTAGACTGATGCGACAAAATTGATGCGCGCGATAAATATTGACGTTACACAACGTAGGGTTGACGCCGCTTGAATGCGGCATCGGAAGGATCCGGGAAATGGCAGCAGCAATGGACAAGGGCAAGGCACTGGATGCCGCCCTCGGTCAGATCGAACGGGCCTTCGGCAAGGGCTCGATCATGCGCCTCGGCGCGAAGAACCTCACCGACGGCGTGGAGGTGATCCCGACCGGCTCGCTCGGCCTCGACCTCGCACTCGGGATCGGGGGGTTGCCGAAGGGGCGCATCGTCGAGATCTATGGGCCGGAAAGCTCGGGCAAGACGACGCTGGCGCTGCACGTGATCGCCGAGGCCCAGAAGGCCGGCGGCACCTGCGCCTTCCTCGATGCCGAGCACGCGCTCGACCCTGGCTACGCCCGCAAGCTCGGCGTCGACGTGGACAATTTGCTGATCTCGCAGCCTGACGCCGGCGAGCAGGCGCTGGAAATCGCCGACACGCTGGTCCGCTCCGGCGCGATCGACGTGCTGGTGGTGGACTCCGTGGCGGCACTCGTGCCGCGCGCCGAGCTCGAAGGCGAGATGGGCGACAACCACATGGGCCTGCACGCGCGGCTGATGTCGCAGGCGCTGCGCAAGCTCACGGGGTCGGTGTCCAAGTCGAACACGCTGCTGATCTTCCTGAACCAGATCCGGCTCAAGATCGGCGTGATGTTCGGCAATCCGGAGACGACGACGGGCGGCAATGCGCTGAAGTTCTATGCCTCCTGTCGGCTGGATATCCGCCGCATCGGCGCGCTCAAGGACCGCGACGAGGTGATCGGCAACCACACCCGCGTGAAGGTGGTGAAGAACAAGATGGCGCCGCCCTTCCGCGAGGTGGAGTTCGACATCCTGTATGGCGAGGGCATCAGCAAGGTGGGCGAGCTGATCGACCTCGGTGTGAAGGCCGGGATCGTCGAGAAATCGGGCGCCTGGTTCAGCCATGACAGCACCCGCATCGGGCAGGGGCGTGAGAACGCCAAGCAGTTCCTGCGCGACCATCCCGTGATGGCCCAGTCCATCGAGCAGAAGGTGCGCAACCAGGCCGGCCTGCTGGTGGACAAGATGCTGAACGGCGCCATCGCCGATGAAGACGCTGCCGAGGCGAAGGCCGCGGAATAAGCACCGGCTGCCGCGTACTGGCACGCGGTATCGGACCCTCGATGGCCGGCGCCCCTTGCGCCGGCCGCTCCCCAAGGTAGATTTCTCGGCAGCAGAGCGGTGTCCAAGGTTTCGGAACACGCCGCCGGGAGAAAAATGCCATGATCGAACGCCGCAGCATCCTCGGCGCCGCCGCGCTGGCCCCCTTCGCGGCAGTGCCGTTTGGCGCCCGTGCCCAGGCGCCGGCGTGGCCGACGCAGCCGATCCGCATGGTGGTGCCCTTCGCCGCCGGCGGACCGACCGACGTGCCGGCGCGGCTGCTCTCCGATCGCCTTTCGGAGGCGCTGCCTCAGCGCGTCGTCGTGGAAAACCGCACCGGCTCCGGCGTGGTGATCGGCACCGACCTGGTCTCCAAGGCTGCGAAGGACGGGCATACGCTGCTCTATACGACCGTCGCGCACTCGGTGCTGCGGGCGCTGTTCCCGACGCTGCCCTTCGATCCGGCGACGGATTTCGCGCCCGCCGCCTTCGTGGGCAAGATCCCCATGGTGCTGCTGCTCAACAAGGACATCCCGGCCAATAACCTGCCGGAACTCATCGCGCTGATGCGCGCCAACCCCGGCAAGTATGACTACGCCAGCAGCGGCAATGGCGGCGCCGTCCACCTGGCGACGGAGCTGTTTCTCTCCATGGCCGGTGGCCTGCAGGTCGGCCACATCCCTTATCGTGGGTCCTCCGCCGCCATGCCGGATGTCCTGAGCGGGCGTGTCGCGATGATCATCGATGTCGGCTTTTCTGGTCTCGAATACACTCGTCGCGGCGAGATGAAGGCGATCGCGGTCAGTTCCCAAGCGCGGATGCCGCAGGCTCCTGACATTCCCACCTTCATCGAGGGTGGCGTGACCGGCTACGAATCCTACACTTGGCACATGGTGATGGCCCCCGCCGGGACGCCCGCGCCGATCGTCTCCGCGGTGAACGCAGCAATCAACCGCGTGCTCACGCAGGATGCGCTGGTGCAGCGTCTGGTCGAACTCGGCATGGATGTGGTGCGCGATTCGACCCCGGAATCGGCCGCGACCTTCCTGCGCAGCGAAACGGAGAAGTGGGGCGGCATCGTGCGCGCCCGGAATATCCGGGTGAACTGACGGCGGCTAACCGCCAAGCGGCGTGCGTAAGCTCGCCGTCGCCGCCGGTTCCGGCGTGATGGTGCGCAGCGCCCCGGCCTGCCACTGCATCAGGAAGGGCCGCGCCCGGGTGTTCTGCCCGCGTTCGTCGAACTTCAGCCCCCAACCGGCAGGCGAGGCGCCCTCTGCGATCTCGGCGGCGAGCATCGCCGCGCGGATCCGGTCCTTGTCGAGCGATCCCGCGCGATGGAAGGCCTCGAAGGCGATCAGCGCCGCTGCGTAATTGGCCAGCGAGAGGGCTGAGCGCGGCTCGCTGCCGTAGCGCCCCTTATAGGCCTCCACGAACATCGGAATGCTCGGCGCAAAACTTTCCTTTACGGCAAAGGGCGAGAATTCGAGCGTGAGAACGCCTTCGAAGCCGGCCCCAATCATGCGCGCCGTCTCCGCACTCGTGTAGCCGCCCCCGGTGCCGATGAGCATGCGCGGCCGCCACGTCGCATCCTGCATCGCGCGAAACAGCGGCGCGATGTCGCCCGGCTGACCGCAATGGAGGAGGATGTCGGTATTCGCCGCCCGCAGGCGCTGCAGCAGGGGCACGAAATCTAGTGTTCGCGCCGGGTAGGGCAGGCGCTCGGCGGGCACCACACCGGCCGCGCGAAGCGCCGCATCCTGCGCGGTCGCCAGCGCCTGCGCATCGGCCTGGTCCTCCGCGAGGATGCCGACACGCATTGCCTGAGGCTCCACGGCCAGCGCCCGGGCGAGGACGTCGTTGACCGCCTCGAGCGTCGCCGCCGCGAAATCGGCGATGCGCGGCGAGGTGCGGAACAGGGTGCGGAACCCGCGTTCGGTGATAGCGTCCGCGGTCGCTCCCATCTCGATGTAGGGGACGCCCTGTAGCTCCGCGATCTGGGATGCGGCGACCGAAAGTGCCGAGGCATGGGTGCCGAACACCGCCGTGGCACGCTCGGGCCCGAGCAGGCGGCGCATCTCCACGATGGCCTGAGTCGCGTCCACCGCATCCGCCTTCAGCAGGCGTATCGGGCGCGCCAAAATGCCGCCGGCCGCGTTGCGTTCCTCCGCGGCAAGCTCCAGGCCGCGAAAGCTCTCGTCGCCCTGGAGGGCCTGAGGTCCGGAAAAGGGAAAGAGGGCGCCGAAGCGATGTTCCACAACCTGCGCTTGCACCGCGTCGGGGATTGCCGCGGATATCAGTGCGGCGAAAAGCGGGCGGCGGCGCAGGCGGATCAAGCTGGCTTATCCCCGGACAACGGCAGGCGCGACCCTCACCGGAACCGCAGGCCCACGCAAGCCCAGTCGAGGTATGCTTGGCGCATTACGCGGGACGCACGCCTGAAAAAGGGACGCTTGACGCGATAGCCCCCAGGCGCGAACCCTCGGGCGCCAGAAGCAAGGGAATGCCAATGCCGAACCTACCCGCCGAGATGAATTTCATCGACCATGGCGCCGGCGGCGGGCCTGAAGTCCTGGTGCCGTCGCGGCGCCCCGTGCCCTCGCCAGCGCCGGACGAAGTGCTGATCCGCGTCGAGGCCGCCGGTGTGAACCGCCCCGACGTCCAGCAGCGCAGCGGCAACTACCCGCCGCCCCCCTCCGCGAGCCCGGTCATGGGCCTCGAATGCGCGGGCGAGGTGGTGGCGCTCGGCAGTGCGGCGAGCCGCTTCCGCATCGGCGACAAGGTCTGCGCGCTGACCAATGGCGGCGCCTATGCCGAGTACTGCGTCGCACCTGAGGCGCAGACGCTGCCCTGGCCCGCCGGCTACGACGCCCTTCGCGCCGCGGCCCTGCCCGAAACCTATTTCACCGTCTGGGCAAACCTTTTCGGCCATGGCCGCTTGGCCGCCGGCGAGACCGCTCTGGTGCATGGCGGCACCTCCGGAATCGGCGTGACGGCGATCAAACTTGCGCGCGAGTTCGGCGCCACCATCTACGCGACCGCCGGCAGCGCAGAGAAATGTGCGGCCGCCCTGGGTTTCGGCGCTGCGGCCGCGATCAACTACCGCGACGAGGATTTCTACGAGCGCACCAAGGCGCTGACCGGCGGGCGCGGCGTCGACGTCATCCTCGACATGGTGGGGGCCAAGTATTTCCAGAAGAACCTGCGCAGCCTGGGACGCGATGGGCGCCTGGTGCTGATCGCCTTCCTCGGCGGCTTCAGCGTGGAGGCCGCGGATTTGCGCCCCATCATGCTCAAGCGCCTGTCGATCACCGGCAGCACGATGCGTCCGCGCACCACGGCGGAGAAGGGCGTGCTCGCCGACGCGCTGCGCGAGAAGGTTTGGCCGGTGCTCGAAGCCGGGCGCTGCGGGCCGGAGATTTTTGCCAGCTTCCCGATGGCGGAAGCCGCGGAGGCGCACCGGTTGATGGAGAGCAGCGCGCATATTGGCAAGATCATGTTGAAGGTGGCGTCATGAGCGCGTTGATGGAAACGGAACCCCAGACCCATGCGGGCAAGGTCGCCATCGTCACCGGCGGCGGGCGCGGCATCGGGGCGGCGATCGCCACCATGCTCGCGGCGCGCGGTGCCTGGGTCGCGGTGCTCGACGTGGATCTGGACCTTGCACGCGAAACCGCCAAGGCGTTCGGCGGCTTCCCGGTCGCCTGCGATGTCGCGGACCGTGCGCAGGTGGACGCCGCCTGCACCGCCGCCGAGCGTGAGTTGGGTCCGGCCGATATCCTCGTGAACAATGCCGGCATCAGCCCAAAGACCAATGGCCGCGCCTTCGGAGTGCAGGAAATGCCGTGGGACGAGTGGGACCGCGTCCTGGCGGTCAACCTCTCCGGCGCCTTCGGCATGATCCGCGCGCTGGCGCCGGGCATGATGGCGCGGCGGTCGGGCCGCATCGTCAACCAAGCCTCGGTCGCCGGGAAGCGGTACACGCCGATCGTGGGCTGCCATTACACGGCCAGCAAGGCGGCGCTGATCGGGCTGACCAAGCACCTCTCGGCCGAGCTTGGGCCGCACGGCATCACGGTCAACGCGCTGTGCCCGGGGCGCATCGGTACCGCGCTCGCCAGCACCGTCGATCCCCGCCTGAACGAGGATGTCCTGCGCGACACGCCGATGGGCCGCTTCGGCACCGCCGAGGAGGTCGCCCGCACCTGCTGCTATCTGACCGGGCCGGACGCCGAGTTCGTGACGGGACAGGCGGTCGATATCGCGGGCGGTTGGATGCAGACATGAACCTGCACGCGAAGCTGCTGGCCCGCGCCGCCGGGGGGCGGCCCATCCGCGTCGCGCATATCGGCGCGGGCAAGTTCGGCTCCATGTTCCTGCACCAGGCGCGGCGGATGCCGGGGCTGCACGTGCTGGGCATCGCGGACCTCTCGATCCCCGGCGCGCGGGCGGCGCTGGCCCGCGTGCATTGGCCGGAGGGCAGCTATGACGCCGCCAACCTCGATGACGCGTCGGCCTCCGGGGGCACCCACCTCACCCAGGATACGATGGCGCTGATCGCCGATCCGCGCGTCGATGTGGTGGTCGAGGCGACCGGCAATCCCGCGGCCGGACTCCGCCACGCGCGCCACGCCATCGCGCATGGCAAGCACGTGGTGATGGTGAATGTGGAGGCCGATGTGCTCGCTGGCCCGCTGCTGGCCCTCGAGGCGCAGGCGGCGGGCGTGGTCTATTCCATGGCCTATGGCGACCAGCCGGCGCTGGTCTGCGAGATGGTGGACACGCTGCGCGCGGCGGGTTTCACCATCGTGGCGGCCGGCAAAGGCACCAAATACCTGCCCATCTTTCATGCGAGCACGCCGGAGACCGTGTGGGATTTCTATGGCCTGACGCCGGAGGCCGCGCGCGCCGGCGGGATGAACCCGCAGATGTTCAACTCCTTCCTGGACGGCACGAAGTCCGGCATCGAGATGGCCGCCATCGCGAATGCCACGGGTCTCGACGTGCCGGAGGATGGGCTGGCGTTTCCGCCGGCCGGCACTTCCGAAATCCCCAATATCCTCCGCCCGCACAATGCCGGCGGCGTGCTGCCGCATGCGGGCATGGTCGAGGTCATCTCCTCCCTGCGGCGCGACGGCAGCGACATCGCGGATAATCTGCGCTGGGGCGTCTATGCCGTGTTCGAGGGCGACACGGAGTACGCGCGGCGCTGCTTCGCGGAGTACGGCGTCGCCACCGACAGCACCGGCCGCTATGCGGCGCTCTGGCGCCCCTATCATTTCATCGGGCTGGAGCTCGGCGTCTCAATCGCCTCGGCGGCCCTTCGTGGCGAGGCCACGGGGAGTGCGACCGCCTGGCGCGGCGACGTTGCGGCCGTGGCCAAGCGCGACCTTTGGCGTGGCGAGGTGCTGGACGGCGAAGGCGGCGCCCTGGTGTGGGGCAAGTGCATCCCGGCGGCGCGGGCGCGCTCGCTCGGTTCGGTGCCGATCGGCCTGGCGCACGGGGTCGCCCTCGCCCGCGATGTTCCGATGGGTGCGATCCTTACCAATGAGGACCTCGATGCTGTGCTTTCCGGCGATGCGGCGGCGATCCGGGCAGAGATGGTTGCACGTTGCGGTTGATCGTCACTGGCGCGTGGAGCCCGCCTCGGGTCTAGTGCTCCTCGATGCGCGCCGCGATTCCTCATCTCCTTGTAGCCATCGTGCTGTTCGGCGGCGCCTGGCCCATCACCAAGGCCGCGCTGTCGGACGCCACGCCGATGTGGTTTGCCGCAGGGCGTGCGGGGCTCGCCGCACTGACCTCGGCCTTGGTCCTGCTGGTGCTCGGGCGCTTGCATTGGCCGCGCCGGGCGGATTGGCCGGCGATCGTGGCACTCGGCACCTTGCAGCTCGGCGGCTATTTCGCCCTGGCCCATACCGCCGTCGCGATCGTGCCGGCCGGCCGCACGGCGATCATCTCGGCGGTCACCAGCTACTGGCTGCTTCCCATGTCGATCCTGGTGATGGGCGAGCGTATCTCCGCGCGTGGCTGGGTGGGCGCGGCCCTGGGACTTGCCGGGGTGGTGGTGCTGGCCGGGCCCTGGGCGCTGGATTGGACGGCGCGCGACGTCGTGCTGGGCCACGGCATGCTGATGCTCGCGGCCGGGCTCTGGAGCGTGGCGATCATCGTCACCCGCGCGCGCATTCCCGCCTCGCCGATGATGGAACTGCTGCCCTGGTGCTTCGGCATCGCCTTTGCATTGCTCGCGCCCTTCGCGATGTACCTGGAACCGGAGGGCGGCATCCACGCGCCGTCCTGGCCGATCATGCTGTATATCGGCGTGATCGTGGCGCCCGTCGGCACCTGGTGCGTGATCGAGATCGGACGTCGTTTGCCGGGGGCGGTGTCCTCGCTGGCCTTCCTGCTGGTGCCGGCCTTCGGGGTGGCGCTCTCGGCGCTTTGGCTGGGGGAGAGTGTCGGATGGGATGTGGTCGTCGGCAGCGGCTTGATCGTGGCGAGCGTCGCGACGGCGTCGCGGGCGTGACGGACGGGCGCTTGAACGCCTGCGTAGCGCACGCATGAGCGCCCTGCGCCTCAACGCGGTCGACGTCGGTTCCGGGCCACCGGTTGTGCTGCTGCACGGGTTGTTCGGGTCCGCGCAAAATTGGGGGACGATCCAGAACGCGCTGGCGCCGGAGCATCGCGTCATCGCGCTCGACCTGCGCAACCATGGCGCCTCGCCGCACGCGGCCACGATGGAATACGCGGAGATGGCGGCGGATGTGGCGCATACCTTGGCAGCGCTCGGCGTACCGCGCGCAGCGGTGCTCGGTCACTCCATGGGCGGCAAGGTCGCCATGATGCTGGCGCTGACCGCGCCGGAGCTGGTCGAACGGCTCGTGGTCGCGGATATCGCGCCGGTGGCCTACGGCCCGCACCTCCGCGGCGTCGTGGCCACGATGCAGGACGTGCCCGTGGCACCTGGCCTCACCCGTCGCGCCGCCGATGCTGCCCTGGCGGCCACCATACCCGAAGCTGGGATGCGTGCGTTCCTGCTGCAGAACCTGCGGTTCGATGCGAATCCCGTCTGGCGGATCGGCCTTGAGGAGATCGCGGCGGCGATGCCGGTGATCGAGGGTTTTCCACCACCCGCCGGCACCTTTGGGGGACCGGTGCTGTTCATCGCGGGAGGACGCAGCGACTACATTCGGCCGGAGCATGGCGATGTGATCAAGGCTCTTTTCCCCGCTGTACGGCATGAAGTGGTGCCGAATGCCGGGCATTGGGTGCATGCCGAGAACCCAGGAGGCTTCCTCGATGCGCTGCAGCCCTTCCTTGCGGAAGAGGCGGGCGCTTAGCCGGTAGGGGCGCGATTTTCGCGCCGGGCGAACGCACTGACCGCGCCACGTCTCCATTCACGCACGGGTCATTTTCACCAGACCGACGCTGCACCACAACAGCGCACCCGCGCCGGTTCCAACCTGTCGGAACGTAGGTAATTCATGGCGTTCCGTCGCCCGCGCACAGGGAAAACTGATGCCGGGAGCGACGTGCTTTCAGGCGGAATCAACGCGAACGCTCAACCCCGCACCCAGGCAAAGGCGACCTAGTTCGCGGTGACTCCGGCGCGCTGAATCACCGGCGCCCAGCGCGCGGTATCGGCCGCCATGTATTGTCCGAATGCGTCCGGCGATTCCGATGGGTCGATATCGAGGCCATGCTCCTCCAGCCGGTGGCGCACCGCGGGATCGGCAAGCGAGGCATTGAGCGCCGCATGCAGCCGCGCGACCCGGTGCGGCGGGGTGCCGCCGGTGGCGAGCAGCGCATACCACGTGGCCGCCTCTACTTGGGGAAAGCCCTGTTCCGCCATTGTGGGGACCTCGGGCGTGGCCGCACTGCGCTGACTGCCGGCAATCGCGATGGCGCGCACGGAGCCTGCCCGGATGTGCGGCAGCATCGGCGCCACCGCATTGCTCATCATGGACAGTCGCCCCGCGATGAGGTCGTTCAACGCGGGGCCGGAGCCGCGATAGGGGATATGTTCGATCTCGACGCCGAGCGCGAGCCCGATCATCGCACCGACCGCGTGGCTGGTGCTGCCGACGCCGGAGGAGCCATAGGTCATCGCGCGGCTCCGAGCCTCGGCCTGCAATTCGCGCATCGTCGTGGCGCGGACGGAGCTGTGCACGACCAGCACGTTGGGGCCCTGCACCATCATGCCGATGGGGGCGAAGGCGGTGACCGGGTCGTAGGGAACGGAGGGCCGCACCAAGTGGTTGATGGTGAGGCTGCCGCTGCCGCCGAGCAACAGGGTGTGGCCATCCGGCGCCGCCTTGGCGACCACCTCCGCGCCCAGCGCGCCGCCGGCGCCGCCGCGATTCTCGATCACGATGGACTGGCCGAGGCGCGGCCCCATCGCATCCGCCACGATGCGCCCCACGATGTCGTTGGTGCCACCCGGAGTCCAGGGGATCACCAGGCGCAGCGAACGGTCCGGGAAGCCTTGCGCGCCCGCACCGTGCGCAAGGACGAGCGCAGGTGCCGCGAGGAGCGCGCGCCGGCGCATCAATTATCCTTCTTCGCTGCCCACTCCTCGGGCGTCATGCGAGGGATCTCGACGCGGTCCGTCGTGCGCGCATACCAGCCGCGGCCATGCATGCGGCCCACGAGGTTGAGCTTTTCGGTGGCGATGTAGTTCTTTGCCGGGTCGAGCACGCAGTCATCACGCACATGCATGGCCAGCACGCGTCCGAGCACGATGGTGTGGTGGCTGACGGGGATGAGCTGGAACGTCTCGCATTCCAGCGCCACCGGGCTTTCCAGGATGCGCGGCGGCTTGATCTTGGTGGAAGCCACTGTCGTAAGCCCGGCCTCCTTCAGTTCATCCACCTCGGGCGGGAACTCGACGGCGGTAATGTTCATCTGCTCGGCGAGTTCGGCGGAGACCAGGTTCACCACGAACTGCCCCGTATTCCGGATGTTCTGCAGCGTGTCCTTCTTCGAGCCCGCCGGCGTCGGCCCGCAGCCGATGGCGATGACGACGGGATCATCGGTGAGCGCGTTGAAAAAGGAATACGGCGCGGCGTTGTTGATGCCAGCGGCGTCCTGCGTCACCACCCAGGCGACCGGGCGTGGCACGATGGTTGAAACGATAAGCTTGTAGCGTTCGCGCGTCGGCAGCGTTTCGAAATCGAAGAACATGGTGAACTCCCGTGATGGATCAGAGGACGCGGTGCGGCGGCTCCTCGCCGTTCAGCAGCACCGCATCCAGGTTGTCGAGCGCGCGGAAACCCATCGCGTCGCGTGTCTCGATGGTCGCACTGCCGAGGTGCGGCAGCAGCGCCACGTTCTCCAGCCTTAGGTAGCCAGGGAAGATGTTCGGCTCGCCGGCATAGACATCGAGGCCGGCCGCGCGGAGATGACCGTCGGTGAGTGCCGCGACCAGCGCCTCGTCATCGACCGTGGTACCGCGGCCCGTATTCACCACAATCGCACCCTGCGGCAGCATCGCGATTCGCGCCGCGTTCAGCCAGCGCAGCGTCGCCTCGCCGCCGGGGATGTGCATCGACAGGACGTCGCAGACGGCCAGAAACGCCTCGTCCTCGGCGTGGAACTGGGCACCCTGCTCCTGGTTCAGTGGCAGCTGGCTCCGATTACGATAGTGGATTTCCATGCCGAAGCCGCGCGCCATGGTGGCGAGGGTCCGGCCGATGCGCCCCATCCCGAGGATGCCGAGCCGCTTGCCCTCCAACGTTACGCCCATGAACTGCGTGGGCGTCCACCCGGTCCAGGCACCGGCGCGTACCACGCGCTCGGTCTCGCCGGCGCGGCGTGCGGCCATCAGGATCAGCAGCATTGCGATCTCGGCGGTCGCGACCGAGAGGACGTCGGGGGTATTGGAGACCAGGATCCCGCGCTCGGCGGCGGCCTTCAGGTCGATATGGTCGGTGCCGACCGAAAAGGTCGCGATGATCTTCACGCCCTCGGGGAGGGCGGCGATCGTTTCCGCATTCATCCTGTCGCCGGCGGCGCACATGATGCCCGCGGCACCCACTGCCCGGCGCGCGATCTCCGCGCTGTCATTCGCCCAGCCGGTATCGCCGGAGGCCAGCCGCGCGTCGTAGTCGCGGGCGGCGCGGGCCTCCACGTCAGCGGGAAAAGTGCGCGTCAGCAGCAAGGTAGGCTTGGTCATGGATGTCCTCGTCCTTGCCTCACCATACCTGTCGCGGAGCGGCTGAACAGAGGGCAGCTCAAGCCGGTCGCTTGTCACCCGTGCCCGAAGACGGCAGGCTCGGCGCACACAAAGAAAGCGGAACGCTGATCATGGATCTCGGTTTGAAGGGCCGTCGCGCCCTGGTGATGGGCGCGTCCAAGGGCCTCGGGCGCTCCATCGCCAACTCCCTCGCCGCCGAAGGCGCCGCGCTGGTCATCTCCGGCCGCACCCAGGCGAGCCTCGACGTTGCCGCCGCGGAACTCATCGCGCTCGGCGCCGCATCCTGCATCGGCATCCCCGCCGATATCGCGAACGGCGAAGACATGGACCGCCTGGCGGATGGCGCCGTGGCCGCCATGGGCGGCGTAGATATCCTGGTCCTCAACCACGGCGGCCCGCCGCCGGGCACCGCCATGCAGATCCAAGAGGCCGACCTCTTCACCTGGTTCCAACGCATCACCGTCTCCCCCATCCGCATCACCATGCGCCTCCTCCCCGCCATGCGGGCGCAGAAATGGGGCCGCATCCTCGTCGTCGGCAGCACCGGCATGCAGCACCCGATCCCGCAGATCGCGCTGTCCAACACGCTGCGCGCCTCCATCTGGGCCTGGCTCAAGACCCTGTCCGGCGAAGTCGCCGCCGACGGTGTGACCATGAATGTCATCGCGCCAGGCACCATCAAGACCGACCGCGTGCTGGAAACCGCCGGCAAGAACGCCGCCACCAAAGGCATCACCGTCGAGCAATCCCTGGCCGCCTCGGCCAAGGAAATCCCGGCGCAGCGCCTCGGCGTGCCGGAAGACTTCGGCCCCGCCGGCGCCTTCCTCGCCAGCGAACAGGCCAGCTACATCACCGGTACCATGATGCGCATCGACGGCGGCCGCGTGCGGGCGATGCTGTGATGGTCGCGGGGAGCAAGGCGGGGGGCGCTGCCCCCTCGACCCCCGCCGGGGATCGCGCCGATCCCCGGGCCCCTGCATGTGTTGGTTCTTGGGTTTGGGAGGGATGCGACTTTGCTGATGGGGTCGGGTTGGCGAGGGGGCGCGTCGCGTGTGCACCCTCGATCAATCGAGCTCCCCTGCGCGCCCTCGCCAACCCGGCTCGCCTCCGGCGAGCCTCAATCCTTTCCCAATCCAAGTACCAACACACGGAGGTCCAGGATCGACACGATCTTGGTGGGGGCCAGGGGCAAAGCCCCGGCCTTTCTCCCTCATGACCATCCCAAACCTCACCCCGGATGTGGACCTCGCCGTGGCGATGTTCGATGCGTTGCGGGAACGGAGTTTTGATGGGGTCGGCATCACTCGGGAGGCTTATGGCCCTGGCGAGCGGATGGCGCATGCCTTGGTGCGGGCTCGGGCGGATGAGATCGGGTTGGAGACGCGCGCGGATCTGGTCGGCAATTTGTACATGACGTTGCCGGGTGTGGACCGCGCGGCGAAGCGGGTGATTCTGGGGAGTCATCTGGATAGCGTGCCGCAGGGCGGGAATTTCGATGGCGCGGCGGGCGTATTGGCGGGTCTCGCGGTCGTGGCTGGCATGCAGCGGGCGGGTTTTGTGCCGGCGCGCGACGTGACGGTCATGGCGATCCGCGCCGAGGAGGCCGGGGCCTGGTTTCCGACGTCGTTTCCAGGCAGCCGCGCGGCGCTGGGCACGATGGCGGTCGAAGAGCTTGGCGTGCGCCGCATGGATAGCGGACGGACGCTGGCGGAGCACATGTTGGAGGAGGGTTTCGACCCTGGCTTCGTGGAGCGGCGCGAGCGGGTGATTTCGCCCGAGGATACCGCCGCCTATGTGGAACTGCACATCGAGCAGGGGCCGGTGCTGGAGGCCGAGGGGGTCGCGGTCGGCATCGTCACCGGCATTCCCGGCAGCCGGCGGTTGCGCGGGGCGCGGGTGCTCGGCGAGTACAATCATTCGGGTGGCACGCCGCGGAAGTACCGGCGCGATGCCGCGATTGCCCTGGCCGAGTTGGCCGCTTCGCTCGATGAGTATTGGTGTGAGTTGGATGCCGCCGGGCGCTCGTTGGTCTGCACTTTCTGCACGCTGGGGACAACGGCGGAAGCCGGCTTCACCAAGGTCGCCGGCGAGGCGCGGTTCATGCTCGATGTCCGCAGCCTGGACGTTCGGAATTGCGACCTGATCTTTGAGCGGCTGTATGCGCTGGTCGCCTCGATCGAGGCGCGGCGCGGCGTGCGGTTCGAACTCGGTGACGAGGGCGGCAGCCGCGCCAGCCCGATGGATGCGGGCGTGCAGGCGGGCTTGCTGAAGGCGGCCGCGGCGTTGGGTGTTTCACACCGATCCATGCCTTCCGGTGGCGGCCATGACGCGGCTGCCTTCGCGCAGGCAGGCATTCCCGCGGGGATGGTGTTCGTGCGCAACCAGCACGGCAGCCACAACCCGCACGAGGCCATGCGCATGGACGACTTCGCCGACGGCGCTGCCGTCATCTCCCGTTTTGTTCAGGATTTCGCTGCATGAGCGCACGTTTGGCCGTCGATATCGGCGGCACCTTTACCGACTTCGCGCTGGAGCGCGGAGGCCGGCGCTGGACGTCGAAGACGCTCACCACGCCGCACGCGCCGGAGGAAGGTGTTCTGATCGGCACCCGTCAGATCCTGGCGTCTGCGGGGATGGCGCCTTCCGATATCGCACTGGTCATCCACGGCACCACGCTTGCGACCAATGCGCTGATCGAGCGCAAGGGCGCGCGGACCGCGCTGCTGACGACCGAGGGCTTCCGCGACGTGATCGCGCTGGCAAACGAGGCGCGGTACGACCAGTACGACCTCAACATCGACCTGCCGCAGCCGCTGGTCCCGCGCCGCTGGCGCCTGACCGTGCCGGAGCGCCTCGACAATGAAGGCAAGGTGCTGCTGCCTCTCGATGAGAATGCGGTGCGTGCGCAGCTGGAAGTGATGCGCGGCGAGGGGATCGAGGCGCTCGCGATCGGCTTCCTGCATTCATTCGTGAACCCGGTGCATGAGCAGCGCGCGGCCGCCATCGCACGCGAAGAGTGGCCTGGCCTGCCGATCTCGCTGAGCGCCGAGGTTTCGCCCGAAATGCGCGAGTGGGAGCGGTTCTCGACCACCGTCGCCAACGCCTACGTGCAGCCGATGATGGCGCGCTACCTTCACCGGCTTGAGACTGGCCTGAGAGAGGCGGGGCTGGCTTGCCCGCTGTTTCTGATGCTGTCCGGCGGCGGGCTCACCACCATCGGGACCGCGGCGCGCTTTCCGATCCGCCTGGTGGAATCCGGGCCGGCGGGGGGCGCGATCTTCTCGGCCCATGTCGCGAAGGAGCGTGGGCTCGAGAAGGTGCTCTCCTTCGACATGGGCGGCACCACCGCGAAGGTGTGCCTCATCGACAATTACGCGCCGCAATCGAGCCGCACTTTCGAGGTCGCGCGCGTCGGGCGGTTCAAGCGAGGCTCCGGCCTGCCGCTGCGGATACCGGTGATCGAGATGGTCGAGATCGGCGCGGGCGGCGGCTCCATCGCGCAGGTGGACGGGCTGAAGCGGATCACGGTCGGGCCGGAAAGCGCGGGCGCCGATCCCGGGCCGGCCTGCTACGGGCGCGGCGGCACGAAGCCGGCGGTGACGGACGCGAACCTCGCGCTTGGGCGCTATGAGCCGGACCTGTTCGCGGGCGGCGCGATGAAGCTGCATGTCACGCCGGCGTTGGCGGCGCTGGGTGCGCATGTCGGCGAAAAGCTGGGGCTGTCGCCGGAGATGGCAGGGCTCGGCGTGGTCGAGATCGTCGATGAGAACATGGCCAATGCGGCGCGGGTGCACGCGATCGAAAGCGGCAAGGGGTTTACGGGACGCTCGATCATCGCCTTCGGCGGGGGGGGGCCGGTGCATGGCTATCGGGTCGCGGAGAAGATCGGGGTGACGCGGGTGCTGGTGCCCTCGGGCGCGGGCGTCGGCAGCGCCATCGGCTTCCTGCGCGCGCCGGTCGCGTATGAGGTGGTGAAGTCGCTCTACCAGCGCTTCGCGACGTTCGATGTGGCGGCGGTGAACGGGCTTCTGGCCGCGATGTCGAAGGAAGCGGCCGGCGTTGTCGAGCATGGCGCACCAGGCGCGCCGGTGCGGGAGAACCGCATTGCGTACATGCGCTATGTGGGGCAGGGGCATGAGATCGCGGTGGGGCTGCCTTCGCGCGCGCTGACAGCGGTGGATGTGGCGGCGATCCGGGTGGCTTACGATGCGGAATACACGCGTTTCTATGATCGACCGGTCCCCGGCAGCGATGTGGAAATCCTCTCCTTTGCGGTGACGGTGGCGACGGAAGTGCCGGATGTTCAGGCGGCTGCGGATGTCGCGGATGCCGCCGCGCCGGCGCCGACCCGGGTGCAGCAGGTGCGGGATACACGCACCGGAGAGGTCGCGCCGTGGTCCGTCTATGATCGTGGCGCGATGATGCCGGGCGCACGCGTCGCAGGGCCGTGCATCGTTGCGGAGGACGAGACGAGCACGCTGGTGGGGCCGGGTTGGTCGTGCCGGGTGGATGGGCTGGGGTACCTGGAACTGGAACGGGCGGCACAGTCGTGACCAACGCCGCGCCGCCTCTGTCCAGGCTGCGCCGGCTGCTTGGGGTGATGCGCCGCCTCGGTATCGATATCGCACCATGGCTTGAAGGCCAGCGGGCCCGCATGAACCGTCCCATGGCGGCACGGATCGAGGCTGAGGTGGCCGTTCTGCGCCGTGCGCAGCAGGAAGAATCCGAGCGGATACACGTGGCTCTGGACACGATGCGCGCGGCGGTCGAGGCCGGTCGCGATGCGTCCGATGCGCCGCACGCCGGCCGCTTCGCGGCGGTGGAGGCGATGCTCGCCGCCCATGCCGCGGCACTTGATGGCCTCGCCGCCGAGCGGACGCGCAGCGCCGAAGCACTCGGCCGGATCGCGCGCCTGGAACAGCAGGCCGCCGCCCAGGACGTCGTCGCAATGGCCCTCGCGCGGCAGGCATTGGCGAAGCCTCCGGAGATCGGTCGGGATGCGGAGACGGTGCCGGCGATAAGCGTCATCATGGCCGTCCGTGACCGCGCCGATATCGTCGCGCACGCCATCCGCAGCGTACAGGCGCAGGACGGCGTCGCTTGGGAACTGGTGATCGTCGATGACGGCAGCAGCGATGGTACCGTCGCTGCCATCGAGGCAATGCTCACCGATCCTCGGATCAGCCTGCTGCGCCAGCCGCGAGCCGGCGCCCCTGCTGCGCGCAATGCCGGGCTCGCCGCCGCAAGGGCGCCACTCATCGCCTACCTCGACAGCGACAATGCGATGCTGGCGGGCTTTCTCGCCGGGACCGCCGCAGCCTTTGCCGATGATCCCACGCTCGAAGCCGGGTACGGCCTCCTGGTGGCGGAGGAGGCCCACCATGCAGCCAGCGCACTGTTGTGGCATCCATTCGAGCGCGCGACTCTGGCCGAGGGAAACTTCATCGACATCAACACCTACGTGCACCGGCGCGGGTTGATCGAGTACGGCGGCGGGTTCGACGAGACGCTTACCCGCCTGGCTGATTGGGACATGGTGCTGCGCCACAGCGCGATCGCGAATGTGCAGAGGCTGCCGCTGCCGGCCGTCGCCTACCGCACCCGGCGGTCGGACCGGATTTCCCGCACGGAGCCCTTTGGTCCCAACCTTTTCAAGATCCGGCGCAAGCAGCAGCGCGCCGCGATGCCGCCCCGCGTGCTCTATGCGCTCTGGCATTATCCCCAGATTACCGAGAGCTACATCGAGACCGAAATACGGGCCATGCAGTCGCTGGGCGTCACCATCGAGGTCTGGTCGCAGTCCGACGTGGCGGCAGCCTACCCGCCGGCCGCGCGCCTCCACCGCGGAAGTCTCGCTGACGCGATCACGGCCTTCGGACCCGATCTCGTCCATGTCCACTGGCTCGCCAGGCGCTTGAATACGCCCCAGTCATCGCGGCCGCCGGCCTGCCCATGACAGTTCGCGGCCATGGCTTCGAGGTCGGCAGCGAGGCGGTTGCGGCACATCTCCACCTACCGCACCTCGCGCGGCTCTATCTGTTTCCGAACATGTTGACCGAGACCGACCCGGATCCGCGTATTCGGCGCGTCCCTGCCGCCTTCGATCCCGAGCTGTTCCTTCCGGCCGCCGCGGGTGCCAAGAATCCGCGCCTGGTGCTGCGGACCGCGGCGGCGCTTGCCTCCAAGGACCTTGGCCTGTTCTTCGAACTCGCCGCACGGCTGCCCGAGCATCGCTTCGTTCTCGTCGCCGGCACATGCCTGCTGCACGAATATGTGCCCGCCGAGTTGCGGGCGATGAACGCCGCGCTGGGCGGCCATGCCGAGATCCTGGTTGATGTTCAGCGCGACGAAGTCGCGGCATTGATGGCGGAGGCCGGAATTTACCTGCACACCGCGTTGCCTCCAGGCCGGCCCGACGCCACGCCCATCGGCTCTCCGGTCTCGATCGTGGAGGCGATGGCGACCGGCGCGTTGGTGCTGGTGCGTGACCTGCCGCCGCTCGCCGCCTGCGTGGGCGCTGCGGGCCGCGTCTATCGCGACATCGACCACGCCGAGACGCTGATCCGCGAGTCGACGGGATGGGATGCCGCGCAGTGGCGTGCGGCCCAAACCGCCGCGACCGACCGCGCCTGGTCGCACCATGCGGGGGAGGTCGCGCTGGCACCGATCCACGCCGACTGGTGCGCCATCGCCGCAGCGCGCCGGGCGCCGGGACTGCCCGCCTCCGCCCTGCGACTCCATGCCTGATGCCGAAATCTGGAGATGAACTCGATGACCGCCCACGACCCCCTCCTTGCGATCCAGCGCCAGATCCAGTGGAACCGCCTCATCGCTGTGGTGGAGGAGCAGGCGCAGACGATGATCCGCACCGCCTTTTCCACCACCGTGCGCGAAGCGGGTGACCTGTCCGCGGGCGTGTTCGACCTGCAGGGGAGGATGCTCGCGCAGGCAGTCACCGGCACGCCGGGGCACGTCAATTCCATGATGGAGTCGGTGGGCCACTTCCTGGCGAAGTTCCCCGCGAACACCATGAAGCCGGGCGATCATTACATCACGAACGACCCCTGGCTTGGGACCGGGCACCTGCACGATTTGACGGTAGTGACGCCAGCGTTCCGCAACGGCGCGATCGTCGGACTGTTCGCCAACACCGCTCATATCATCGACATCGGCGGCCTCGGCATGGGTCCGGAAGGGCGCAGCGTGTTCGAGGAGGGGCTGTATATCCCGATCGTCAAATGCTTCGACCAGGGCGTGCCGAACGAGACCTTCTTCGACTTCCTCCGCGTTGGCTCACGTACGCCGGTGGAGCTGGAGGGCGACGTCTATTCGCTGTGCGCCTGCAACGACGCCGGCGCCAAGCGGCTGGTCGAGATGATGGACGAGTTCGCGATGGACAGCATCGACGACCTTGCCGGCTACATCTTCGAATCTTCGCTGGCGGCGACGCTCGCGGAGATCGCGCTGATACCGGGAGGCACCTACAGCGCCTTCATGCGGTCCGACGGCTACGAGGCGCCGGTCACGCTGCGGGCCTCGATGAGCATTCTCGACGGCGCGATCGAGGTGGATTTCACCGGCACATCCGGCCTGTCGCAGCGCGGCATCAACGTGCCGCCCGCCTATTGCCGCGCCTATTCCTGCTTCGGCATCAAGGTGGTGGTGGCCCCCGAGATCCCCAACAACTGGGCCTCGCTGGCGCCCTTCCGCATGGTGATCCCCGAGGGCTGCATCCTCAACGCGCCGCGCCCGTATCCGGTCAGCGTGCGGCACGTGGTCGGGCAGTTGCTGCCCGACCTGATGATGGGCTGCCTGCACCAGGCGGTGCCCGATCGCGTGGTCGCGGAGGGCTCGTCCTGCCTGTGGAACCCACCTCTGCGTGGCGGTGCGCAGGTGAGCGGCCAGGGGGCCGAGGTCGCGGATTTTGAGGTGATCACCTTCAACTCCGGCGGCACCGGCGCGCGACCGGGCAAGGATGGGCTGGACGGGACGGCCTTCCCCTCTGGCGTGCGGACGATGCCGGTGGAGGCCACGGAAAACGTGGCTCCGGTGATCTTCTGGAAGAAGGAGCTTCGCCCCGACAGCGCCGGGGCCGGCCGCACCCGTGGCGGCTTCGGCCAGATCATGGAGATCGGTGCCAAGGGCGATGCGGAATTCGCGGTGAACGCGATCTTCGACCGCGTCGCGAATGCGCCGAAAGGCCGTGAGGGTGGCGGCGATGGGGCCGCCGGCTGGGTCGGCCTGAACGATGCGAACGGCACGGTGCTGCGGACCAAGGGGTTCCAGGTGATCCCGAAGGGCCGGCGGTTGCTGCTGAAGCTCCCTGGCGGCGGCGGCATGGGCGACCCCGCAACGCGCAATCCTGCGTTGGTGGAGCGTGACGTTGCCGATGGTTTGGTGAGCGCCGAAGCCGCACGCCGCGTCTACGGCGCCTCTAAGTAGCCAAAAAACAAAAGAAAGGGGTGCGGGGGAATTCCTTCCCCCGCTGCTTGCTTTCCCTACCGCCGCACGCTCTCCACCATCGCCGCGTACACCAGGTCCTTGAAGATCATCCGCGTGCGTCCGCGATGGCTCGGCCCTTGCGCCATGATGATCGCGACCAGCCCTTCCGCACGGTCGATGGTGAAGCTTGTCCCCCAAGCCCCCGCCCACATTGCGTCACCGACACTGCCCGGCGCTGTGCCCATCCCATCCTGGCGCCGCACGGCAAAGCCCAGCCCGAACCCGTACCCCGGCCCAGTGGAGGACGCCGGTGTGCCCTCGAAGCCCACCATGTGGTCGGAGAGCATGAAGTTCACCACCGGTGCCGCGAGGTAGCGGCGCCCGCCGAAGGTGCCGTTGTTCGCGATCATCTGCGCGAACTTCGCGTAGTCCGCAGCGGTGGAAACCAACCCCGCGCCGCCCTTCAGGTAGGACGTCTCGCGTTCATCGTTGAGGATGCGGTAGGCGCGCCACATCTCCGCCTTCAGCGGATCGGAATCCAGCGTCTCGGCCAGGCGCGCCCGCTTGTCGGGGCTCACGAACCAGGCGGTGTCGCCCATGCCGAGCGGGCCGAACAGCCGTTCCTCCAGCACGCGGTCGAGCCGCTGGCGGGTGACGCGCTGCACCACCAGGCCGAGCACATCGACCGCGATCGAGTAGAAGAAGCGCGTGCCCGGCTCGAAGGCGAGGGGGATGGTGCCGAGGCGGCGCAGCATCTCGTCGCCGGTGATGGGCGCCTCGCCGGCCTGGATGTTGTTGGTGCGGTAGGCGTCGCGGATGGTCGCGGTCGGCGCGGCGTCGCCATAGACGAAGCCGGCGGTGTGGCGGAGCAGGTCATGCACGGTGGGCTGGCGCGCGGGTGCGACGAGCTCGACACTGCCGTCGCGTGTGCGCTCGAGCTTGAGATCGCGCAGTTCCGGCAGGTGCATGGCGATGGGGTCGTCGAGCTTCATCCGCCCTTCCTCGACCAGCATCATCGCGGCGGTGGAGACGATGGGCTTCGTCATGCTTGCCTGCATGAAGATGGCATCGCGCGTCATGCGGCGCGTCTTGGCCGCGTCCTGGTGGCCATGCGCCTCGAAATGCACGGTCTCGCCGTGACGCGCGATGAAGGTGACGGCGCCGGGGAAGCTGCCGCGCTCCGCCTCGGCCTGCATCACGCCGGCGATGCGCGCGAGGCGATCCTGCGCGAACCCGCGGTTGAGTGGCTGGGGGCGCGGCACGGTGCTGCGCGGCGCGACCTGCGCGGCGGCGGGAAGCGACTGGGCGAGCAGCAAGGCACTCGCGCCGAAAAGCCCGGCCCTGCGGCTGGTGGTGGTGTCGGCCATCATCATCTCCTCCCGCGGCGACGGTGTTCCCCGCCGGCTTCGCGCAAGGATGCTGCCCCTCACCACGCCGAGCGGCAAGGGCGCATCTGGCGCCTGCACTCGCGCCGCGCCATCATCGTCGGGCGAACAAGGACGACATGACCATGGCCCTCCGCTGCGACCTCATCATCCGCGACGCCACCATCATCGACGGCACCGGCGCGCCGCGCTCCGTGGGGGATGTCGGGGTCACTGGCGACCGCATCGTCGCGGTCGGCGACCTCGGCGCGGCCAGTGCCGATCGCGAGGTCATCGCAACCGGCCGCGCGCTGGCACCCGGCTTCATCGACGCGCACACGCATGATGATCGCGCGGTGCTCTGCGGCCCGGCCTGCACGCTGTGCAAGATGAGCCAGGGTGTCACCACCGTCGTCGTCGGGAATTGCGGCGTGAGCCTCGCGCCACTGCGCCAGACGACGCGCCCGATCCCGCCGCTCGACCTGCTCGGCGACGAGAGCTGGTGGGTCTACGACAGTTTTGGCGACTACGCGCACGCGCTGAAGACCAGGGGCTCGGAGCTCAACACCTACGCCCTGGTCGGCCACC
>JAQGHV010000224.1 GCA_028288785.1 Rhodospirillales bacterium | reverse complement strand
ACTCCGACGCCATCCTGAAGCAACTCGCCGGCATGGATGACGCGGAGATCGCCGAGGCCCGCCGCACGGAGCTGGTGTGATGGAGGGCCTGCGCTTCACCCTGCGCGATGCGCCGCCGGCCGCCGCGTTGCGAACCCGCCTGCGCGACTTCCTGCGCGAGGCCGGCCGCGACTGGACGCCCGAAATCCGCGCGCGCTCCTGGATGGGATTCTCCCGCGAATTCTCGCTCGTGGTCGGGCGCGAAGGCTGGATCGGGATGGGCTGGTCGAAGACCTATGGCGGCCATGAACGCAGCGCCATGGAACGCCTCATCGTGCTGGAGGAACTGCTTGCGGCCGGTGCCCCCGCCGGCGCGCACTGGATCGGCGACCGCCAATCCGGCCCGCTCATCCTCCGCCTCGGCACCGAAGAGCAGCGGCGGACGCTGCTGCCGGGCATCGCCCGCGGCGAACTCGCCTTCTGTATCGGGCTGTCGGAGCCGGATTCAGGGTCCGACCTCGCCAGCCTGCGAACCCGGGCGGAGCGTGTTCCCGGCGGCTGGCTGCTGAACGGGCGCAAGCTCTGGACCACCTTCGGGCACCTCTGCGACTACATGATCGCGCTGGTCCGCACCTCGCCCGCACCCGAGAAGGGCGCGCGGCACCAGGGCCTGTCGCAGGTCCTGGTCGACCTCCGCGCGTCGGGCATCACCATCCGCCCGATCCGCGACCTCACCGGCGAGGAGGCGTTCAACGAGATCACCTTCGACGATGTGCGGCTGCCGGACGACGCGCTGATCGGCCAGGAGGGCGCCGGCTGGACCCAGGCCACGAGCGAGCTCGCCTTCGAGCGCAGCGGTCCCGACCGCATCCTATCCTCCTATCCTTTGCTGGCCGAAAGCGTCACCGCACTGCGCGACGATCCCGCCGCGGCCGAGCCGCTGGGGCGCGAGGTCGCGCGGCTCTGGGGGTTGCGGCGCATGTCGCTCTCCATCGCCGGCATGCTGGAGAATGGCGAGGATCCCGTGCGCCAAGCGGCGCTCGTGAAGGACCTCGGCAACAGCTACGAGCAGGCGCTGCCCGGCAACCTCCGTCGCATGGCGGACATGGACACGATGCCGGAGGAGGTGCGCCGCATGCACGCCTACCTCACCCAGATCGCGCCGACCTTCAGCCTGCGAGGCGGCACGCGCGAGATCATGCGCGGCATCATCGCGAAGGAGCTCGGCCTGCGATGAGCGATGATATCGCGGCAATGCTGGTCGAACAGGTCACCCGCGCCCTCGCCGAGCATTGCGACGCTTCGACCCTGCGCGAGGTGGAGGCGCGGCGCTTCCCCAAGCAGGCCTGGGACGCCCTTGCGCCGATTGGGCTGCGCCTCGCACTGGTGCCGGAAGACCAGGGCGGCGCGGGGCTGGGGCTGGAGGCGGCGGCGGATCTGTTCATGGCGCTCGGCCGGCACGGCGCGCCGGTGCCGCTGGCCGAGGACATGGTGGCCGCCATGCTGTTCGCTGCGGGCGGGCTCGAAGTGCCTGATGATGGCGTGCTCACCTTCGCCGCCGCCGGGAGCGCGGTTCCCTGGGGTGCGTTCGCGACGCGCGTCGCGATGGTCCATGGCCGCCGCCTGCACATCACTGCCGGAGGCGTCGCCAATGGCCGCGCCAGCATTTCGGGCGAGCCGCGCGACGTGATCGAGCATGCGACCACGCTCGCCGAAGTCACCCTGCCCGAAGCTTTCGGTGATGATTCGGCGCGGGCGCTGACGGCGTTGGTCCGCGCGGCGGAGATCGCCGGCGCGCTCGGCGCGATCCTCGCGCTGGCCGTGGACTACGCCAACATCCGCGTGCAGTTCGGCCGGCCCATCGGGCGCTTCCAGGCCATCCAGCAGCAGCTCGCGGAGTTCGCGGAGGAGAGCGCCTGCACCTCCGTCGCGGCACGTTCGGCGGGCCGCGCCGCCGACCAGCGCGGCCTGGCCGGTGCGGCGTTCGAGATCGGCTGCGCCAAAATCATCGCGGGCGAGGCCGCGGGCAAATGCGCCGGCATCGCGCACCAGGTTTTCGCCGCGATCGGCATCACCGAGGATCATTCCCTCCACCATTTCACGCGCCGCCTTTGGTCCTGGCGCGAAGAGGGCGGCACCGAGCGCTTCTGGGCGCGGCGCATCGGCGCCGAAGCCCAGGCGCGCGGCGGCGCGGCGCTCTGGCCCGACATTACCGCACGCGACGAGGAACCTTCCCCATGACCGGCTTCATCATCAGCGAACGCGATGGCGGCATCGTCACGCTCACGCTCAATCGCCCGGAAAAGCGCAACGCCATCTCCACACGCGGCGAATGCGACGAGGTGGTCGATGCGGTGGAGGCGCTGCGCCGCGACGACACCGTGCGCTGCATCATCCTCACCGGAGCGGGGACGTCCTTCTGCGCCGGCGGCGACCTCAAGGGCATGCGCGACCGCACCGGCATCACCCAGGGCGACACCGCGGCCGAGATGCGCGAGAGCTACCGGCGCGGCATACAGCGCATTCCCCTGGCACTGTATGAGCTGGACATCCCCACCATCGCCGCGATGAACGGTCCCGCGATCGGGGCGGGTCTCGACCTCGCCTGCATGTGCGACATCCGCATCGCGAGTGAGAAGGCCATCTTCGCCGAGAGTTTCGTCAAAGTCGGCATCGTGCCCGGCGACGGCGGCGCCTTCCTGCTGCCGCGCGTGGTCGGCATGTCGAAGGCGCTGGAGATGTCCCTGACGGGCGAAGCCATCAACGCCGCCGAGGCACTGGCGTGTGGCCTGGTCTCGCGCGTCGTCGCACCCGACGACCTGATGCCGACCGCCCGTGCGCTGGCGGAAAAGATCGCCGCCAACCCGCCGCAGGCGGTGCGCCTCACCAAGCGGTTGCTGCGCGAGGGGCAGCATCTGCGGCTGTCCACGCTGCTGGAAATGTCGGCCGCCTTCCAGGCGCTGGCGCATGACACGCGCGACCATCGCGAGGCGGTCAGTGCCATGCTGGAGAAGCGCGCGCCCAGCTTCGAGGGCCGCTGAGATGGACAGCGTTTCGCTCGCCGGCCAAGTCGCCATCGTCACCGGCGCGGGTTCGCGCACGGAGGGTGTCGGCAACGGACGCGCCACCGCCATCCTGCTCGCACGGCGCGGTGCGCGCGTGCTGCTGATGGATGTCGAGGCGGGCTGGATGGAGGCCACGGCGCGCGCCATTGCCGATGAAGGCGGCACCTCCGCGTCCGTCACCGGCGACGTGACGCGCGCCGCGGATTGCGAAGCCGCCGTCGCGCGTGCGCTGAGCGAGTTCGGCCGGCTCGATATTCTCATCAACAATGTCGGCATCTCCGGCCCGCCGGGCAATGCCGTCGATGTGGATCCCGACGCGTGGGAACACGCGATGCGGGTCAATGTCGGTTCGGTGATGCTGATGTCGAAATACGCGATCCCGGCGATGCGCGCGCAGGGGGCCGGCAACATCGTGAACCTCTCCTCGATCGCGGGGCTGCAGGGCGGGCATAAGGGGCTGCTTTACGCCACCACCAAGGGTGCGATCGTGCAGATGACGCGGGCCATGGCGGCACATCACGGGCCGGAGGGGATCCGGGTGAATTGCGTGGCACCTGGCTATGTCTTCACGCCCATGGTCGCCGTGCGCGGCGTCGATGAAGCGGGCC
>JAQGHV010000216.1 GCA_028288785.1 Rhodospirillales bacterium | reverse complement strand
TGTGCGTGCCCGGGTGGCGCATTTCCGGCGTGCCATAGCAGGGCCAGGGCAGGCCGTAGAAGTCGCCGGCGATCTCGGCTGGCGCATCGGCTTTCGCGCGCAGCGTCACCAGATCGAACTTGTCCTGATGCTGCATATGCAGCTTGAGGCGCTCCGGCGACGCGCCGGAATACCCGACGGACAGCCCGCCACGATTGATCTCGCGCAGGATACTCTCCGCGGTCGGCGCGTTGTCGCGGATCTCGAAGCGCTTGAACATCTCGGCCTGGATGCGGACCGTCATGTTGCGGCGCTGAGCCGCCGCATCGAGCGCGCCGGCGAGGCGATAGACGATCTCATAGTCGCTCTTGGACTCGAAGAGCGGGTTGACGATCTTGGAACCCCACTGCAGCGAGCGGTTGGAGCAGGTGCGGCTGCCGTCGCACTCGAACTGGGTGCAGGCGGGCAGCATGTAGGTACCATCGCGGCGGTCCGACTGCATCGCGAACGATGTCGGGTGCGGATCGACGATGACCAGAAGGTCGAGCGCTTCCAGCCCCTTCTTGGCCTCCGGCATGCGCGTGACGGAGTTGCCGCCATGCCCGAACACGAGCATCGCCTTGAGGTTGTCACGCTGCTGCACCTGGTCGCGCGGCAGGGTGACGGCATCGAAGTAGCGTGTCGAGGGAATGCCGGGCGTGGTCATCATGGCGGGGCTATCGAAGCGCGCCATGACGGATTCGTAGGACACGTCCCAGACGCGGCACCAATGCCGCCAAGCCCCCTCGTCGAGCCCGTAATAGGCCGGCAGCGTCGTGACATCGAGGCCGAGATCCGTCGCCCCCTGCACGTTGCAGTGGCCGCGGAAGATGTTCGCCCCGGTGCCGGCCTTGCCGACATTGCCGGTGGCGAGCAGCAGGATGGAATAGGCGCGCACATTGGCGGTGCCGACGGTCTTCTGCGTCGCACCCATGCACCAGATCAGCGTGGACGGCTTCTGGGTGGCGAACATCTCCGCCACCTTGCGCATCTGCGCGGCGGGCACACCGGTGACGCGCTCACATTCCTGCGGGTTCCACTTGGCGACCTCGGCACGCACTTTCTCCATGCCGAAGACACGCTGGTCGATGTATTCCTTGTCCTCCCAGCCATTCTCGAAGATGTGCCAAAGCAGGCCCCAGATGATCGGGATGTCGGTGCCGGGGCGAATGCGCATGAACTCCGTCGCGTGCGCGGCGGTGCGGGTGAAGCGCGGGTCGATGACGATCAGGTTGGCGCGGTTGATCTCCTTGCCCGACAGGACGTGCTGCAGGGAGACCGGATGCGCCTCGGCAGGATTGCCGCCCATGATGATCATGGTCTTGGCATTGCGGATGTCGTTGTAGCTGTTCGTCATCGCGCCATAGCCCCAGGTGTTGGCAACACCCGCGACCGTGGTCGAATGACAAATACGCGCCTGGTGGTCGACGCTGTTGGTGCCCCAGAAGGCCGCGAACTTGCGGAACAGGTAGCTGCCCTCATTGGAGAATTTGGCGCTGCCGAGCAGGAACACCGAATCGGGGCCGGAGGCCTGCCGGATCGCCATCATCTTCTCGGCGATCTCGCCAAGCGCCGCGTCCCAGCTCATGCGCTGCCACTGGCCGCCGACGAGCTTCATCGGA
The DNA here is from genome assembly GCA_028288785.1 of Rhodospirillales bacterium. GTDB lineage: Bacteria > Pseudomonadota > Alphaproteobacteria > Acetobacterales > Acetobacteraceae > Plastoroseomonas. Next base: position 2,243 of record JAQGHV010000216.1, on the reverse strand, counting down.
TACTTCAGGCGGCGGTCGCCATAGGCGAGCTCCCGCACCGAGGCGCCCTTGGCGCAGTGCGTGCCGCGATTGATTGGCGATTCCCACGACGGCTCCTGGCCGACCCAGACGCCGTTCTGCACTTCGGCGGTGACGGTGCACCCGACCGAGCAATGCGTGCAGATGTTCTTGATCCGCGTGACGGGTTGGGCGTGGTTCAGCACGCCGGTGGCCGCGCCCGTCGCCGCCTCGGTGCGGCCGGCACTCAGCATGCCAAGGCCGGCGAGGCCGGCGCCGGTCAGGCCGGCATTGCGCAGAAATCCGCGCCGGTCGAGGCCGCCGGCGGAGAGGCCCTGATAGGCGGAGGCGAGGCGTTGGCGCGACGCACGGCCATCGGAGCGCTTGATCAGCATGTTCAGGTGCTCCCGATCACTGTTCGTAGCGGTTGGTGCGGTAGAAGGCCGCGACGTGCGGTGTCTCCTGGTAACGGGTCTTCACGCGCTCGGCGGCGTTTTCCTTGCGCGCCTCGGCGCCGGGGACGCTGTCCGCGCGCTGGGCGAGGGCAGGGGTGGCGGCCGCTGCGGCCGCACCGATGCCAAGCGTCCTGAGGAAGCCGCGCCGTTTCGAGTTGGTGTCTTGCTCGCTCATGTCACGGCTCCTCAAACTGGCAGCGCGGCGGCCGCCGCTTCGATGTCGATCGCGGTACGCGCCAGGGCGCCGACCGCACGGTAGAAACGTGCATTCTCGCCAGCCTCGAGGTCGGCGAACAGGCGGCCGGCCCAGGGCTTTAAGTGACGCGCGAAGAATTCGGCCGGATCGCCTGCGTAGCGGCCCTCGATCAGGCCGGCATAAACTTCGCAGACAAAGGCCATGTGGTCCTCCGGCTCTGGAACGCCAGGCGCACGCCGGACGCCGATGCCGGCGAGCGTACCGCGCAGTTCGGCCAGCGGACGCTCATGCAGGAAGCCAGTGAGATAGTAGCTCGCATAGGGCAGGATCTCGCCGCGCCCGACGCCGATGAACAGGGTGAAGAACTCGCGCTCGACGGCCTCGGCGCCGTTGCGGGCCGCCGCATCGGCAAGCCCGGCATAGGCGCGGCCGAGCGGCGATGCGTCCCCGGTGAGGCCGGCGAGGGCCTGGAGCAACGCGACGTCCGGCGCTTCGGACAGCAGGCGGCCGATCAGCGCGAAGAGTCGCGCCCGCTCAGCGTCCAACCGGTCCAGGATATCCGTTTCGACCACTTCCCATCCCAGCAGTGGGCGGGGTGCAACCCCGCGCCTTTGTTGCCCGTGAGCGTTCAACGCCCCACGGGACAGCGCTTTCTATCACATTATTCCTTTGCAATCTAAAGCAAATCGTCACCTCAGCCGGGCGCGGCGGCACCGTGGCGGCGCGGGCGCGGCTCGGCTTCGGGGGCCGTCGCGGGGGCCTCGGGCGGCGACTCCGGCAGGGCGGCGCTCCGGCGGACCGGCGCCGGCTCTGGCACCTCGGCCAAGGATTCCTTCTGGGCGGCGTCGCCCTCGTCCGGCGGCGGCATGGCGCCGATCGCCTGGGCCAGGTGCTTCTGGATGTCGCCGATGAGGTCGAGCGAGGAGCCCGGCACGCCGCCGACCGCATTGTAGTCCCAGGCGTAGTCGGAGGGCCCGACATAGTCGCGGATGCCGATGTCGAGCGACCACATCCGCCGCATCGCGTCGCGCTTCAGCAGTGCCGGCACGTTGCGCGCGAGGAAGGGAAGGAAGTCGCTCTCCGCCGTCAGGCTCTCCAGCGGCGGCAGCGAGGCTGGGTCGAAGGGTGTCTCCTCCTCGGCAAGTGCTGCGGGCGTTTGGAGGGCTGCTTCCGGCGCGACGACAAGCGGCCCAGCGGGCGCGGCGCCGACGCTTGCCTCGAACGCGCCGGCCTTTGCGTCCGGCTTGGCGACCGTGGGCTCGGGCGGCGCATCACCGCGCAGCGTGGCGCGCTTGCGCTGCGACCAGCGGCTGAGAAAGCCTTCCTCACTCATCATCATCGTCCCGCGGCTTGTGGGCGAGGCTCTCGGTGTCCTGGCGGTCGCGGCGGCGCTTGTGGAAGGCGCGCTCGACGTGGTGCTCGGCGATGAAATCCGCGATGCGCGCGTGCAACTCGGGCGGCAGCGGCAGCGCCTCCACCAGGTCGTTGCCGCTGTCGGTGTAGAGATGCGCCTCGCCGGCATCGGCGGTCACCGCGTGCAGAGCCAGGCCAGGCGCCACATCGGTTGCGCGCAGGATGACCCAGAGGCGCGGCGC
>JAQGHV010000329.1 GCA_028288785.1 Rhodospirillales bacterium | reverse complement strand
CCGGCCCTTGCGCCAGCCCGAGCATGGCGAGGCCGACCGCGAAGACGAGGTTGGACAGCACCAGCACATCCGGCCGCCACGCGCATCGATCGCGCGGCCGACCGCTGGTCCAAGCAGCGCGGTCAGCAGCAACGCCGCGGAGAAGGCGGCGAACACCAGCGTCTGCGCCACGCCCAGGTCCCGCGCGATGGGGCGGGCCAGGATGGCTGGGTGTAGTAGCTCGACGTCCAGGCCAGGGTCTGGATCGTGCCGAGCGCGGTGATGACCTGGAGGCGCGACGCTTGGGCCATGCCCTTAGGGTGCGGCGCTGCGTGTCATCCGATCGACCGTCCCCGCGCCGACCGGTAGCGCTCGGCGAAGGCGGGAATGACCGCGGGGTTGATGATGCGGGGTGGCAGGCGCCCGGCCGCGACATCGGAGAACGCCTGCGCCGCGATGGAGGTGATGAGCTTCCGGCTCTCCGTCGTGACACCGGCCGTGTGCTGCGTCGCGATCACCTTCGGATGGTTCAGCAGGGGGTGATCCGCGGGCGGCGGCTCCTGCTCCCACACATCGAGGCCGGCGGCGGCAATGTGGCCTGACGCGAGTGCGGCCTCCAGCGCCGTCTCGTCATGGATCGAGCCGCGCGCCGTCGTCACGAAGACCGCGCCGGGCTTCATCATCGCAAAGGCATCGGCATCCATCATGCCGCGCGTCTCGGCGGTGAGGGGACAGTGCACGCTGATGACGTCGGCGCTCGCGAGCATTTCCGCCTTCTCCATCTTCTCCGCGCCGCGAGCGGCCATGGTCGCGGCGTCGAGGTAGGGGTCGCAGGCGAGAATGCGGCAGCGGAAGGCCAGGCGCAGGATCTCCGCGACGCGGGTGCCGACATTGCCCAGACCGAACAGGCCCACGGTCTTGCCCAGGATGTCGCGGCCCATGTAGGCGGCGCGGTTCGCGGCCTGGCCGTCCCGCATCGCGGCGTGGCATTCTGGGAAGCGCTTCAGCAGGCCCAGCATCATGCCCACGGCGTGCTCGGCCACCGCCTCCGCATTGCCGCCGGCCTGGTTCACGATGAGCACGCCGGCCCGCGTCCCGGCATCGGGATCGATCGTGTCATAGCCGGCGCCGTAGCTCGCGGCGATCAGCAGGCGCGGCAGCTTGCCGAGCAGCGCGTCGGTGACGTGGAAAGGCTTCGCCAGCTCATCGCGCGACGCCATGACGTAGTACCCGTCGCATTCCGCGAGTGCTGCTAGAATCGCGGCTTCCGGCTGGTCGGCCGCGATGCGCACGATCTCCAGCGCCGGGTCCTCGGCCGCCGTCTCCAGGAAGGCCGGGTGCGGCACGTAGTCGATGTAGCCGACGCGGAACGGGGCATTGGTGCGATGCTCGGACACGGGCGCTTCCTTGGTTCTTTGATCGCAGTTTCGAGGCAGCGCCCGCTCCGCGCAAGCCGTTCAGGGCATATAGCTGCCGCCGTTGATGTGCATGGTCTGCCCGGTGACCCAGCTCGCGGCGTCGGAGGCGAGGTAGAGCGCCAGCCCCGCGATATCTTCGGGTGTGCCGAGACGGGGGATCGGCAGCGCGGCTGCCATCGCCGCGAGCTCATCCTCCGAGCTGCCGTAGCGCGGCTGCGCGGTGTCGGTGAGGCCTGGTGCGATGGCGTTCACGCGGATGCCGTGCGGCGCCAGGGCCAGCGCCATCGCGCGGGTGAGGCCGGCGACCCCGGCCTTGCTCGCGCTGTAGTGGACGCCCAGCGGCGTGCCGCGCATCGCTTGCGACGCAAGATTAATAATGGTGCCACGCGTGCCGGCTGCGACCATGGCGCGCGCCGCCGCCTGGGCGCAGAATGCGCTGCCCTTGAGGTTCACATCGTGCACCGCATCCCAGATGGCCTCGCTCATCTCAAGGAATTCAACGCGCGGGAAGATGCCGGCATTGTTGACCAGCACGTTGATGCCGCCGAGCCCGGCCACTGTGCCCTCCACCAGGGCCGCGCCCTCCGCGACAACACCCACATCGCCGCGCAGCAGCAGGCTGCGCGTGCCGTGCTTCTCGACCTCATCCGCAACCGCCCGCGCTGCGGCCTCGTTGTCGAGCCAGTTGATCGCGACATGGTAGCCCGCCTGCGCGAAGCCGATCACGATCGCCCGGCCAATGCCCTGCTGGGCCCCTGTCACCAACACCACCTTCGCCATGCCGATCGCTCCTCGCGCTGTATCGGGGCAGCATGCACTTGCGGGGCGGGGCGCGCGATGGTCCCATGCCGGCCAACAGGGACGAAACCGCATGAACTCGCTCTTTTCCTTGCAAGGTCGCGTGGCCCTGGTCACCGGCGCGTCCGGCACGCTCGGCGGCCATTTCGCGCGCGTGGTGCATCAGGCGGGTGCGCGCGTCGCGCTCGCGGCGCGGCGCATCGAGTCGGTGCCGGCGCTGGGCGAGGGCAGCTTGGCCGTGGCGCTCGATGTGACGGTGCCTGGTTCGATCGCGGCCTGCTTTGCCGCCGTCGAGGCGGCGTTCGGCGCGCCCTGCGACATCATCGTCAACAATGCCGGCATTGCCGTCACCAAGCCGGTGCTGGACATGACGGCTGCCGATTACGACAGCGTGCTCGATGTCAACCTTCGCGGCTGCTTCCTGGTCGCTCAGGAAGGCGCGCGGCGGCTCGTTGCGGCCAAGGCTGCGGGCAGCATCGTCAACATCGCCTCCGTCCTCGGGCTGCGCATCATCCCTGGCGTCGCCGGATACACCGCCTCGAAGGCAGGACTGCTGCAGATGACGCGGCAGATGGCGGTGGAGTTCGCGCGCTACGGCATCCGCGTGAACGCCATCGCGCCCGGCTATATCGCGAGCGACATCAATGCCGGCTTCTTCGACAGCGAGGCGGGCCAGGCCATGCTCAAGCGCATTCCGCAGCGCCGCCTCGGCACGCCCGAGGACCTCACCGGCCCGCTGCTGCTGCTCGCTTCGGCCGCGGGCGCGCACATGACCGGCACCACCATCACGGTCGATGGCGGTCATTCGATCAACAGCCTCTAGGATCGCGCCCCATGGATTTCTCCCTATCCCCAGAGGTCGAGGCTCTGCGCGCCCGCATTCGTCGCTTCGTCGACGAGCGGCTCATCCCATTGGAAGCCGACCGCGCTAATTTCGATGAGCATGAGAACATCGCGCCCGCGGTGCTGTTGCGCCTGCGCGCGGAGGCCAGGGCCGAGGGCATCTGGGCCTTGCAGATGCCGGTCGCACTCGGCGGCGGGGGGCTCACGCGCGTCGGCATGGCGGCCTGCTACGAGGAGATGAACCGCTCCATCTTCGGCCCCGTCGTGTTCAACAGCGCAGCCCCCGATGACGGCAACATGATGATCCTGGAGAAGGTCGGCACACAGGCGCAAAAAGATCGCTGGCTGATGCCGATCATCCGCGGCGAGGTGCAATCCGCCTTCGCGATGACGGAGCCGGACGGCGCCGGTTCCGACCCCTCGCTCACCTATACGAAGGCGGAGCCGGTCGGCAATGACCGCTGGCGGATCACCGGGCGCAAGTGGTTCATCACCGGCGCGGGTGCCGCCAAGCACTTCATCCTGATGGCGCGCACCTCGGATGATGAACGCAAGGGCCTTACCGCCTTCCTGTTCCACGCGGACAGCCCGGGTTGGCACATCGTGCGCCGCATCGCGATCATGGGGCCGGAAGAGCATGGCGGCCATTGCGAGCTGGTCTTCGACGGGCTGGAGATCCCCGACGAAGACCGGCTGATGGGCATCGGCGACGGGCTGAAGGTGACGCAGATCCGGCTCGGCGTCGCGCGCCTGACCCACTGCATGCGATGGCTCGGGCTGGCGAAGCGTTCGCTGGAGATCGCGATGGCGCATGTCGCGCAGCGCCAGAGTTTTGGGAAGGTTCTACTGGACCGCGAAAGCGTGCAGGGGCTGATCGGCCAGGCGGCGATGGACATCCAGACCGGCCGGCTCCTGACGATGCACGCGGCCTGGATGCTCGACCAGGGCTCCTTCGCGAAGAAGGAGGTCTCGATGGCCAAGATCGTCGTCGCCGATGCGCTGCAGCGTTCGGTGGATACGGCGCTGCAGCTGCTCGGCGCGAAGGGGTACTCGAAGGACACGGTGATCGAGTGGATCTACCGCTATGCGCGCCAGGCGCGGCTGGTCGATGGCGCGTCCGAGGTGCATCGCATGGTCATCGCCAACACGCTGCGCAGCGAGGGCAGCGGCTTCTTCGCCTGGGGCGGCCCGCCGCATGGATGATGCGCGGCGCGGCGCCATCGAGGATTTTTTGCGCGCGGCGAGCGGTGACCCGGCGCTGCGCATCACCGGTGCCGCGCTGCTTTCAGGCGGCGCCATCCAGCAGAATTGGGCGCTGGACGTCGTACTGCATGGCGCGCCCGAGGCCTGGGTGTTGCGCACCGACAATGCCGCCACGCTCGCGGTTTCGCTGCCGCGCGCCGCGGAATACGCGCTGCTGCGGGCGGCGCGTGCGGCTGATGTAACCGTGCCGGAGCCGCTGTTCCTCTGCAAGGACCCGGCCATCGCCGGTGCGCCGTTCTTCGTCATGCGCCGGGTAGCCGGCATCGCCGCTGGGCACCGAGTGGTGAAAAGCGCCACGCTTGGTGGCGGGCGGGACGCACTCGCGCGCGCACTTGGGCAGGAACTCGCGCGCATCCATTCCATCAAGCCGCCGCGTGCCGATCTCGGCTTCCTCGGCGCCGCACCTGCCGATGCCGGGCTCGCCTTCATCACGGCGCAGCGGGCGGCGCTCGATCGGCAGAGCCGGCCGAGGCCGGCGCTTGAATGGGGGCTGCGCCACATGGAGCGGACTGCGCCGTCGCCGGTGCCAACGCGCCTCACCCACAATGATTTCCGCACCGGCAATATCATGGTCGATGAGGCCGGCATCACCGCCGTGCTGGATTGGGAGTTCGCCGGCTGGGGCGATCCGGCGGCGGACCTCGGCTGGCTTTGCGCGCGGTGCTGGCGCTTCGGCAATGTCGCGCAGGAGGCCGGTGGCATTGGGCCGCGCGAGGCGCTTTACGCCGGGTACGGCGACGTCGATGACGCACGGGTGCGCTGGTGGGAGCTGGGGGCGCATATCCGCTGGGCCACCATCGCCATCGACCAGGCGGAGCGCCACATCTCCGGCGTCGAGACGAGCCTGGAACTGGCACTCACCGGGCACATGGTGCCGGAGCTGGAGCTGCAGGTCCTGCGCATGGTGGAGACCGCGCATGCATGAACCGCCCGACGCCGCGAACCTGTTGGAGACCGCGCGCGCGCTGTTGCTCGCGGAACTCCTGCCCGCCTTGCCCGAGGCGCAGAAAATGAACGCGCGGATGATCGCCAATGCCATAGCCATCGCGGCCCGCGCCGCGCGGGACAACTCGACCTTCCCGACGCCACCTGAAGCCGACCTGATCCGCGCCGGCGCCTACGATCCGGGGACGCCGGGCCATGACGCGGCGGTCGCCATGTTGATGGACATCGCGCGAGCTAGGTGTGCGGTTTCCTCCCCTCGCGCGCTGGACGACTGATGCCGCTTTACCCTTTGGCGAGCTTCCCCGCTGCCGCGCGGCCCGCCGCCAGGATGCGTTCCGACAGTGCAGGATCGTCGACCGCACGCGCCAGCACCATCGCACCCACCAGCCCCGCGGCGACGGCCAGCGCCTCGTCCTCGCGATCCCGCCGTTCTGGCAATAGCCGCTCGATGCGCGCGATCATGCGGCGAAGACCCGCCGTGAAGCTCGTGCGTAGTGCGCCATCCTGCCGCGCCACCTCCGGACCCAGCGTCGCCAGGACGCACCCGCTCCCCGGCTGGTCGCGGTGGCGCGACGAGAGGTAGCTCGCCGCATAGCCGGCGACATCAGTCACCTGATCTGATCGCGCGGCGCTGCCCTCGAATGCGTGGCTCAGGGCCTCCGCCGCCAGGCGCTCCTTCGAGCCGAACTGGCTGTACAGGCTGCCATGCGTCATCCCCGCCGCCGCCGCCAGCGCGTCCACGCCCGTCGCGGCCAAGCCGCGCTCACGGAACATCCGCGCCGCCTCGGTCAGGATCCGCTCGCGGTTGGTCGCGGCCTGCTCCTTCGAAACCCTCATCGCACGATCCTTAATGGCGGGTCCGAATTCCCGCTTGACATTATTAGTGGCGCCCGCAATCTAAATCAATCATGACGACCGCAATCAAGTTCGCCGTCGGACCCTGAGGCTTCCATGCCCCTCCCCACTGCCCTCATTACCGGCGCCTCCGCCGGCATCGGCGCAACGTACGCCGAACGGCTGGCACGTCGAGGTCACCCCCTCATCCTGGTGGCGCGCGACCACGCCCGACTCGAAGCCCTCGCCACCCGGCTGCGGGCCGACGCAGGCGTAGCCGTCGAAGCCCTGCCCGCCGACCTGCTTCGCGTCGAGGCGCGGCTGCGCGGTGACTGCGCCGTCGGCATGCTCGTGAACAATGCGGGCATGGCGGTGTCCGGCCCGGTCATCGGTGGCGATGTGGTTCGCCTCGCAGCCATGGTGCAGCTCAACGTCGTCGCCGCGATGCGCATCGCTGTCGCCGCCGCGGACGCCTTCGCGGCGCGCGGCGAGGGCACGGTGATCAACATCGCCTCCGTCCTCGCCTTGGCACCGGAGCGGTTCAACGGCGTCTACAACGCGAGCAAGGCCTTCGTCCTCAGCCTCACCCAGTCGCTGCAGGCGGAACTCGCCGGTCGCGGCGTGCGCATCCAGGCGGTGCTGCCGGGTGCCACGCGCACCGAAATC
>JAQGHV010000282.1 GCA_028288785.1 Rhodospirillales bacterium | reverse complement strand
AGCCAGTTCGAACCCGCACTCCCGGTCAGCACATTGGCCAGCGCATTGCCGACGCCGAACGGGGTGGCGCCCAGCAGCACCAGGTTCTCGACATTGGCGTAGAGGTAGCAGCCGCCGCCAATGATGTTCGCGAACACCGTGTCGATGCCGCCATCCACCGCCTCGAAGGTGAGGTCTGCCGGCGTGTCCACCAGGTACAGATCATGCCCGGCCCCGCCGTCGATCCGGTCGTAGTCACCGAGCCCGCTGGCCGCATCGAGTGTGTCCGCGCCGTCGCCGCCGGTGAGGATGTCGGTGACGAAATCGGACCCACCCACCAGGCTGTCACTGCCGGCCTCGCCGAACAGATTGTCGGCGCCGGTGCCGCCGTCGATCGTATCAGCGCCATTGCCGCCGGCCAGGTAGTCGACCCCCGCATCGCCGTTCAGGCGGTCATTGCCCTCGACCCCGTAGAGGATGTCGTTGCCGCTATCGCCGGACAGCGTGTCGGCGCCGTCCTGGCCGATCAGCAGGTTGTTGGCCTCGTTCCCGGTGAGCGCGTTGTCGCCGCCATTGCCGACGCCGAAGATGTTGCCGGCTCCGATCCGCAACACGAGGTTCTCGACATTAGCGTAGAGGTAGAAGCTGGCCGAGCTCAGGATGGTGTCGATGCCGCCGCCCGCCGCCTCGAACAGCACGTCCCCCTGGGTGTCCGCGTAAAGCACGTCGTTGCCTGAGGAGCCGGTGATGCGCTGGGCACCGGGGCTATCGTCGAGCACCACGGTATCGACATTGCCGAAGATCCGCAGGTCGCGGTTATGAGCATTAGCCGCGCTGTCCTCCAGCGTCACCAGGTCGGCCGCCGCCAGCGGAATGCGGCCGAGCGCGTTGAGTTGCGCGATGCTGAGGCTGAGCTGGTCATCCGTCGCGTCGATCCGGTCCACGCCGAGCGCCGTCAGCGCCGAGATCTGGGTCGTGGTCAGCGCGGCCAGCGCCTCTCCGTTATCGGCCAGGACCAGCGCGTCCGCGGCATCCCTGGGCAGCGCGCCGAGAGCGAGGATCTGCGCCCGCGTGAAAGCATAGGCGCCATTGGTCGCATCGATCCGGTCGATGCCCGCCGCCGCCAGCCCGGCGAGCTGCGCCGACGAGAGTGCCGCGAGATGCGCCCCGGTATCCGCCAGGGTGACGGTGTCGGCGAGGGTCAGCACGACGCTGCCCAGGACGCCGAATTGCCCCGCATTCATGGTCATCGTGCCGGAGGCGGCGAGCAGGCGATCGACCCCCTTCCCTTCCAACGAGGCGATCGCGAGTTCGCTGAGGCTCAGCACCGCGGACGCCGCGCGCAGCACCAGCGTGGCGCTCGAGGGCACCAGCGCAAGGGCGGCCGTATCGGCCGCGAGCTGCGCCTGGGCCAACACCAGCGCGGCCCCGTCGGACAGCGTTATGGCGGTGAGCTTTGCCGCGCCGTCCAGGCCATCGAAGCCGGCGGCGATGTGCGCGGCCGTGTCGCGTACCGAAAAATTGCTCACCCGCGCATCCGCCTGCAACGCGGCGGTGCTGGCGACACCGGCGGCACTCACCACCAGCCTCGCCTCGACCGGCAGCAGCGCCAGCGCGGTGGCATCGGCCAGGTAGCTGGCATGGGTGATCGCAAGCGGCGCGCCGTCGGTGAGGCTGATGCCGGTGAGCTTGCCCGCGCCGTTCAGCGCATCCAGCACGGCGGCGAGACCGGCGCCGCCATCGCTGACGGTAAAGCCCAGCACATGCGCATTGCCCTGGAGCGCCGCCGCATCAGCGGCGGGTGCGCCGCTGACGGTGACGGTGTAGTCGCCGGGGAGCAGCGCGAGCGCGGCGGCAAGACCGCTCCATTGTGCATGGCTGATCGCGAGCGTCCCGGGCGCCGTAAGCGCGATGGCGGTGAGCTTCGTGGCGGCGCCGAGCGCATCGAGCGCCGACGTCACCTCCGCCACCGAGCCCGCGACCGCGAAGGCGGAGACCTTTGCATGCGCCTGCAGGCTGGCCGCATCCGCGACGGAAGCGCCACTGACGGCAACCGTGGTTCCCGTCTGCAGCAGCCCCACGGCGCGGGTGTCCGCCGCGAAGCGCGCCTCGGTCAGCGCAATGACGCCCCCGCCGGACACGCCGATGCCGGTCACGCCCGCCGTCCCGTTCAGGGCATCGAAGCTGGACGCGATGGCACCCGCGCCGTCGCTCACCGTGAATCCCAGGACGTGGTCATTATCCTGCGTCGCGAGGGCCGCTGCGGCAGGGACGCCGATGACCTGGAGCTGGTATTCGCTCGGCAGCTTCGCGAACAGGCTGGCCCCTGACAGCAGCCGTGCGTGGCTGATGGTCAGGGTCACCCCACCGGTGAGCGCGATGGCACCCAGCTTCGTGGCGCCCGTCAGCGCATCGAAGGCGGCGACGATGGCCGCGGCGCTATCGTCCACCGCGAATTCAAGCACGTGCGTGTTGGCCTGCATGGCGGCCGCACTTCCCGCCGCGACGCCGCGCAGCTCCAGCGTGTAGCCGCTGGGCAGCCGGGCCAGCGCGGCCGTGTCGGCCGCGAACTGCGCGTGGGTAAGGGAAAGGGCGTCGCCATCGGTCAGCGTGATGCCGCTGAGCTTGCCCGCGCCGTTCAGCGCGTCAAAGGCCTCGGCGACGGCGGCACTCGCGCCCACCACCGCGAAGGCGGTGACACGCGGATCGGCCTGCATCGCCGCGATGCTCGCCGGCGGCACGTCGCTCACGACCAGCGTGGTGCCGCTTGGCAGCAGCGCCAGCACGGCGGCCGCACCCGTGATCTGGTCAAAGCCGATCGCCAGCGGCGCCACTGCCACCAGGCTGATGCCGGTGAGATGCCCGTAGCCACCGAGCGCGTCCAGCGCCGCCGCAACGTTGGCCGCGTTGTCGAGGACAGCGAAGCCGCTGACGCGGCCATCGGCCTGCGCCGCCATGGCCTCGGCCACAGGCACGCCCGCCACGCTGAGCGCCTGCCCCTCCCGCAGCAGCGCCAATGTCGCCGCATCGCTGACCCACTGCGCATGGGTGATGCCGAGGACGCCCGCGGGCTCCACGATGATGGCCGTGACCTTGCCGAAGCCCCCTAGCGCGGCGAGGCTCGCCGCGACATGCGGGCCGGTGTCGGAGATGGCGAAGCTCTCGACATGCGCGTTGGCTTGCAGGGAAGTGGCCTGCGCGACGGTGGCCCCCGTGATGGTGAGGCGATAATCCTGCGGCAGCTTCGCCAGGGCGCCGTTAGAGGCGGCAAACTGCGCGGCCGTCATCGCCAGCGTCGCATTATCGATCGGGCTGATGCCGGCGAGTTTCGTCGCCGTCGCCATCGCAGCAAGCCCCACCTCGATGGCAGCGGCGGTATCCGTCACCCAGTACCGGCCGATGGCGGCGTCCGCATCGAGCGCGGTGAAATCCGCCTCGCCAGGCACGCCGAACACCGCGAGCGCATAGCCGGGTGCCACATTCGCCAGCGCCGTGGTGCCGTCCCGCCACTGCGCATAGTCGATCAGCAGCGGCATGGCGCCGAGCGCCGCGACCTGCGCCGCGTCGAGCACGAGGTCGCCGTGATTGGCCTCGATCCCGTCGATGCCGGCGCTCGCCAGCGCCGCGAGTTCATGGGGTTCCAGCGCGGCGATGGTGCCAGGCACATCCGTGATGGTGACCAGATCCGCGGCGGTGAGTGCCACGCCATCCAGCGCCCGGGCCTGCGCGAGGGTGAGGCTCAGGCGGTCATCCGTGGCATCGATGCGATCGAAGCCAATCCCGCCAAGTGCGGCGATTTCGGCGGGCGTGAGGGCGGCGATATTGGCGGCGGTGTCGTGCAGCGTCACGATGTCGCCGGTGGTTAGGGCTATCCCGCCCAGCGCGCCGCGCTGCGCGGTGTCGAGGCGCAGAGCATCGTCGCTGGCATCGAGTGCGCTGAGGCCGGCCTGCGCCAAGATGGTGATTTCGCTGGCCGACAGATGTTCCAGCGCGGCCGCCGTGTCGCGCAGGATGAAGATATCGCCTCCGGACAGCGCGCCGAGGGCGCGAAATTCGCTCAGGGTGAGATAGGTGATCGCCATTCTCAAAACCTTTGTCTGCCGCGGCCGGAGGCGCGATCACGGCGCAAGATGGCCACCGATCGTCGCGCCGGTTATCCCGCGCGGCTGGTAAAGATTCCGCTTCGATAGCGCCGCCAAGCCTGTCGCGACGGCCAACTCGGGGGCCGAGGAATGCCCGGTTCGGCGCCACCTGCGTCGCACGATCCATCCTTCGTTCGGGCGCGGGATTCTGCGTTTCCGCTTCGAGACCTTCCGCTCTACGCTCGCGGCATGACGCCAGCACGCTATGCCGACCTCCCCCGCCCCGATGACGGCACCAACCTGCCGCTAGCCTGGGGCGCCTGGGGGCCGGGGGACGAGATCGGCACGCTCAACCGCATCACCGATGCGACGGTCGCCGCGGGCGCCGCCGAGATCCGCGACGGTCAGCGGTTCAATCTCAACCTGCCGCTGGATGAGCCGTTTGGGGCGGCGCTATCCGGCGCGCATCGCCGGCGGGCCGCCCCGACGCCGACGCTGGTCGTCGATGATGGGCCAGGCAAGATGACGCGGGACGACAAGCTGGACGGCTTCTGGCTGCAGGCGAGCAGCCAGTGGGATGGGCTGAACCACTACGCCTGCCCGATCCAGGGTTTCTACAACAACGCGCCGCTCGCTGCCGTCATCCATGGCGAGGGCAGCCGCAACGGCATCGACAAGGCGCTCGCCCACGGCATTGCGGGTCGGGCGATCCTCGCCGACTTGCCGCGTTATTTCGCGAAGGTGGGACGCGCGTGGACGCCGCTCGGCAGCATGCGTGCGAGTGCGGATGATCTCACCGCCTGCCTGGCCGCGTCGGGTGTGACGCCGCGCGCGGGCGATATCCTGCTGGTCCGCACCGGTTGGCTCGCCGCGTTCCGCGCCGCGGAGGGTGCGGAGGCGCGCGACGCCCTGCTGCGGGGCCGCGATTACTCGGGCGTCGATGGCGGGCCCGCGACCTGGGAGTGGCTCTGGGATACTGGCATCGCCGCCATCGCGGCGGACAACCCGACGGTTGAAGCCTTCCCAATCACCGCGCTGCGCCCCTCGCTGCACTGGGGCATCGGGCGGATGGGCCTGTGCCTGGGTGAGTTCTTCGACCTCGAGGCCCTGGCCGAAGACAGCGCCTCGACCGGTCGTGCCACCGCTTTTCTCGTCGCAGCACCGCTGAACCTGCGCGGCGGCGTCGGCAGCCCCGCCAACGCGATCGCCCTGACCTAATACTACTGCGTCATAACAAGCTTGTCCGATTCATTGCTGGTTTCGTATGTGTGGGGGCTCTCACGCATGGAGGCGGCGGGTGGCTCTCTCATCCACACCGGGCGGCAGTGAATCGCGGTTTCGGCCTATGTCGAGGCACTTGGCGCAGCCCTTGGCCATGCCGACCGCGTCGCCCCGGCTCGCAGCTACTGCGCCGGAGTGCTGCTGCCGGGCGATCGCAAGAGCATCGAGCGGATGGCGGCCCGGCTCGAGCCCGGGCCGGTCCACGCGACGCACCAATCGCGGCACCACCTGATCGCCAAGTCCGATTGGTCTGACGTGGCCCATTCCTTCATGTCGTTCAGGGGGTATGCCGTGCGGAGCACGTAGGCGTTCGTTGCCGTGTGCCGTGCGTGAACGCAGATGTAGGGGCGGCCATTGAAGGTGGATGCGGCATAAATGTGGTCGCGACCGTGGCTCCAGATCGAGCCCTTCTGAATCGATGGAATGATGCGATCAAGGTTGCGCGCGCGTTCCAGGTCAAACGGACGATGGCCGCTGCCACTGTGCGTCTGAGCATGCGCCTCACCGCCCCCAATCCGCTCGGCCAGCGCCAGAGCGGCCGACATGGTACCCTGGGTCACGGTCGGCAGCTCCGGCTCGGACATCGGATGGAAGCGGGCGGGGAGCACAACACCCGGCGGTAGCTCGTCCTCGGTGATCGGCAAATCTCCGCCTCGGTCATGTCCGGCCCCTGATCTGCGCGAACATTCTGGTTTCTGGGCGCTGCACATTTCCGGTTAAAGAAAGGAAATGCTGGCAACAGGAATGCTAGGGGTACTGAGAAACGCGGTACCCTGTAGCCGGATGTCGTGGCCAGCCGAGGCCAAGGCGCGCGTTCCCGAGAACGGCCGCCAGCCCAGCAAGCGGTTAAAATTTGCGCATTTTCGAAAGACCGTCCCAAACCCATCCCGAAGGG